>JAIOZF010000009.1 GCA_021740745.1 Crocinitomicaceae bacterium | reverse complement strand
CTCCAGTTCAACTAAATATCTTAAAAGAACTTACCAGTCGCTTGGTGTATATCCATTCACAGTACAATACGCTTGAATTAAAGAGCAAACAGTTTCAATTGGATGTTCTTGATGTTCTTTCTGGTTTAATGTCAGAGCGGGAGGTTTATGGTCATTTATACGCTGAACATAAATCGAAGCACAACGATTTAAAGAAATTGAAGGCAGATTTAGCCGAATTGCTCAAACAAAAGGATTACAATCAGTTTCAATTACAAGAATTAGACGAATTGAATTTGATGAAGGTGAATTTTTCTGAAATGGAAAGAGATTTTAATCTTATTGAAAATTCAAATGATATAAAAATTGTATTGGCGTCGCTAAATGACCGGCTTTCTTCGGATCAAGGTGTATTGTCAAGTCTAGCTGAATTAAAATCAAATTTGGATAAAATCAAGCATTTTGATTCGGATTTAGAGGATTATTTCAAGCGAATTAATTCTGTTTTAGTGGAATTAAAGGAATTAGATAGCGATGTATATAGAAAATTGGATGCTGTTGATATTGATCCCGCAAAACTGGATGAACTAACACAGCGTTTAGATAAATACAATCACTTGTTGCGTAAGCACAATGTGAATGAGCAACGAGAATTAATTGAATTGTTCGAATCATTCAGTCAAAGTATTGAAGGAACGGAAAAAATTGAACAACGAATCGATGCCTTAGAACTTGAAGTAAATGCACTTCACAAGCGTTTAATTGATGCTGGAAATCACTTACACGAAGGCAGAATTGCAAAGATTGCTGAAATTGAAGGGAATATACAGTCCTTGTTGAGTGATTTAAAATTAGTGGATACACGTTTTAATTTTCACTTGACAAAGAAGGAAGATATTTCCGCAACTGGAATAACAGATATTGTGATGTTATTTTCGGCAAACAAAGGAATGGAGCCAATTGCGATTGAAAAGGCAGCGAGTGGGGGAGAATTATCACGCGTAATGCTTGCTCTACAAAAATTAATCTCAGAGAAAAAACAATTGCCAACGGTGTTGTTTGATGAAATTGATACAGGTGTTTCTGGGGAAGTGGCGCAAAAAATTGGAACTTTGCTCGATAAAATGTCGAATCAAGTGCAATTATTAGCGATTACGCATTTACCGCAAGTTGCTGCAAAAGCGAAACACCATTTCAAAGTCGAGAAAAACCTCGTAAATGATAGAACTTTAACCTCTGTTCGTTTATTGAATGAAGAGGATCATATTCATGAAGTTGCGCGTTTAATGAGTGGCGAAGAAATCAGTGATGCAGCAATTTTGAATGCTAAAAATCTGATGAATTCCTAAGTACATGCATACTTTATCGTTTGAAATTCCTGAATACTCGTCTAAGATTGATCATACGCAGCAAATCCTGTTTTTAGGGAGTTGTTTTTCAGATGACATCAGCGAGCGCTTTCATGAGAATGGTTTTAATGTGGATGCAAATCCCTTCGGAACAATTTTTCATCCAACGGTGCTAGCAAGATTCATTGATGAAACCATCCAAGGTATAGAAACTGAACGCATCCTAAATCGAAAAGATGTTTTTCTGTCGTGGGATGCTGGGGCAAAAAAATATGCTATGTCTTTGGCTGAACTTTCGAGTCAATTAAATGATACAAGAGCTGCTTGGAAGGAGCGCCTTCGAAATGCAGAGTATCTTTTCATTACTTTTGGAACTGCCCATGCCTATGTGCATCAGGAATTAAATATCGCAGTTGGTAATTGCCACAAAATGCCATCGAGTTTGTTTCAAAAGGAATTAACTACTTCTGCTGAAATGCTTCATCAATGGCAATATACCTTGAATTTACTTAAAGCTTTTAATCCTTTGTTGAAGGTGTTTTTCACTGTTAGTCCCGTTCGACAAATTAAAGATGGAATTATTGAGAACAATCATAGCAAGTCAATTTTAATCCAACTAGTTCATGATTTGGTGAAGCAAGAAAATTGTTTCTATTTTCCATCCTATGAAATCGTCATCGATGAATTACGTGACTACCGTTATTTTAAAGAAGATTTGGTTCATCCCAACGAATTGGCAATTCAATACATTTGGGAAAAACTATCAAAATCTCTTTTCACTGTTCAAACAGATGTAATAGCAAATACCTATTTATCAATTAAGCGATCAGAACATCATTTAGCCTTGCACCCTGAAAGTGAAGAATCGATAAAATTTCAAGAGCAACTAGTTCTTCGCAAGAAAGAATTTTTAGAAAAGAATCCAAATTTGAAGTTTTAAAGCATAAAAAAAGAGACCGAAGTCTCTTTTTACTTTTTAATAAGTAAAGTGCAGTGGCCCTTTTTATTGTTGTCTTACGACAGTGCCTTGATAAACAGGTTTCTCGCCGTCTAAAGGATTTTTAAGTGTCACTTTCCAAACGAATGTCTTATTGGCTTCAACCATTTGACCGTTTCGTTTATCAATTCCGTTCCAAGCATTTGTTGCATCGTTTGTTTCAAAAACTACAGCTCCAGATTGATCGAAAATCACAAGAGTAAAATCTGTACTACGATCTACCAAAGCGCGTGGCATAAATGTCTGTTTCGCTGTTATGTATGATTCCGGAGTGAAAGCATTCATCGCTAATAAGTTGTATTCTTGGTCAACAGTGATTGTCTTTGTCTCTGAAGTTTTACAACCATTCGAACTTGTTACGATGTGTGTAACATCATATTTTCCTTTGTTAAAGAAATGCGCTTTTGCTTCTTTACCAGATTGAATTGCTTTCCTTCCTTCCAATTTCCATTCGTAATCTGTGCCAATTGCATTTGATTTCAAAGAGATTGTTGGAATACCATTTTCAAGTTCATCAACACCATAGTATGAAAACTCAGCGCTTGGTCCAGCCATCACATTGAAGGATTCAATCTCAACCATTTTATCGTTCGCAAAATACACAACATGGTATTTACCTTCTTCTGTACCTTCAAGTGAAAGTGACGATTTCGCTTTTATGCTTTTTTTGTTTCCTGATGGATCAATGATGTGTATTGAAATGTCATTTTTATTTTCAATAACAACATTCTCATTCTTACACATATTGCTAATCTCAGCAACAGAAACATCTTTTGAAGGTTGAACTGGCTCAGTTACTGGCGTTCCGTTATTCCCAGAAATACCTGATTGATAAGTCGTTGAATTTGAATTCGTTTTTAAATCAGATGGAGTATTCGCATTCGAAGTTTGACTATTCCCGTTTCCAACTGCATTGTTAGCATTAATTTCACCAGTTGGTGCTGTATTTGTTTGACCAACTGCTGCATTTTGATCAGCTAAAGAGGTTGTTGATTCTTGATTTATGTTTTCGTTGGAATAAACTGACGAAGATTTTTCTTCTATCAACGTTTGCTTAGTTGTTTGTTTCTCAGGTGTATTTTTACCGTTTATAAAGAACAATGAAGAGGCGATAGCCGCAACAATAGCTGCGCCACCTAAATACCATTTAAGGTTAGATTTTGGTTGCACAGGCATCGCTTGATCTAAACGCTTGCTCATCGCTTTCCAAGCTTTCGGATCGAAAGGAACTTCGTAACCTTCTATGCCTTTTTTAATACTATTTTCTACATTTATTTTCATGTCAATCTATCTTCATGAATTTTTCACTCAATATTTTTTGCAGGTTCATTTTGGCTTTCGCTAAGTTCGATTTAGACGTTCCTTCGCTAATACCTAAAATGGCACCTATTTCTTTGTGGGAGTATTCTTCAAGCACATATAAATTAAAGACTGCGCGATAGGCAGGAGATAATTTTTGCACCGCCTCCATGGCAACCTGGGCTTTTAAGTCCAACGTTTCCATTTCTTCTCGATCAACCATCAAATCTTCAGCGCCAATTTTAAAATCGTTGTCATTGTCGGTTCGATACGGGTCTTTTTTTGATTTTCGAATAGCGTCAATTGCAGTGTTTGCAACAATTCTACGTATCCAACCTTCAAAAGATCCTTTGTGATCAAATGCTCCCAGTTTTTCAAAGATCTTAATGAAACCTTCTTGTAATACTTCCTGTGCAGTATCACGATCACTCACGTATCGTATACAAACAGGTAACATCTTACCGTAGAAAAGTTTGAACAATTGCTCTTGTGAACGGCGATCGTTCTGCAAGCAGCCATCTATAATAGCTTTTAATTGTTCTTTGTTTTCCACTTCAGTTTCGTTTGAAAGACGCAAGGTCCTTATAGCGGTTGCCTTGTTCAAAAAAATATTTCTTATTCACTAAGATTTCATCGCAAATAAAAGGATTTATTTCACAAAAGTGTTAATTTCGCCATCGTCAATTTCAAAGAATAAATAATTAATCGAAATACAATGAAAGTAACTGTAGTAGGTGCAGGTAACGTTGGCGCAACATGTGCGGACGTGTTAGCGCACAGAGAGATAGCAAACGAAATCGTTTTGTTAGACATCAAAGAAGGATTTGCTGAAGGAAAAGCATTGGATATTTGGGAGACTTCTCCAATTAATTTGTATGATTCACGAACGATCGGATCTACAAATGATTATTCAAAAACTGCTGATTCTGATGTAGTGGTAATCACTTCAGGTTTGCCGCGTAAGCCAGGAATGTCTCGTGACGATTTAATCGCTACGAACGCAGGAATCGTAAAAACGGTTACTGAAAATATCGTTAAATATTCTCCAAATGCAATCATCATTATTGTATCTAATCCATTAGACGTAATGACTTATTGTTCATTTTTGGCTGCGAAAGTTGATTCACGTAAAGTATTTGGTATGGCTGGTGTATTAGACACTGCTCGTTACCGTTCTTTCTTAGCACTTGAATTGAATGTTTCTCCGAAAGATATCCAAGCAGTATTGATGGGTGGACATGGAGATACAATGGTTCCACTTCCTCGTTATACAACTGTTTCTGGTATTCCAGTTACTGAATTAATTTCTGCTGAGAAATTAGATGAAATCATCGAAAGAACGAAGTTTGGTGGTGGTGAAATCGTTAAATTATTGGGTACTTCAGCTTGGTATGCACCAGGTGCTGCTGCTGCTCAAATGGTTGAAGCGGTTGTTCGTGATCAAAAACGTATTTTCCCAGTTTGCGCTTGGTTGCAAGGTGAATATGGTTTAAAAGACATCTACATTGGTGTTCCAGTTGTGCTAGGTAAAAACGGAATCGAAAAAATCATTGAATTAGATTTGAACGATGCTGAAAAAGAATTATTAAAAGAATCTGCTGAAGCTGTTAAAGGTGTAATGGACGTTCTTGATAATATGAACTTAATGAATGCATAATTCGTTCAATTAAAATATGAAGGCTCCCTCTGGGAGCTTTTTTTGTTTAAGACCTAACAACTTTTGTTAGGAAAAGCTTTTTTTTTATCCCAAATTTGTAAAAATGCTAGACTATGAAAAAAACACTACTTATTTTCTCAATTTGCACACTCTACTTCAGTGGGAATGCGCAGCAGGAAATTAACAATGAAGAGATTACTTATCGCAAAGGAGAGTACTTAGGAGTTTCAATTCCCTTGAAAGACCTACCAGCCGCAGAAGAAAAATCAAATGAAATAGCAAAAGATCACGCGCTTCGTCAAAACCGTGTGCGACCAGAAGCTGTCAATGAAAATGCCTTGCCGCTTGGGAAAGATCCACTTATTCAAGAATCATTTGGAACAGATATCAATAAAGCACCTCTTAAAAGTTGGGACGGTCAAACTGGAGCTTTTCCACCAGATCCATCAGGAGCAGCAGGGCCTAATCATTATGTTCAAGCCGTAAACACGAAATACAGAGTGTATGATAAAAATGGTGTTGGTTTAACGAATTCCCTAAACTTGAGTTCGCTTTGGGCTGGAAGTACAAATGATGGTGATCCAATTGTCATGTATGATCGCCACGCTGATCGTTGGGTAATCACACAGTTCCAAATTTCAGGAAATAAAATTCTATTTGCCGTATCAACAACTCCTGATCCAACTGGCACCTATTACACGTATCAATATTCGATGCCAACTTTTCCAGATTATCCAAAATTCTCTATTTGGTCGGATGGATATTACATGACTTCGAATACGAATCAAAAAAATGCTGTCGCATTTGATAGATCGAAAATGCTGGTGGGTGATGCATCTGCAGCCATGATTGGTTTGAATCTACCTTCAATGGCTACACATTATGGATTTAAGAGTGTGCTTCCAGCTGATGCGGATGGACCACTTCCTCCATACGGCACTCCAAATTACATGTTCTATTTTCAAGATGATTCTTGGAACGGAGTCTCACAAGATCAAATCAGAATCTTAAAAATGGCCGTAGACTGGGTTACGCCTTCGAACTCAACAATTACTTTACACCAAACCTTGTATCCAGCAGCATTCAATTCTGTGTTTACAACCAATTGGAATGATATCACTCAGAAAAATTCATCTCAAAAATTGGATGCAATATCTTCTATTTTTAACTACCGTGCGCAATACATGCGCTGGCCAGGATTCAACACTGTTACGCTTTGTAATATTGTTGATGTGGACAATGCAAATACCGGTGGTATCAGATGGTATGAATTACGTCAAGATGAAACAACTGCTCAATTCTCTGTTTTTCAAGAAGGAACATATGCTCCAGCCGATGGTGCAAGTCGTTTTATCGGAACAATGGCGATGGACATGGATAAGAACATTGCATTAGCTTACAACTTGTCGGGAACAAATAACTTCCCAAGTTTAGCATATACTGGTCGTTATGCGATTCAGAATCCAGGTCAAATGTACTTGCAAGAGCAAATTGCAATGGCAGGAACTGCTGCTCAATCAGGTGGGAATCGTTTTGGTGATTATTCACACATGTCGTTAGACCCAGATGGTTATACTTTTTGGGTTACTGGTGAATACATTGGATCAGGTGGTTCAAGAAAAACAAGAATCTACTCATTCAGCTTGTTGCAAATGGCTAATTCTCCACAAGCTCAATTTAACAATGCTGATTTAGTTGCGTTTGTAAATGATGGACAATTGAACATGGCAATGAAAGCAGTGAATTTCGATGGACCAGTAAGTGTAGAATTATTTGAAATGAACGGACGAGTTGTTCGCTCTGCAAATGAAAACATAACAAACGGTGCAATGGAAAAAAGCTTTGATGTGAATGGATTAGCTCCAGCAACTTATATTATCCGTATCGGAAATACAGATGTACAACGAATTCAAAAGATTGTGATTCAATAACAATAGATTTTAAGCGAAGAAAGGAGGGAAGTCCCTCCTTTTTTTGTGTCTACTATTTTTTATGGTGTTTCAATTGCACCAATGTCAGGTGGAATACCTCGGCCAATTCCATTTATATCCATGTCTACTGATGTAACAAATCCATTTGAATTCAATACAGATCCAGCAGCAAACGAATAATCATCGTTTGTAACAGAGGTAAATAGTGGATTATTGTTCCAAAAAATGTTTGAGTAATAATTGCTCGTCGAAACGGGTTCTCTTTTTATCAAACAGTTTTTAATATCAAAACTTAATGTGACCATGGCGTCTGGAATTGTATCAAAGGCTATTTCACTTATTTGTCCACCATAAATAATGCTGTTATAAATCACGCCTTCATTAATGGAGCCTATATTTTGGGTGCCATTAGCATAATCGTTGTAAAAATTACTTATTCCAACTGCTGGAGATTGTGAAGTTCCATACCCCAATAAATCACAGTGATTGAAATTGAAATCGCCACCTTCAAGGACTAAGAGAGCATGGGTGCCGTTTTTACTGATAATACAATTCTCTGCTTTCACACGGGCGCCAGAATAGATAAACACACCATAGCGCGCTTGATTACTAATTTTCGTATTCGTTAATTTCAACGTGTAAGAACTAGCAAATGATTGGTCTTTAGAAAATAAATGAACTCCAGAAATCCCATTTTTTATAATGGCATAATCGATTGCCGAAGGTCGCGCTTCTTGGAAATAAACTCCATAAAATTGACCCGTTACGTCATCGTAATCAGCTTCTAAACGATCACCTTGAATGATTACTTCGTTGTCCTTTGTTCCATTTATATTCAAGGTTCCTTTGTACACATACAAAATGGCATTTTTATGCATGTAAATCGATGTGTTTGGTTGAATATTCAGCGTTTTAGCTGAATCTACCACTGCTGCGCCGTAAATTACATGCGGTTTATCATTTGGCCATGTACCTTCATTTAAATCGAATTGTTCATTTTGAAAATTAGAATAATGATAATACATGTCTTGACCCCAAGCGGCTAGAATGACATATTGATCTTTTCCGTTGGTTCTAAATCGAATGGAATCTTCAATAACCATGGGTAAATTTTGTCCGTTTACATCTAGGGTTACTTCAACAAAAGCAAAAAGGCTATCGTTTCCTTCAAGCTCTATATCCGCCATTGTTAGTCCAGGCACCCCATCAACATTAATTCGAAATGGAGAATTTTCGCCACCCATCAATTGAATATCTTCAATAAGAACGGTTTTGTTTTCGTTGTTATAAATTTTGAATTGTTGCGTCGTAGAACCAATTGTAGTGAAAACTGTATCAAAAACTACCGTATCTTTGGAAAAGGATAGATTGCCTTTAGACAGAAACACAGGTTTCTTGCAACTAGATGTGAATCCAATTAAAACCAAGAGAAAAAAGAAGCTGAATAATTTAAAAGTTTTTATCATAAAAGTCTGTCTGACAAAAATAACGAAAACCTTTCAGCAATATTTTAAAAGAAAAAGCTTTGTTTTTAAAAAGTTTGTTTAAATTTGCACTCCGATTGAGAATAACAGAGCATTTAATACGCGAAAAATGAGAAAAGAAATACATCCTGAAGATTACAGAATGGTAGTTTTTAAAGATATGTCGAACGAATATTCTTTTGTTTGTCCATCATGTGCGACAACAAGTGAAACTATTGTTTGGGAGGATGGAAATGAATATCCTCTTGTGAAGTTGGATATTTCCCACAAATCACACCCATTCTTTACTGGTATCGTTCAATTCGTTGATACAGCTGGACGTATCGATAAATTCAAAACTCGTTACGGACGTACGATGAAATAATTTCATCTATAAAAATAGTTAGCCTTCTATCAAATGATAGGAGGCTTTTTTTTTGACACTTTTTTTAGGAAATTGTTGAAACATAAATACCCATTTTGCGTTTTGAATAACAGTTTTTGTCACTCAATACAAAAGACAAATTTTTATGCGCTTAGCACTTGTTTTTGTTGTACTTCTTGCCCATTTTTCTTTCGGAGGAAAGATTCAAAAGGGCTATGCAGCATTGCAGGAGTATAATTATTTCAAAGCAAAACATCTTTTTGAAAAATCACTGAAAAGAAATACATCGCCTGCATCTTACGGATTGGCTATTATTTATTTCAGAACAGATAATCCTTTTCACTCATTAGATTCAGCAAAAAGGTTTATTCTTAAGGCTGAAGAGAATTATACGTTTGTAAAAGAAAAGGACAGAGTGAAATTCAAATTACTTGGAGTTGATTCTTTAACTATCATTGAAACCAAACGACAAATTAGTTCAGGATTTTTCTTGCGTGCAAAAAAGGAAAATTCGATTGAAGCTTACGATCTTTTTATTCGAGAACATCCTTGGTCCAATGAATTGGTGGAGGCAATACATCTGCGGGATTCAATGTTGGTTGATGAGGCGGTAAAAGCAAACAAAAGCTCCGTTTACGCTGATTTTTTAAATAACTATCCAACTAGCGAGTACGTCAAGGATATCCAAACTGCATTTTATCAAGCGCAATACGATGAAATAACAGCAGCGGGTTCAATTTCTTCTTATTTGGAATTTTTAAGTAAATGTCCAGATAGTCCCCACAGAAATAAGGCTGAAAATCACATTTACGAATTGTCTACAGCGCTAAATACGATTGAAGTATACACTTCCTTCATAGAAACATATCCAGATAACGTCAATTTTGGCAACGCTTGGAGAAAAGTCTATCAATTGTTTATGATTGATTTTTCTGAAAATAGAATTGAACAATTCAAGGAACAATTTCCAACTTATCCTTACATGGATGAGTTGAATGCTGACGCTGAATTTGCCAAAAACAAGTTATTACCCTATAAAGAAGGTTCATTCTATGGATTTATCAATTTTGAAGGGAAACAAATTGTTACAGCAGAATACGAATACCTTGGATTCTTTAAAGAAGGATTAGCTGTTGCTATGAAAGGAGGAAAGTATGGTTACATCGACAAAGGAAATCGCTTGGTAATTGATTATTTGTTTGATAATGCATCTGATTTTGAATCGGGTAGAGCTATTGTTGAAATCAATGAAAAGTCAGGAATGATAGACCGTGCAGGAAATCTTGTGTTGGACTGCATTTTTGATGATTTGGGTCCCGTTTCAGAAGGATTGTTATATGCGCAAAAGGAGGATTTGTATGGTTTTTACGATATCAATGGCACCTTGAAAATTCAACATAAATACAGTGAAGCCTATTCTTTTGTAAAAGGAATGGCGAAGGTTCAAATCGAAGATAAACAAGCGTTTATTGATTTCTACGGTTCGTATGTTGTTCCACCTGGATACGACAATATTTCATTCTTTTCGGATACCTTGCTCATTTTTGAGGATGAAGATTATTTAGGTCTCATGCAGAAGAATTGTGTGGTTACGCATGTCGCAGCCTACGAAGAAATTGGTCCTTTACAAAATGGCCGAGCTTTAATTGTTCAAGAAGATTATATCGGATACCTTGATCTCACTGGGAAATTATCGATTGCACCAAAATTTGAAATTTATCCAAATTATCTTTCAAAAGCAACGTTTAAAGGAAACTGTGCGATAGTCATGTTAAAAGGCAAATATGGTATTATTGATAAAAACGGAAAGTTGGTGGTACCTGCAGTTTATACAAATTTGGGTGAAATCAGCGCATTAGTAGCCTTCTCAAAAGGTAAACTTTGGGGATTCATTGATTTGTCAGGAAAGGAAGTGATAAAACCAACATACGATTATGCAGAGAGTTTTGTGAACGGTCAAGCAATTGTTGAAAAGCAAGGTTTACAAGGTGTTATCTCATCCAAAGGAGAAGAAATAATTCCTTTTGTCTTTGGTTCTGTTAACCGTTTTGCAGATAACTATTATATGGTCACAACTGGTTCGAAATTTGGTATGTTCGATCGAACAGGTAAAATGCTGGTTCCATTAGAATATACTCAAATTACAAGAGTTGATAATGAAATCTTAATTTTATCATTTGGTGAAGAAATTCATTATTTTTATATACCAGAAGAGCGAATAATTAAACCGATTGAAGTTCATGAGTAAGTTGTCAAGCTTTATCGATCGTCATATTTTCGGAATAATTGCCGTTGTCGCTGCCTATGTTGGTGTTTTCATTTATTTTCAGCTAGAAACATACACAGAATATGTTCCAATCACTTCTTTTTTCGATGGCGCAAAAATTGAAATTCCATTAGAAAATATCGAGTTGAAACCTGAAAACCTAGAGATTCCCGCTGACTTTAGTGCTGCTGATGTCAAAAACATTGGGAGAGACCAAAACGATAAAAGAGAAAAATCAAAAGATAAATGGTCTGAAAATCAATCGACTGATGACGTAGAAAAGTCAGTGAAG
The DNA here is from genome assembly GCA_021740745.1 of Crocinitomicaceae bacterium. Classification (GTDB taxonomy): domain Bacteria; phylum Bacteroidota; class Bacteroidia; order Flavobacteriales_D; family Crocinitomicaceae; genus M0103. Next base: position 44,424 of record JAIOZF010000009.1, on the reverse strand, counting down.
GATTTTGAAAAGAAATTATTCAGTGATGCCAGTGGTGTAGCAGAAAGAAAGCGCATCGAGGAGGAAATGAATAAGCGAAAAAATGACCCTAAGAATACGAAGACCATTCCTGACAAAACGAAACCCAATAATAATGGTGGAAATAAGGCCTATAGCGGTGATGTGATGGTGGAATGGAATCTGAGGTCTCCTCACCAAAACAACAATTGGTATGTGCGAAATCCAGGATATACGTGTGGGTATGGCTCCTCCGGAAAAGTATTGGTGCAAATAAAAGTAAACCAAAATGGAGATGTACTTAGTGCTGTTGTAGGTTCTAGCTCAAGTGCAAATGCATGTATGCTCGAACAAGCCGTGAAATACGCTAAAATGTCGCGCTTCATTTATTCAAGCTCTGCACCTAAAATTCAGGAAGGATCGATTACTTACACTTTCATTGCCCAATAAATGCAAGATCATTCTCATCTGTATTTAAATCTCATCAATGAATTTAACTTAAAAGAGGATGATATACTTTTCTTGTCCTCCGATGTTAGTCAACTAGCCAAGTATTTCAAATCTCAAGGAACATCTTTTGATCCAAATGTATTGATTGACCTGCTTCAAAATCGTTTATCCAAAGGAACGATTCTTATTCCTGCTTTTACTGATTTACTTAAAAATGGAGGAGAATTCGATTGGAATAAATCAAAACCAACTACGGGTGCGCTGTCAAATCGTGTGATGAAACGGAAAGATTTCATTCGAACAGAAGATGTTTTACATTCTGTATTTGTTTGGGGAAAACACCAAACAGAAATAGTGGCATTGCAGGACGAAAGTACTTTTGGACCAAAGAGTATTTTTGGTTTTATGGAACAACATCCTGTAAAAATGGTCATCATTGATGTTCATTTTCAGAACAGCTTCACTTACGTTCACTATATCGAAGAGAAAAGAAAAGTAAATTACCGAAAAGCATTTCATTGGACGGTTTCCTTTCGCAAGAATGGAGAAATGTCAAGTAAAAAAGTACTCTTTTACACCAAACGTTGGGGAATTGAGACGAATTTAACGCAGTTACAGGAACAACTCATTTCTAAAGGAATAGTTCAGCAGAAAAACGTTCATGGAATTTCGTTGTTGATGTTGGATGTCGCAGAAACGGGAAGAGAAATAGAAAACTATCTCAACAATGGTGGGAAGACACATGAATTCAAACTTTTACTATGGTTCAAGTGTTTCGTTAAAGCCGTAATAGGGAGAAAATAAAAGAACTGAGTCGATTTATGACATTTCTTAAGTGTTAATCGATTCGCAAACATTAATTTTGAAAAAAAATACAGCAATGGCAGCACGTAAGTGGACATCAATTAAAGAATACAAAGACATTAAGTTTGAGTTTTTTGAAGGGATTGCAAAAATCACGATAAACAGACAGAAAGTGTACAATGCATTTCGTCCTGAAACAAATATGGAAATGCTTGAGGCTATGAACATTTGCAGAGAACGCAACGATATTAGCGTTGTAGTGCTTACCGGTGCAGGCGACAAAGCTTTCTGTTCAGGTGGTGATCAAAATGTAAAAGGTATTGGTGGATATATCTCTGAAAATGGTGTCCCAAGATTGAATGTACTTGATTTGCACAAAGCTATTCGTTCGTTGCCTAAGCCGGTAATCGCCATGGTGAATGGTTATGCGATTGGTGGTGGACATGTATTGCACGTAGTTTGCGATTTAACGATTGCCTCTGAAAATGCGAAATTTGGTCAAACGGGTCCAAAGGTAGGAAGCTTTGATGGTGGATTTGGTTCTTCTTATTTGGCGCGCCACGTTGGACAGAAAAAAGCACGTGAAATTTGGTTCTTGTGTAATCAATATACAGCCGAAGAAGCTGAAAAAATGGGCATGGTCAACAAGGTTGTTCCTTTTGATGAATTAGAAGATACAACTGTTGAATGGTGTAAAACAATCATGAAACGAAGTCCATTAGCCGTGCGAATGATTAAGCGCTCTTTGAACGCTGAGTTAGATGGTCAACATGGTATTATGGAATTGGCAGGTGATGCTACATTGATGTTCTATTTGACAGAAGAAGCGCAGGAAGGTAAGCATGCCTTTTTGGAGAAAAGAGATCCTGATTTCCAGAAATTCCCCAAATTCCCTTAATTTTAACGGATGACATTTTTAAAAAACTATAAGATTCTTGTTTCATTTCTGTTTATTCCAGTTGTTGGTGTCTTAATTTCATTTAATACAAGACCAGACGACGAAAAACCAGTTCAAAAAACCTATAAAACAGAATATGTCATCGTATTAATCATTGACGGACCTCGAATGACTGAAACATTTGGTGATTCGACATACAAATACATTCCTAATTTATCTGGTGTATTAGCGCCACAAGGCGTGTTGGTGAAAACCTTCCGTAACAATGGTACAACAACGACAAATTCTGGTCACACTGCTATCTGCACGGGCGTGTACCAAAGTGTAAAGAATGACGGTTCCGAATTACCGAAACACCCAACGATGTTCCAGTATTTCTTAAAAGAAAAGGGACTTGATTCAACGCAGGCGTGGGTTATCGCTAGTAAAGGAAAACTGAATATTTTAGCGAATACAAAAAATAAAACTTGGAAGAATAAATATACACCTTCACAACATTGCGGTGTCGATGGTAAAGGTGAAGGGTACACAAATGATCGCTATACTTGGCGTGATGCACAGACTATTCTTTCCAAATACCACCCTAAATTAACATTGATCAATCTCTTGGAAGTAGATGTACGCGGTCATCAAAATGAATGGCCAGAATACCTGCAAGCAATTAGAAACACCGACAAAATTGCGTTGGACCTATGGAATTTTATTCAGTCTGATTCTATTTACAAGGACAAAACTACCTTGTTAATTACTAATGACCATGGGAGACATTTGGACGGTGTAAAAGATGGCTTTGTTAGTCATGGTGGTGGTTGTGAAGGTTGTCGCTCAATTTATTTGGTAGCATTGGGTCCAGATTTCAAATCAAATACTGAGCTACTGAATTGCTACGAACAAATTGACATAAGTTCAACCATTGCTGAGCTGCTTCATTTCAACTATCCTGTTTCAAAAGGAGAGATAATGATAGATTTGTTCAAATAAAAAAAAGCCGACCGAAGTCAGCTTTTCTAATAGTATAATCTTTATTTATTTCTTGAAATTTGGCGCAACGATTAAATCTTTCGTTCCATGATTCCATGAGTAGAATCCTTCTCCAGATTTAATACCTTTTTTTCCAGCCGTAACCATATTTACAAGTAATGGACATGGAGCATATTTCGGATTCCCAAATCCGTCATGCAATACCTCTAAGATCGCTAAACAAACATCTAACCCAATAAAATCTGCTAATTGCAAAGGACCCATTGGATGAGCCATTCCTAATTTCATCACTGTATCAATTTCCTCAACACCTGCAACTCCTTCAAATAAAGTGCAAATTGCTTCATTGATCATTGGCATTAAAATACGATTAGCAACGAATCCAGGATAATCGTTCACTTCAACTGGAACTTTGTTCAATTTGCGACTAAGATCCATGATCAAATCAGTCACTTCATCCGTAGTTGAATAACCACGAATAATTTCTACCAATTTCATTACTGGAACTGGATTCATGAAGTGCATTCCAATTACCTTGTCTGGACGTGTCGTAACAGAAGCAATTTTGGTAATTGAAATAGATGAAGTGTTTGATGCGAGAATTACTCCTGGTGCAGTCAATTTATCTAAATCAGCGAAGATTTTTAATTTTAAATCAATGTTTTCTGTTGCTGCTTCAACTACTAAATCAACATTCTTAACACCTTCTTCGATTGAAGTATATGTTTTAATGTTACTTAAAGTAGCAGCTTTATCACTTTCCGTAATTGTTTCTTTCGCTACTTGTCGGTCAAGATTTTTAGAAATCGTTGCAATACCTTTATCCAAAGAGGCTTGTGAAATATCGATAAGTGCTACGGCATATCCAAATTGTGCAAACGTGTGAGCAATTCCATTACCCATTGTACCTGAACCTATAACTGCTATGTTTTTCATGACTGTTGATTTTTGTGCAAATATAATTACTTGGAACAATTATTATCATGCGAAACAAATCTTAATGTGCACTGTTATGAATTTGAACAAAAGACTTTCAGCATCTTTGTAAAAACTTATTAAGTGGATTCATTAACACAAATCGTTCTAGGAGCTGCAGTTGCAGAAGCTGTTGCTGGACGAAAAATGGGCGCAAAAGCAGCAATGTGGGGCGCAATTGCTGGAACAATTCCAGATTTAGACGTTTTTCTAGGTCGATTCTTTCATCCCATCGATGCGGCTTTGGTGCATAGAGGGTTTTCTCATTCATTGGTATTTGCATTAATCGCTGGACCTGTTTTAGGATGGCTAGTTCATCGTTTGTATAAAAACAGATATGAATTAAAAACATGGGTTTGGTTGTTTTTCTTATCAATCGTTACGCATCCCATTTTAGACATTTTCACCAATTATGGAACTGAATTTTTCTGGCCATTTAGTTTGAGAATAACCTTTAATACGGTCTTTGTTATTGACCCGCTTTACACTTTACCTTTTATGTTCTTCTTGCTAGTTGCTTTGTTCACGAAACGTGAAAAGCTTTCTCGTAAAAGATGGAACATGGCAGGAATTTATTATTCTTCCGCCTATTTATTGTGGGGTGTCATCGTAAAATTGGTCATCTTAAATAATTCTTCAAGTTATTTTGAACAAGCCAATATCAAAGCGAAAAATACGTTTGTCACACCAATGCCCTTGACCAGTTTTTATTGGATGATATTAACGGAAGACGATCAAAATTTTTATTATGGTTACAAATCATTGTTTTACCCTTTTCAAAAGAATGATATTGAAACAATTAAGAAAGAAAAAGAAGCCTTATTTGATTTGAAATGGCCAGATAAAAATTATTCACGCACCTTGAATTTCATATCGAAAGGGTATTACACTACTAGAAAATCGGGCGATACGTTGTATTACTATGATTTGCGCTTTGGAACCACAACCAATATGACAAATGGTGAATTGAATTATCCATTAATGGGCTACGGTATGGTTATTGACAATGGGGCTGTGCAAAAAACGTTTAGCATTCGTCCTTCTGAATTAATGAAACGCGTTAACTTTGGCGAATACGTTAATAAAGTCTTTAAAAAATGAATAAGTTAATCCTCGTAAGTGTAGTTGTTTTATCGCTTTTCCAAAGTTGCGCTCAGCCTGCAGAGAAAAAGGAAAAGAGTGCTGTTGAAACTGTTAAGAAAGAAATCAAGAAAGAATATGTTCTTGCCGACTACTTAAAGGAGGATGCCGATTTAGATAAAGATGTTGAAAAAGTGTTTGCAGCATTAGACGATACGGCAATTGTCGCTCAGTTGATTATGCCAGCAGTTGGACGCTTAGGTCAAACAGAAGCAACAATAAAAAGCCATATCACGGATAGAATTATTGGTGGCGTTTTAATGTTGAATGGTACCAAAGAAGAATTTACTTCGTGGATCAAGACATTTGAAGCGATGAACGATACTATTGGGAATCTTCCATTTATGTACAGTGCTGATGCTGAACCAAGCTTGGTTAACAGAAAAATTATTGGTTCAACACCCGTTAAAAAAGCAAATGAATTAAAAACGGTTGACGAAGTTCGAACAGTTGCACAAGTTATCTCAGATGAGTTGAATGCAATTGGTATCAATTATAATTTCTCTCCAGTGGTTGATATGTCACCAAACAAAACAGTTGGTTTCAGAAGTTTTGGAGCGGTTCCAGCGAACATTATTCCTTGGTCGCAAGCATTCATTGAAGAAACGCAAGCAAAAAACATTCTTGCAACTGCAAAGCATTTCCCTGGTCATGGATTGGTTTCAGGTGATACACACAAATCACTTCAAATGATTGATGGTGAATTGAAAGAAATTGGTAATTATCCAAGTTTGATCGAGAACGGTGTAATGTCGATCATGGTTGCACATATTGGTGTGACAAACAACCCGAAATATGATACTAAAGGAATGCCAGCAACAACTTCAGAAGTAATTGTTACGCAATTATTACGTGGTGAATATGGATTCAGAGGATTGATTGTTACCGATGCAATGAACATGGGTGGTGTAGCAAGCATTCCACAATGTGAAGTAAAAGCGGTGAACGCTGGATGTGATATTGTTTTAATGCCAGTTGATGCGAAAAAAGCATTCAATGATATTTTGAAAAAATACAGAACAGATGCTGAGTTCAAGAAGAAAGTAGATGCATCTGCAAAGCGCGTTATTCGAATGAAAATCGCTTTGGGATTGATGAAATAAACAAATTAGATAAAAATCAAAAAGGGCTGAATTTCAGCCCTTTTTTTATGATCGATTTTCACTAGCAATGAGAGCCTCTTCAAAATAATCTCTTTTTTCAACTTGAAGCAATGAACTGATTGTGTTTAATGCTAAAAGTGCATGTTTATATTTATAGAATTCGTAAAGTATTTCAGTGTCACCATTTTCTTTTAGAAGAATATTGAATGTACTTGATTTTTCAGTGGCATAACCACTTTCATTTGATTTGCCAGAAGGAAGCCAACGAGTTACTCTGACGCTATCAATGTTTCGCTTTAATTCAATAGCTTCTACATTCTTAAAATAGTTCCAATTTCCAGTTCGAAGTCCAGCTAATCGATAGTACTTTTTATAGCGTTTTAATTTTGTGTCAATTATCATTCCTTCTGAAATAGTTGCTAGAAAACCGCAAATTCCAAAAAACAAGAAAGCAATAAGTGGAGAATAAACTAAAAATAACAAGCCAATAAATCCAGCAATTGCTGCAGGAACTCCATTTGCCCCTGTGCGTCCTTCATTTATATCAACCATCGATTATTTTACAGAAATTGCGGCAGCAACTTCTTTCGCTTTTTCCACCAATTCTTTCACATCCTCATCACCATATGCTAATGCAACTGCCATTCTGCGATACGGCCTAGTTGTCGGTTTACCAAATATTTTGAAATCAGTATTGGGATATTGAGCAGCTTTTTCTATTCCAAAGAAAATCGGCTGATCATTACTTTCGCTATTTGCCAAAACAACCGCGCTTGCACCATTTCGTTCTAATTTAACTTCAGCAATTGGAATACCTAGGACCGCGCGCGCATGTAATTCAAATTCAGAAAAATTCTGTGTTCCTGCGAGCGTAACCATTCCTGTATCGTGCGGACGAGGTGACAATTCAGAAAAATAAGCACCTTCTTTCGTAATGAATAATTCAACACCCCAAATTCCTGCGCCACCCAAAGCATCAGTTACCTTTGCAGCCATTTCTTGTGCCTCTTGCAAATGTTCTGTATTCATAGGCATTGGTTGCCAGCTTTCTTGGTAATCACCGCGTTCCTGTCTGTGTCCAATCGGTGGACAAAACAAGGTCTTCCCATTTTTTTGAGTGACAGTCAATAAAGTGATTTCGTAGTCGAAGTCAATAAATCCTTCCACGATTACTTCTTTTAAATCACCTCTTGACCCTTCCATCGCATAATTCCATGCTTTTTCAATGTCATCTTCCGATTTAATAACCGACTGTCCTTTGCCAGAACTCGACATTAATGGTTTAACAACACATGGAATACCTGTAAATTGAACACCTGATTTTAATTCTTCAAGTGTAGTTGCGTATTTATATGGAGCAGTGCGTACACCAACTTCAATAGCTGCTAAATCGCGAATAGCTTTGCGATTCATAGTATAATTTCCAGCTTTAGCACTTGGAACAACTTGAATTCCTTTTGCTTCGTAATCATAAAACTTTTCGGTGCGAATTGCTTCGATTTCAGGAACGATAATGTCTGGATTATGCTTCGCAACAATACGGTCTAATTCCGCTCCATCTAACATGTTAATGACTTCAAATTCATGAGCTACCTGCATTGCTGGTGCGCCAGCATAACTGTCAACTGCAATGACGTATTGACCTAATCGTTGGCAAGCAATAACGAATTCCTTACCAAGTTCACCTGAACCAAAAAGTAAAATTTTCTTTCTCATGCAACAAATGTAATGAAACAAAAAAAATTAGATTTGAATTCTACTGCAAGTTTTAGTTGAAAACCACATCAAATACTTGTATTAACGAAACATTAAATTAACTTTGAGTTAATGTTACCTGAACAACTAAGTCAAATATTGTCAACTTTTGAGCCTATTTCTTTGAAAGAAATGGACAGAGTTAAATTGATGAATAGGGTAGATACCAAATTTGCCTTCTCAGTTGGACAGTTCAAAAAATTCCTCCCACAGTTAATCGAGCATTATCGTGTGCTAGAAATTGAAGGAACTCGAACACCATTTTACGAGAGTTTATACTTTGATGATGAGGATTTTAGCTTTTTTCGTGACCATCACAATGGGAGAACCAATCGTTTCAAAGTTCGGTTCAGAAAGTATGTTGAGTCAAATCTTATTTTCTTAGAAATAAAACACAAGTACAAGGGTCGAACTGATAAGAAACGAATTAAAGTCAATGAAATTCCAAGTGAACTGAACGAAGAGCACAAAGCATTTATTGATAGTATAATTGAAGAACATCATGACTTGAAAGCTGTAATGTGGAATTCATTTCATCGCATTACTTTGGTAAATAAAATTGAAAACGAACGACTGACGCTCGATTTTGATTTACATTTCAAGTGGAAAGGCGACGATCAGCATTTTGATAACTTAATAATTGCTGAATTAAAACAAGAGAAAGTGAATCGAAATTCTGTTTTCTTTGCATTGATGAAGGAAATCAGTATTCGTCCCTATCGCTTAAGTAAATATTGCATTGGTTCAATCGAATTATACGGTGCAGAAATATTGAAATACAATAGATTTAAAAAGAAATTACTACAACTAAAAAAAATAAACGACTATGTTGCTTGATTTTATATTACCATTAGTGAAAACAGAAAAAAACTTAAGTTTTCAATTGTTCAGTAACGATGCAATTGTTCTGCTCATTAGATTGGCAGTAAACATGACGTTTTTAACCATTCTAATTCGCTATTTGTACTATCCAAAAACAAAACGTAAAGATTACCTATTTACCTATTATTTAATTGGAACAATAACATTCTTTTTATGTTTCGGCTTGAAAAAGTTAGATATTGATACAGGAATGGGACTTGGTCTTTTTGCAATTTTTGGAATCATTCGATATAGAACAGATGCGATAGAAATCAAGGAAATGACCTATTTGTTCTTGATTATTGGAATAAGCGTTGTGAACTCATTGGCTTCAAACCAAATCAGTCTTGCTGAAATGGCGATTATCAATCTTACTGTCATTTTCTTGACATATGGACTAGAGAACCTATGGTTGGTGAAACATGAAACCCGCAAGACCGTCAATTATGAACGTATCGATTTAATTGTACCTGAAAAATATGAAGAAATGAAAGCCGATTTGGAGAAAAGAACTGGTCTTACCTTGAATCGTTTTGAGGTAGGTAAAATAGATTTTTTGTCAGATACAGCACAAATTAGAATCTTCTATTATTCAGATGATCAGGAATTTTCGGATTATTCTGCTGGACAATCCTAAAAGAATCAATACGTAAACAAGAGAAGATGAATCGAAGGGTTCATCTTTTTTTTGGTACATTTGATTCATGCAATTTGTTCGCTATCTTCTTTGGCCTTTTTCTTTGGTTTATGGTTGCATAAGCTATCTTCGAAATCTGTGTTATGATTTTGGTTTATTTAAGGTGTATGAAATTCCATCTAAATCCATTTGTGTAGGAAATTTAAGCACAGGAGGAACCGGAAAGACTCCACACGTGGCATTTATTGCAAATTATTTTCAGGATCAAGTTGAAACAAGTATTCTAAGTCGCGGTTATGGCAGAGATACGAAAGGATTTATACTCGTTTCCGATATTAGCACAGCAAATGAAGTGGGAGATGAACCCTTATTTTACCAAACAATTTTTAAGCATAAAGTGCATGTTGCCGTTTGTGAAAATAGAAAAGTAGGCATCGAAAAACTCAATCAGCTATTCCCCTCAAATGAATTGATTCTATTAGACGACGCTTTTCAACATCGGGCAGTTAAAGCGGGTATGAATATTTTACTGACTGATTTTAACGCACTTTACAGCAATGATTATATGTTACCGACTGGAAATTTAAGAGAATGGAAAAGTGGACGTAATAGAGCTGATTTAGTCTTTGTAACTAAATGTCCCGAAATGCTGTCGGAAAGTGAGAAAAAAAGTATAACCAAACAGCTTAAGTTCCCTGAAAATAAAGTGTTTTTCTCACATGTTAAATATGCTGATTTGAAACCTTTTGGAAAGGAAATTACATCACCCCAAAAAGTGCTTTTAGTTACTGGAATTGCTAATCCAAATCCTTTGAACAATCATTTAAAAAAGAATTTTGATGTACATCATATAAATTTCAATGATCATCATGCTTTTAGCTTAAAGGATATCGAGGAAATTCATCGAAAATTTGATACTTTTGCAAATAACAATTCAATCATTGTAACAACCGAAAAAGACTTTATGCGCTTAAAGGATGTTACGACAGTTTGGAAATTAAATGAGTACCCTTGGTATTACCAACCAATATCAGTGGAAATAGATAGAGAAGAAGAGTTTAAAACAATTATAAATCAGTATGTTAACACAATTTAAAGAATCAGTAGCGTTCATCAAAACGCGCACAAGTGTTGAACCAACAATCGGTATTATTTTGGGCACAGGTCTAGGTGGTTTGGTGAAAGAAATCAATGTAATTGATGAAATTCCTTACCAAGACATTCCGAATTTTCCTGTTTCTACGGTTGAAAGTCATTCTGGTAAATTGATTTTTGGTGAATTGGGTGGTAAAAAAGTAGTGGCAATGCAAGGTCGTTTTCATTTTTATGAAGGCTATGATATGAAACAAGTTACTTTCCCAGTTCGTGTAATGAAATTGTTGGGTATTGAGCGTTTGTTTGTTTCAAATGCTTCTGGTGGAGTAAATCCTGATTTTATTGTTGGTGAGATTATGATTCAAAATGATCATATCAACTTGTTCCCTGCTCATCCACTTATTGGTAAAAACTTTGACGAATTAGGTCCACGTTTCCCCGATATGAGCGAACCTTACGATCCAGAAATGATTGCCTTAGCACAAAAAATTGCTGCTGAAAATGATATTCGTGTTGCAGTTGGTGCGTATGCCGGTTTGACAGGACCAACACTTGAAACACCTGCTGAATATGCTTATGTTCGTGCAATTGGTGCAGATGCGGTGGGGATGTCAACTGTTCCAGAAGTAATTGTTGCACGCCACATGGATATTCCTTGCTTCGCAATTTCAATCATTACAGATTTAGGTGTTCCTGGAAAAATTCAAAAAGTAAGTGTTCAAGACGTAATTGAAGTAGCAAGTCGTCAAGAACCAAAAATGACATTAATTATGCGTGAGTTAATTTCTAGAATCTAGGATGGAGACTGCAATAAGAGATAAATATGAAGTCGTTGTTGGACTAGAAGTACATGCGCAATTGTTGACGCGCACTAAAGCTTATTCGAACGATATCAATGAATTTGGTGCTCATCCAAATACAAATATTAGTGTAATTACCCTTGGTCATCCTGGGACATTACCTAAAATGAACAAACGCACAGTTGAATATGCCATTAAATTGGGCTTAGCGTGTGGAAGTGATATCGCTTTGGAACAGCATTTCGCTCGTAAGAATTATTTTTACCCCGATCTTCCAAAAGGATATCAAATTACACAAGATACAACGCCCATTTGTACTGGTGGTTCAATCCACATTAAAATGGAAGATGGTTCTGAAAAAGAAATCGGAATTACACGCATACACATGGAAGAGGATGCTGGTAAAAGTATCCACGATGTTGATGTGTATGATACATTAGTCGATTTGAATCGTGCTGGTGTTCCTTTGCTTGAAATCGTTTCTGAACCAGACATTCGTTCATCTCAAGAAGCATATAATTATGTATCTGAGGTTCGAAAATTAGTACGTTATTTAGAAATTTGTGACGGAAACATGGAAGAAGGTTCAATGCGTTGCGATGCAAATATTTCTGTTCGTTTATTGGGAGCAAAGGAGTTTGGGACAAAAGTAGAGGTGAAAAACATGAACTCTATTCGAAATGTGCAACGTGCTATCGAATTTGAGATCATTCGCCAAATTGAAGTACTTGAAGAAGGCGGGAAATTATACCAAGAAACGCGTTCTTTTGACGCCTTGAAAGGTATAACTATTTCAATGAGAAGTAAAGAAGCAGCGAATGACTATCGTTATTTTCCGGAACCCGATTTACAACCATTGGTTTTAGATCAACAGCAAATAAATGCAATCAAAGCTGAAATGCCTGCGCTCCCGCGTGAATTGTACTTGAAATACACACAAGAACTTGGACTTTCGCAATACGATGCCTACAATGTTACAGATAACAAGAGTATTGCTTTGTATTATGAAGAATTGATTGGTTTAACAAAGAATTACAAATCAGCGGTTAACTGGATGATGGGAGATGTTAAATCTTATCTCAATGAGTTTGGTTTAGAAATGGAGGATTTTCCGATAAAACCTGCTGTTATTGCTGCTTTGATTCAACTAGTTGATGATGGAAAAGTTTCCTCTTCGGTAGCAACACAAAAGATTTTCCCTGAATTAATTAAAGAACCAACTGCTTCGCCTTTGTCGATTGCCGAGAAATTGAATTTGATTCAAGATTCAAGTGAGGATTCAATTTTAGAGTTTATTAACACTGTCATAAAGCAACATCCTGATGAGGTTGCTCGTTATAGAGGCGGAGAAAAACAATTGGTTGGATTTTTCATGGGACAGTTAATGAAAGTTTCAGGAGGGAAAGCAGATCCAAAAGCAGCAAACGCTTTATTAAGAAATACCTTAGAAGGATAAAATATGAAAAGTCTATTTTTATTACTGTTGGTTTCAATCGTCCTTACTTCATGTGGAGGAGAGGCTGAACCTGAGAAGAATCCATCTGATAATTTCAGCATTAGCGGAACAATCGAGGGTGCTGCTAACTCAACAATTTACTTAGAGGCTTTGAGTCAACAAGGAGCAATTGAAGTTGCCAAAGGATCGCTTGATTCAAAAGGTAAATTCATGCTTTCTGGAAACATACCTGGAATGGGATTGTACCAATTAAGATTGGGTGAATCAGCTGATAAGGCAATTCCAATGACAATTGTGCCTAATGATGAGATTAAATTAGCGAGTAATTTCAATGATTTTTCTGTGCGACCAAATGTTAGCGGGACAGAATGGGCTGCAACCATGAACAAATACATGGCTTTGTATGCGCAGTTTGCTGAATCTCAAAAAGATATTTCAGCGTTACAATCAACAATGAGTGAAGATGAGTTAATGAAGCTTTTCATTGAAAAAAGAAAGCCTGTTGATGATTTTGCACGAACAGAGATGGCACGTGATCCAGAAAATGCATTCAATATTATCCTTTCGACAACATTAACACCGAATATGGGCTTCAAGTACTGGGACCCAAAAAATTTAGATGTGTTGAAAGTTGTTGCTGAGGCCTATTTGCAAAAGTACGATGGTTCACCCATTGCTGCAACCATGGAGAATCAAGTATATCAAATTGAAATGGCCTACGAAGAGTTTTTGGCTAGTAATGGCGGTGGAAAAGTTGCACCAGAAATTGCTCTTAAATCTCCTGAAGGTAAAGTTATCAAGCTTTCTTCGCTTCGTGGTAAGTATGTTTTAATCGATTTTTGGGCTTCATGGTGCGGACCTTGCCGTAAAGAAAATCCCAACGTAGTTCGATTATACAATAAATACAAAGACAAAGGATTTACTGTCTATTCAGTTTCATTGGACAAAGATGCTGCAGCCTGGAAGGGTGCAATTGCGTCTGATGGATTAGTTTGGCCAAACCATGTGAGTGATTTATTACACTGGAATTCTCCAATGCCTGCTTTGTATGGTTTTCAAGGAATTCCTTATACTGTTTTGGTAGATAAAGACGGTAAAATAATTTCAACAGGTTTGCGCGGTGAAACTTTGGAACAAAAATTGATTGAACTGCTCGACAAATAAAAAAAACTATGAAATTAACAGTTACGGTAGCATTCGTAGTCACAACATTATTGACTATTGCACAACAAACCATTAACGTTTCAGTAATTGGGAACGTCTTTAATACAAAAGTAGATTCAGTGTCACTTTCACAGTATTATGGTAACAATCAATACAAGGATTATTTTAAAGTACCGTTGAAAAAAAGTGGTGATTTCTCTATTAAAGGCACCCTTCCGTACGCTGATTATTATGTTTTGAGAGTTGGTGGTGCGCATATCAATGTGATTCTACGTAACAACTCAGATATCAAAATCTATGGAGATGGAGCTGATATTTTTAATTACAGCAATATCGTTGGATCTGAAGAAAGTTCAAACATGAATGACTTCGTAAAGATTCTAACAGTTTGGAATAATAAGCGTGACTCTGCTGTGAATCAAATGAACATGAATCCAGCGCGAAAAGAGGAAATCAGTAATTCATTAACACAAGAATACTATACATTTCAATCAAATTTGCAGAATTTTATAGCTACAAATCAAAATTCTCCAGCCTTGATACCGGTTTTATCAGTAGTTGACACTGAGAATGATTTTGCAACGTATGAATCCATCGTAAACCAATTAAACGCATCATTCAAAGAATCTCCATCCGTACAAGAGACGTATAAAAATTACTTGAACTTAAAAGCGAAGAAAGAAGCATTGAATTTCCTTGCACCTGGCAAACCAGCGCTTGATTTTGAAGAATTAATGACAGATGGTAAAACAAAAATGAAATTATCTGACCTGAAAGGGAAAGTTGTTTTACTCGATTTCTGGGCTTCATGGTGTGGACCTTGCCGTAAGGAAAATCCAAATGTAGTGAACTTGTACAGTAAGTATAAAGATGCTGGATTCACTGTAATGAGTGTTTCATTAGATCGTGATAAAGCGGCATGGTTAGCAGCGATTGAAAAAGATAAATTGTCTTGGCCAAATCATGTCAGCGATTTAGGTCACTGGTCAAGCAAAGTTCCTCAAATGTACCAAGTAAAAGGAATTCCTTTTACTGTGCTGATTGATCAACAAGGTAATATTGTTAAGACGAACCTGAGAGGCGAAGCCTTAGATCAAGAGTTAAAACGAATCTTTGGTTTCTAAGAATGCCTTCAACCGAAAGAAAACACGTTTATTTTGCTTCTGATTTCCATTTGGGTGTTCCCACGTACGAAAAAAGTTTAGTAAGAGAAAAGAATATTGTTGCTTGGCTGGATTCTATTAAAGACTCAGCACTTGAAATCTTTTTGGTTGGTGATATCTTTGATTTTTGGTTTGAATATAAGCAAGCAATTCCTAAAGGCTTTGTTCGTTTACAAGGAAAGATTGCTGAATTAACGGATGCGGGTATTCCCGTTCATGTTTTTACAGGAAATCACGATATGTGGATCTTCGATTACCTGCCAAAAGAACTTGGTTTTCAATTACACCGAGATCCGGTCAAAAGAACTTTCGGAAATCAAACATTTTTAATCGGTCATGGTGATGGTTTAGGTCCTGGTGATAAAGGGTATAAATTTTTGAAACGTGTTTTTCAAAGCAAACTTTCACAATGGGTCTTTGCACGTTTACATCCTAATTTCGGAATATGGTTAGCGAATTATTCGTCCCGATCAAGCAGAGCATCAACTGGTAATGATGATGCAAAATACTTAGGAAAAGAAAATGAATGGTTGTTCGTTTACTGCAATGAAGTATTGGAAAAAGAACACTTTGATCATTTCATTTTTGGACATCGCCATTTGCCATTGCATTTAAAACTTAATGACAGCGCTGATTACATCAATTTGGGAGACTGGATACAGTATAATACGTTCGCTGAGTTTGATGGTGAACAACTTTCATTAAAACGTTGGGTGAACGGAAGGGCTGAAGCTTACACTTCCGAATTCAATTAATCCTTTTATTTCTAGCTGCGCTCAATGTGTGCAGGTTCAAGTAAATCCAAAACAGTTTTTACTGGACTAAACGTTTCCGAAGGAATTTCAACGAAAATTGTATTCCAATTCTCCATTCCGCCATTCCATAATCCAGGTTTTTCGACATAAAGGATGGGGGTGCCATCTTGTTTCTTGTGCACAACAAAATAAGCGTCATCATTGCGATAATCCAACAAGTTTAATTTCTCATTTTCCATTGAATATGGATTCATCGCAATCATTACAGGATTGAAATGCGTGCTGTTTACAAGTAATTTATGTTGCTCCTCTTTGTCTGAAATTTGAGCTTTTTCAACGATTTGTTTTGAATAGTTACCATTTCGTTCAATCCAAAAAGGTCCACCACCAGGTTGACCACTATTTTTAACCATTCCACACACTCGAATAGGCTTGTTTAATGCTGCACGAATTTCCATCGGATCAGTCATCGCAACAATTTGAGATGGATTGAACAATTGATATTGATTATTTAGTTTTACTAAAGACTCACTAGTGGGGTGCTCAAAAACTGCTTGAGCATCTTTTTTGAACTCGATGAGCAGTCCACCTAAGAATTGCCAAGTTTCTGTAGCTTTTTGACTTTCATTGAAATGTTGCACATTATCAATGTTCTTAATAAAAATTATTTCCTCAGTGATCTCATTTAAAATGGGCAACAAGGCACCATGACCAGAAGGTCGCGTGAAAGGTTCTTGGTTTTTGTCTAAATACAACTCACCATCCTCTTTAAATGTTAGAGAGTTACTTTGTATACTTTGCTCCGAAAAAGCAACATCAAACTTGAAACCTGAAGTTTTTTCTGTACTTGTAATAATGTCTGTTATTTGATTTTCAAAAAGCGATTGAATGGAAAAATGAAAGGATGGTTGTTTTGTATGCACTTTTTTTCCCTGTAGCAAATGTTCTTGGAAAGGTGTTAGCACAAATGGACCCCATTTATGGAATGGAACCAAGCCTTTCGGCAGTTTCCCATAACCTAAGCCTTCATCGTTCAATAAATAATCTACTAATTCGTCAAAATCAATTGTTCGGTTTTCAATTTTACGTTGAATAGCATCCGGAAAATGGCGCGAAAACGCAAATTCATTGATCGCGTTAAAAAAACGTTCGGCCTGACCGCTGCTAGCTTCGTTCGAGCCATCTCTAAATTCATACAAAAACTGAAACATTCGCGAGCCAGAGCCCGAAGCAGGTATGAAAAAACGAATTGCCAAGTGTTTTTCTTCGAAATTATGAATCAAAAAACTCTTTTCTTCTTCACTATATCTCAAGATACCGTCATTAATTTTACAAGGTGCAATCAAGTGAAGAAGCGGTTTTTCAGCAAAGACCATTTTGCGTTCTTGCTCTATTTTTTCATTTGAAAACTTGAATGTCATACGTGAGAATAAGTTTTGTTTCTTTGTATTTGTGAATATAGTTCCCGAATATATAAAATATCAATGGAATGCAAGGGGCAGACATGGTGCACATTCTCCCTTTTTGTATGATTTGGTAGATGTTTGCTTGAGAATTCCACTCGATAAGCAAGATTTGGCGATAACACAAGGTTTAGTTGATCGTTTGAAATCAGACAGTCGAAGTATACAAATTACCGATGCAGGTGCTGGATCACGAAGGCTTGGAGCTGAGCGAAAAGTAACATCTATACTAGCGGTTAGTTCATCGAAAGGTAAATATGCAAAATTGCTTTATCGACTTGCAAGGCACTATCAACCAAAAAGAATCTTGGAATTTGGAACCTCACTTGGTGTTGGCACGGTTCATTTATCACTTGGCGCTCCAGAAGCAGATATAGTAACTGTTGAAGCATGTCCAGAAACACAGAAAATTGCGAAAGAGCAGTTCGCTCGATTGAATATGAATAATGTTTCACCTGTTTTAAGCACTTTTCAGCAGTTTGTTGAATTGTATCACGGTGAGTTATTCGATATGGTATTTGTTGATGGTCACCACGATGGACAAGCATTATTAACCTACATGAATCAATTAAAACAGATAACGCACAACGATACAATTTTTGTATTGGATGACATTCGTTGGAGTGATTCTATGAAAGAGGCATTTGAAACTATAGTTGATTCATCTAACTATCATGTCTCGATGGATTTATTTCGTGTTGGAATTGTTGTTTCACGTAAACAGCAGGAAAAAGAGCATTTTGTTGTTCGCTATTAGTCCATTGTTTCGTCGGAAGTAAGTACTATTTCGTTTTTTGGAACGAAGAAGAGTAAGATTAATCCGATAATAAAAAAGGCAGCGACAGAAACCACTGAATAGCGAATTGAACCTGTCCAAAATTCCATTAAACCAAAGAAAAGTGTACCTAAAACGATTCCGATTTTTTCTGTCACATCGTAGAAGGAGAAATAACTTGCGTGATCTGTCGTTTCAGGCAAGAATTTCGAATAAGTAGATCTTGCAATTGCTTGAACTCCACCCATTACCAATCCAACACAGCCTGCAAGTAAATAAAATTGAACAGGAGTTTCAATTTGAAATGCACCTAAACAAATGACAATCCAGATGCTGATTGAAATAAACAAGGAACGAATATTTCCAATTTTTTCAGATATCCGTGACATTAGAAATGCTCCGAAAGCACCAAGGATTTGAATCAATAAAATAGCAATAATTAATCCTGAAGAACCGCTTTCTGCTGGCCATTTGATTTCTTTGTTTGCGAAAATTGTCGCCATTAACATTACGGTTTGAACACCAGTATTGAAGAAAAAGAAAGCAACTAAGTATCTTTTTAGCCTTTTTGTTCTTCGAAATTCTTTAAAAACCAATTTAAGTTCCCTAAACCCTCTCCACAAATAGCCTTTTTCTGGTTTCTTTCCATAAACGTTGTTCGGAAGTGCTCGGTAGGTAAATTGACTGAAACCAATCCACCAAAGTCCAACTAAAACAAAGGCGTAACGCATGTATTCTAGTTTTTGGGCTCCATCATCTGTTGACATAATCATGGACAAACAAATTACGAGCAATATCATTGAACCAATGTATCCCATTGTAAATCCTCTTGCGGAAATACGATCATGGTCCTTTACTTCAGCAATTTCAGGAAGAAAGGCGTTATAAAAAACAAGACTATTCCAATAACCAATGCTCCCAAAAAAGACCGATAACATGCCTAGTTCAATTCGATCTGTATCAAAAAAGAACAAGGTCATACACGAAATTGCGCCTAAATAACAGAAGAATTTTAAGAATTTCTTTTTACTTCCTGTGTAATCTGCAACGCCTGATAGGAGCGGAGATAAAAAGGAAACGACTAAAAAAGAGGCAGACAAGATAAATGAAAATAAAACAGATGAAGACAGCTGAAAACCCATGAAATCAACTAAGATTTTTTCATCTTTCGGTAAATCAGCCAATGCAACGCCATGCGATTCTGCATAGGCTTTTTTTGTTTGAATATCGTAAAAAATGGGAAAAATCGCAGATGAAATAACAAGATTGTAAACAGAATTTGCCCAATCGTAAAAGACCCAACCACGAATTACTTTCTTATCACCTTTCTTCAACATAATCTAAACGAATTAAACTATTTTATTCTAAACCATCCGCAAATGGCTGCAAATAACTGTATAGTGGCATCAATTTCCCTTCTTTTGATGTTTCTGTTGCACGTTCAATGATTGCATCTGGATCGTCTTTCAATAAAGCAGGAAGAACATGGCGCAGTAATTCATTTCCAAAATCTTCTGAAGCATCTAATGGCAATTCACACGGTAAATTATCGACAGCCATTACAGCAATTGCTCCTGTTGTTTTGAAATCAACTTCTTCACCTGTTTGTGGATCAAATCCATAAATTGGGTCAGAAATTATACTTGGACGCAAAGTGGAAGCAATCGGTCCAGCAATATCACAACTGATATCTGCTACAACGCTCAAGCGCAACTTAGGTGATTTTAAATCTTCTGCAGTTACGATGAATGGTGACTTGCTGCTCCAATAGTGACAAGGAATGTAAATATCAGTTTCAGGTAAAAAACGTCCGAAATTTGAATTGTATAATTCTGGTTTCGTATAAAATTCGGATTTATCGAATGGTTTTCCATCCTTGCGTTTGAAATAATCCTCGGCTTCTAAATGCGTATAAACTGACGTATTGAATTTCTTTTGAAGGAATTCTTCAGGTGTAACCTCCTTAATTGGCAGTAAATCAATGATTTCAACAGCTCCATGTCCAACACGTCCGTAGCCAGTAAGCACTATTTTGGTTGTTGGTGGCAGCACTACTTTTGCTAATTCAGCTTCCATTTCCTTGCGATCTGCGCACTGATGAGCTGGTTTCAACTCAAACAATTCATGCTTCAAACCAAAAGTTAAAAAAGCATTGTAACAACCCACAATTCCTGCATAGCGACCAAATCCAATCAAGCGTTTATTGTGCTTGTCTTTGATAACTTCATAATCGATAAGCTCTATTTTTTTGTCCAAAATAGCATTTAATAGATCGCGATTATAAGGTTGTTTCTTGATGGTGTGTGAAAAGAACATGAATTTCTTTCCAGGAATTAAATCGTGAATTTTAACTTCTTTCACACCGAGAATAACATCGCATTCACCTAAGTCATCGCTTAAACGCAGTCCTTCTGATGTATATTCATCATCCTTGAATGCACGAATTGGACTTGGTTGAACAACAACTTCCACATTCGGATACAATACCTGAATGGACTTACATTGCTTCGGTGTTAAAGGAACTCGATGATCTGGTGGAACTTTACCTTCACGAATGATTCCTATTTTAATTTTCTCCATGCGACTAATATGATATTGGGCTTTTCAATAAATATGCGTCAATGAATTCACGGACACAACCTTCTCCACCTTTCTTTGAAAGAATTACGTCAACCTTGCTTTTTACAGCGTTTACGGCATCGGATGGACAAGCTGAAAAACCAACTTTTTGAATAATTTCTAAATCATTAATATCGTCACCAACAATGGCAACGTTTGCTAATTCAATTCCCATTTCTTGGCAAAAAGATGAAAGAATGTCAATTTTTGGTTCTCTACCAACATAACATTTTTCAATCCCAAGCATTTCAGCTCTTGATTTGACCATTTCAGCTTTGAAACCAGATGAAATAATTGCCGGTTCAATATTGTTTTTTGACAAAAATTGAATGGCCATTCCATCCTTCGTATTGAATTTTTTTATTTGGTCTCCGCTTTCAGTAATGTACATACCACCATCGGTCATGACACCGTCGACATCCAAGATCAGTAATTTAATTTTATCCACTTTTTTAGCCCAAAGGTCCTTTCTGAACATGGGTTTGAACATTAGACCTAAAAAATCTACGTTGTATTCTTCACAAACAGCTTGTAAATCATACACAGTCAATTCATGCACATTGTCGACATCTAAGTCATTCAAAAAAGAATCAAATTCAATTCCGAATTTAGCACAAAGCCCTTTGATATTTTGTTCTAGATACATCATCAGATAATCGAGTAACCAACACTATTTGCAACAGGTTGAAGTTCGCCTAATAATTTTTCAAATTGTGCATGATCCAATTGCTGAGAAGCATCTGACTTAGCAACTTTGGGGTCAGGATGAACTTCAATCAATAATCCGTCAATTCCCATTGCAACGCATGCTTTTGCTAACGAAGGTACGCCGTAAGCATAACCCATAGCATGAGAAGGATCTAATACAATTGGAAGATTAGTATATTCTTGCAACCAAGCTACACCGCATAAATCCAAAGTGAAACGCGTTCCAGTTTCGAAAGTGCGCAAACCTCTTTCACACAAAATAACATTTTCATTTCCTCCAGCTAAAACAAATTCAGCCGCTTGAACAAATTCTTGTAAAGTCGAACCAAAACCTCTTTTGATTAGTACAGGTTTGTTTGTTTTAGCACAAGCACGCAAAATCCCTTGGTCATACATTGCTTTTGCGCCGACTTGAATAACATCTGTGTATTCAATAATTTCTTCGATGTGAGTTGCATCGCGCGCTTCAGTAATGACTGCTAGACCAAATTCTTCACGCATTTTTGCTAGTAATTTTAAGCCTTCTAAACCTAATCCTTGAAAAGAATATGGACTCGTTCTTGGCTTGTAACATCCACCTCGTAGGGTTGAAAGTCCATTTTTTACTAATAATTCAGATGACTGACGAATTTGTTCTTCTGATTCAACTGAACAAGGTCCAGCAATCATCAAGGTATTCATAGTGTCACCACCAATTGTATTTTTACCAATCTTAACCGCACGCTTTTTTGACATGTACGATTTAGCAGATAATTGCATGTCGTTGGGGAAAACCCAAAATTGATCAGTTGCACTTTCTAGTGATGTCGGAACTTCTTTTACGCCAGAACCAGTAATTAGAACATTTGTTCCTTCATATACAATATGAAAAGATTTCGAGTGTGCCGCTAATTTGGCTGCTTCCTCTTTTGAAACAGACTGTTTAAGATGTATTATCATATTTCTCCTTTGATCAGATTGACAAAGTTAACAATTCCGATGGCTTCTGTTTCGTTTTTAACAACTGGAAGATACATCACTGGAAATGAGCATTTTTTTATTGTTTTAAGCAATTCTACAACAGTTGTTGTATTGGAAATACTCAGTGGTGATTGGTTAATTAAATCAATGGGTTGAATCGTATTTAAATCGTTGAGATTTCTCAACATTGTTTTACGAATATCAGCGCTCGAACAGATCCCTTTTAATTTGTTGTGTTCATCAAGTACGAGACAAAAACCTAAATTTCCTTTTTCAATGGTTTCAAGAATCGATTTTAAACTCATACTTTCCGAGTGTACAATTGGACATTCTTCCAAAGGAATCATAAAATCTTCCACTGAATAGTGCGATTCGATTTCACGCATGGTAAGATTCATCAATGCATGACCAATACTTGGAGCGTTGAAAAGATAGGAGCCCGAAACAGAAGAGCTTACACCCATATTTCGAAGGATAAAGGAAACTTCACCATTCACTCCGCCATCGACATGAATTGATTTAGTTGGATACTTTTTTCGGAATTGTCTAATTTTTGAAAAATTGATTTTGTCAAAAACGCCACCACTTTGACCAGGAATGGTTGCCATGATTAAGATAAAATCAAAATCAGCATATTGATCGAAGACTTCAACAGAAGTAGGGGTGATGACCGCCAATCCTTTCTTACCTGAAATATCCGCTGGAATTTCTAAGCGCTCGGTTAATTGTTCATACTGAAAAGTGAGATATTCCACTGGATTAGCACGAAGTAAGTCGAAGTATTTTTCAGGTTGTTCAGTGATGATGTGCAGATCGAGCGGTAATGAGCACCATTCACGAATTTGCGCAATATCCTCAAAAACAGCTAAATCATCGTTGCAATCGATATGGAGTAAATCAACTTGATGATTCACCAAATCTTCAATCACTTCTTTTAACGGTCGCTTTTTGTCGCTATAAATGGATGCAGATATTTTCATTAAATGGACTTAAATTCTATTGGTTAATGTTGTAAAGAGGATTAAAGGAACCATCACAAATAACAATTTGACATGATTTTTTATCATTGAAGATGACACTGTCAATTTCATTTTGGAGATCGAACAATAATTTTAATTCGTTGTAGGGCATCTGTGTCACCTGCGATTTGTTACTTGCAACAAGCTGAATGAAATAGAATTCATCGTCTTTTGTCAATCGAATCGATTGTTTACTTTTTCCTACAAGATCTTTCTGTGCCCAAAACTTTCCAAGGCTATTCGCTAAGGCCTCATCCTCTTTGAATTCAAAGTAAACATCATAACCATCACCCTCTAATTTGTTTCCAAAACCTTTCGAACAGCTGAAAAGCGTTAGGGAGAATATTATAAGAAAGAAAAATTTGTTCATGAGGTAAAGATAAACATTTCCGATTGAACGAAGCGCTTACTAATTTTGTATATTTAAAGTATGGAAATTGAATTGAAAAATGCCGCATTTGTTGGTGCTGCTGGAAAAGAATCACTGTATGATCTTAGTCTTCCGCATAACTTTAATGGTCAAGTCATTTTGTTTATTCATGGCTACATGGGTTTTAAGGATTGGGGTTGTTGGAAATTAGTTGCTGATTTTTTTCTTTCTAAAGGATATGGTTTTGTGAAATTCAATATTTCGCATAATGGTACTTCGACTCAAGATCCGCTGACCTTTGTTGACTTAAATGCTTTTGCAGAAAACTCCTATTTTAAAGAGCTGATCGATATTCGTTCAATGATTGATATTGTAAATGCTAAATTTCCTTTGAAGTGTGAAATCAATTTAATTGGTCATTCACGAGGAGGTGGAATGGCATTAATTGCTGGTATCGATGAGCGCATTCATAAAATAGTATCATGGGCAGGAATTTCTTCAATTGCGAAACGATTTCCAAGCGGTGAAGAATTGACAAAATGGCAAAATGAAGGTGTAAAATACGTTCATAATTCACGCACGAAACAAGATTTACCCTTGAATTTTTCCCAATATGAAGAATTCAAATCACATGAAGATGAGTTGTCGATTGAGCAAAGCTGTAAACATTTAAAGAAGTCAGTTGCAATTTTTCATGGAACAAATGACGAATCTGTTAACATTTCAGAAGGAAAGGAATTAGCTGCTATGCTAAATGTTCCTTTATTTACAATTGAAGGCGCAAATCATTCTTTCAGCGCAACGCATCCGTGGAATGAACCTCATTTTCCAGGAGCTTTATTAGAATTATGTGAACGGACCAATGAATTTCTTCTAACAAATTCTTCACGTGCATGAGTTCGAATAAAATGGTTCCACCTGAAAAATTAATTTAGATTTTCTCTAACGATCACAATTAAACTAAAAAACGATCTTTTTGCTCTTTTTTAGGGATATAACAATATTCTTTAGCTAAACGATGACGATTTTTCGCAATTATGCGGTAAATACCATCTCTCAATAAAGTGGGGATCCAGCTGAAAAAAGATATAAATCGATACGGTTTTTTGAGAAATTTACTCACTTCAATTGCAGCGCTGGATCGCTCATGTAAAATACCGTTCGAATAAAAATAAAAGGTGTTTAAATCGGGTTCGTTAATGGACAAGGAGTCAAATAACTTTCTCGCTGTTTCTGATTGTAAGGAGGCAAAGAACAGCGTGTTTGCTACTTCATTTTTTAGAATAAATTGAACAGAACGGTTACAAAAACCACACGAACCGTCATACAAAACTAGGTGAGAAGGAAGATTCTCCATCTTCCAAATTTACGCTAATTAAGTGAAATAAACTTGACAGTTCAATTGGGTGAAATGAACTTTTTTACTAACTTAAATAAGAAAAAGACAAAAATGCGTGTAAATGGAAGTATAAAAAGTTGGGCAGAAGATGACCGTCCAAGAGAGAAAATGATATTAAAAGGCAGAAATACTTTGTCTGATGCGGAACTGCTAGCCATTTTGTTGGGCACTGGAACAAAAGATTTGAGCGCTGTTGAATTGGCTCAAGTATTATTGCAATCGGTGAACAATGATTTGGCAAATTTCTCCAAATGTAGTATCAATGAGTTGAAAAAATTCAAAGGAATTGGTGAGGCTAAAGCGGTTGGAATTGTTGCTGCATTAGAATTGGGACGAAGACGCAAAGAAACTGAACAGAAAGCCAAAGTAAAAATCACTTCTTCAAAGCAGGTTTATGATCATATGCGCAGTTATTTATCAGATCTTCAACACGAAGAGTTTTTTGTGATTTATGTCAATCGTGCCAATGAAATCATTCAAACCAAACAAATATCAATAGGAGGATTATCAGGTACAATTGCGGATGGAAAAGTAATATTTAAACAAGCCTTGGAGTTGAGTACACATGGCCTCATTTTAGTGCATAATCACCCCAGTGGACAACTAAAACCGAGTGATCCAGATCGGCAATTGACCAAGAAAATGGTTGAATTTGGTAAATACATCGATCTCTGTGTCTTGGATCATTTAATCTACACAGATAACGGATATTTCAGCTTTGCAGATGAAGGAATATTGTAGATTTTAACTGTTTTCTGATTTGAAGTGTTGCAAAGACAAACATTCAGCTCAATTGTTTTTTCTATCTTAGCATCCAAACGTTCCAATTGAACAACTTTTAGAAATGAAAAAAATACTTACAATCGTTGGTGCTCGACCACAAATTATTAAATCTTCTGCCATTAATCGTTCCATACAAGAGCAATTTTCTGATCAATTGACAGAAGTAATCGTTCATACAGGTCAACATTACGATGAAAACATGTCTAAAGTGTTTTTTGAAGAAATGGGTATTCCAGAGCCAAACTATAACTTAAATGTAGGTAGTGGTTCGCATGGAGCTATGACGGCTAGAATGTTAGAAGGACTTGAAGAGATTTATGCGAACGAAAAACCGGATGCAGTTTTGGTTTATGGTGACACTAATTCGACGATTGCAGGTGCACTTGCAGCGATAAAAATTCATATTCCTGTGATTCATGTCGAAGCGGGACTTAGAAGTTTCAACAAGGCAATGCCGGAAGAGGTGAATCGAATTGCATGTGACCACATGTCAACATTATTATTTACGCCAACAAAAACAGGTTTAACAAATTTAGCGAAAGAGGGATTTGACCTTTCGCATGCTGGTAAAGCAACATCTGATCATCCAAATGTTTATTTGTGTGGTGATGTGATGTATGACAATAGTTTGCATTTCTCTTCCATTTCAGATAGAACTTCTAGCATTTTAGAAAACTATGAATTGACGAGTGATAAATATATTTTATGCACCATACACCGTGATTCAAATACTGATGTAGCGGAGAACATGGAGTCAATTTTTAAAGCGCTGTATGAGTTAAAAATCCAAACAGGATTGAAGATTGTTTTACCAATTCATCCGCGCACGAAGAATAAGTTGAAAGATCAATTGAGTATGGATTTATACGAGAAAATTGATGCTGATACTGATTTTAAAATTGTACCTCCAGCAGGATTTTTAGATATCATTTCTTTGGAGAAAAATGCACGATTAATTGTTACGGATAGCGGCGGTTTGCAAAAAGAAGCATTTTTCTTCCAGAAACCATGTGTTATTTTGCGTCCACAAACAGAATGGATTGAAATCGTGGAAAATGGCAATGCGATATTAGCAGACGCTTCATATGAACGCATTATTTCTGCTAGTTTGAGTTTATTAAACAAGACTGATTTTACGTATCCAGCATTTTATGGAGACGGCAAGGCAGCACATTTCATTTGCGAAAAGATAATCCAAGATATGTAGGAAATGATGTTGATTTTTGTAGACCAAATTTCTGAGAGATTAAATTATACGCTTGATTTCGTTTTTCACGAACGCGGAATGGAATACAAATTAACCAATGATCATCTTTTTTTCGAGCATTATGAAGGTGCTAAATTCAATTATTCAGAACGCCATTTTGATCATGTGATTCAGCTCATTCCATCTACACTTTTGTTTGATGAAGACTTGATTGTCTATGAGATCCACTCCGCTATATTTGAAAAAGAAGATTGTCTTTCATTCAATCAGACAATTGATCCTTTAGCCAGTATTTTTTATGTTCTTTCCCGAATGGAAGAATATACTTCAACATTGGAAGATGAGCATGGGCGATTTGAGGCAAAAAACAGTTTGTTATTTCGCTACAAATGGCTTGAAAAAGCAGTTTGCGATAGGTGGGCAGAAGCTTTCTTGAAATTTCTAACAAGTCACAAACTAATTTCATTCAAGAAAACTCCAAAAGCAATTGCTATTTGTCCAACATTTGATATAGACAATGCCTTCGCCTACCAATGGAAGGAGGGTATACGCAGATGGCTATCGATAGGAAAGGATTTTTTGAAAGGAAACCGTTTGCGCATCAACGAACGTAAACAAGTGACGAAAGGTGCACGAATTGACCCTTACGATACATATGATTATATCTTAGAAATAGCAGAAAGAGGTTTTATAGTGAACATGTTTTGGTTGTTGGGAGATTTTGCGAAATATGATAAGAATCTTTCGTTCAAAGATGTGCGCCATCAGCGTCTTATTCGAAAAATGGCTTGGAAAACAATCGTTGGAATTCATCCAAGTTACAAATCAAATAGTTACGAATATTATTTGCTCAACGAAAAGGAACGCTTGGAGGTTATTTTAAACAGAGAAGTCATTCACTCGAGACAGCATTTCTTGAAATTCAGTGTTTCGACGACCTATCAAATCCTAGAATCAATGGGGATAAAGCACGAATATTCGATGGGTTATGCAGATCATATAGGTTTTCGTTCTGGAACTGCGCGCAAGCACAAATGGTTTGATTTAAATAGAAATCGTGTTTCAGATATCACTATTCATCCCTTTGCATATATGGATGGCACATTGAATGAATACATGGAATTGACGATTGACGAAGCAAAGGAGCGGATTGATGGATTATACAAAGAAGTAAAGAAATACGGCGGCGATTTTGTCTTTATTTGGCACAATGAAACCATTGGAAACTATGGCAAATGGAATGGCTGGAGAGCTGTTTTAGAACATACATTAGCATTAAATTCAAGCGATGAATAAAACAATAACTGCCACTGGAATCGGAATGATTATGTTGGCCATAATCTTAGGTGCTTTTGGAGCACATGCCTTGAAAGATATATTAACTTCAGAACGATTGGCATCTTTCGAAACAGGCGTAAAATATCAAATGTATCATGGTTTGGCTTTTTTAATCGTTGGACTTTTAGCCGATCGATTTTCTTTTGCTGTTAAATCGTTTTTTACTGTCGGACTCATTGGAATTGTGCTCTTTTCTGGTTCCATTTATTTATTGGCAATGCAAGATGTGCTTGGTATAAAAATGTCATTCTTGGGACCAATAACACCATTAGGCGGTTTGTTCTTGATTACGGCTTGGGGAATATTACTTGTGAAAACCTTACGAAAAGGCTAGAAGTTCGCTATTTAGTTCGAATGCACTTCACGTAAGTTATTAATTTCTGTCTCTAAACCGTTGATGCGCTTTTCACTCAAACCTATTGAAAAGAGCAGTTGTTTATTTTTAGATAAATCATCGCAAAAAACGATTTCTTTTGCTAGAATTTGTTCTTTTTCTGCTTTGGTTAATCCTGTTAAACAAGTAATTGGATACACTTTATGCTCATCAATAATATCCTTGATTCCCTTGCCCATCGGATAGTCCCAGCCCAATAAATGCAAATCGGCACACTTTCCATATTGAAGTGCATCATCTGAAAAACGTGTATTGGTTACAATCCAACCGCTGAGTTCTTTGGTGTTGATTTTAGTATTTGCCTTCCATTTGGCAAGAACGTCGCGAAAACGTGAATGAATATACAAGGGAACTTTTACATCAGTCAATTTACCAGCTAGACTGTGATATTTACATTCAATCATGAATTGTTCCGATTCAGTAGTGGCAATTACATCTATTTCGTGCGTAACGCATGCACCTTGAACAATGATACTTGTTTGTGTTTTGTATCCTTTTTTACGAAATAGTTCGGCTACAAAACGTTCGAATGGAAAACCGGATGGACCTATTTCCATTAACGCTTTTTTTAATTTGTAACGTGATGCTGTACTTTTGGAGCCTTTTTTCAAAAGATTAAAGGCCAATTGATAAATTTTCTTTGTCGTGATTCCCTCAAAAAGTTGAGGCGCAATTTCATCAATGACTTTTTCTATTATTTGTTTGTCGGCACCCGATCTTCGCATGGATTCGCGCAATTTTTCAACAGAGAATAGCACCTGGTCTCCATTTGCTTTAACAACGGTAAGCTCTTGAATTGTCATAATTTATTGCATGGTAAAATTAATTGGCAAGTAATAGTAGGCCCGCTCAGGTTCACCGTTACAAGTTGCTGGATTTCAATATTAAGGATAATTCTATGAAAAACTCTATTTTAAAATTCAACTTGAGCAAATGGTAATCCTTTTCGAATCCGCATTTTTTCCTCATCGCTAAAGTTATTGCCAGTTAAATTTAAATGCTTAATGCGTTGATATTTGTAAAATTCAGTTGGTAATTTAGTCAATTGATTGTTCGACAAATCCAACCGTAAAATTTTACGCAAATTCCCAAGTTGAGGGGGAAAAACTGTAAATAGGTTATTGGATAAATTCAAATCAGTAATTAATTTCAATTTGGTAAATGATTTCGGTAGTGAACTAAGTGCGTTGTGAGATAAATCCAATTTATAAATTTTCACTTGCGTGATAAGGTTCACTTCCGAAATTGCATTGTTTGATAAATTGAGCGTATGCAAATGTTTTGAATACTTCAACACCTCAGGAATGCTATCCAACAGATTGTGTGATAAATCTAAATTTTCAATGTAGCGAATATAACCAAACTCTAGCGGTAAATCCTTCAGTTGATTGTGCGAAAGATTTAGCGTTTTTAAATACTGAAATCGTTCTATTTTAGCAGTTAGTTCGCTTAATTTATTGTTACTTAGGTCTAAATAATTCAGTTTTGCAATACGATAAAGTCCGTTTGGTAGTTTTTCCAGCGACAAATTACTAGCGTTTACTTTTCGTACTTCTTGTTTGTTTTTTAGCGCATAATCAAGTGGATAGATGGTTTGAGATGCGTCAATAAAATCAAAATTTTTGCAAGCGTTTTTGGTCATTTTAAAACGCTTCTCTTTGTTTGTCTTTATTTCACCCTTTTCGCCTAGTTCAATATTGATTTCTTCAAAATCATTTTCGATAGTGTAAATTCCACCACCCGTCATTTTCGCCAAATAAGCATAATGCGGATTCACTCCTTCTGCTTTTGTGTAACCGCATAAAATAATACGTACGGGTTTTCCAATTCGATCAGCTAATTCAATGTCCCGCACACAAGCGTTGTTATCGGCAATCAATACAATTTCAGAATAGTTTTCATATTCTTCCATCGCTGCTAAAATGCCTTCAATGTTGTTTTCTGGCGTATCACCGCCACTTCCGTTTAGCATAACCAATTTGAATAAATCAATGAGTTGAGGTATGTTATCTGCTTCTTCAAAATAAATACCACCTGTTTCCCCGATTCGTTTTTCTTGATGCTGTTTCCCATCACCATCATTGAATAGCGTCAATGAAATCACACCTGATTGCTCAAAGTTCTTCATGTGCCAGTCGAGTAACTGTAGACCATAATTGTACATGCTGCCGGTCCAGTCATTTATGACAATCATATTTTTCCATTCTGGGTGTCGTTTAAAAACTTTGTAAACGACTGAGTCAGAAACCGGATAGCGCGCTATAAAATCTGTTATTTCTTGCTGAAAGGAAGTTTTTTGCTCAGGCGTAGCAGTTGAGAGATCATAATCAGGTGCATTTTTTATTTCTTCTTCAAGAAAATCTTTCATGATTTCGATTTGCTTATCAAGCGGCTGATTTTCAATTAGCTGGTTAACGGAATCTGGGAATTCGGTTAAGCCGCGAATGTGTTCTACGGATGCTTGAATTTCTTCGAAAGTGACTTGTTCATCAGCAATTTGCGTTTTTTCTTGCTTGATTTTTTCCTGTTTTGAAATAGTTGTAAGAGTTGCGTGAATTGGAACAACTTGATGAATAGGTCGATACCAAATCACCACACCATGAAATAGCGTATTTACTTGTGCATCGTTGATACAATTTGTTTGGAGGATTTTATTCCATTCAATATCTGTTCTGTTGAGCGATCCATCCATCGCGAATAAACTTTTCAATCGATTAAATAGGAGGGGATAAATTTCGTAATACGTTCCTTTTCGGAGCGGATATTTGGAGTAAATAATGTCAATTCTGTATGCTTCAACTGTATCTTGAATATCAGTCCATTCCTTTTCGTTGACAAAAGTCGAAACACGAAAACCATTTTGTAAATAGACACAATTTTGTTCCTTTTTTTGGTATTCGTTGACTTCGATAGTTGTCAATTGACTGGCAATTTCTTCCCCATTTGATTTGGGATCTTCTAATTTTTGCTCATCAAATTTGGATTGGCTGTAGACAACAATACTAAATTGGTTGAAAACCAAATAAATTAAAAACAAGGCACTGAATACGTTCTTCATAGGCTATTTGAATTGAACGAAAGAGCTATGAAAATAGTTCATACGTTTAAGGTATTAATACAAAGTAATTCAAAAGAAACAGTTCTTAACGATTTTGATGCCAAAAAAAAATAATCCTGCTGTATGAAGGAAAACTGCTTTTAACCCAAATTTTACTTTTAATTTAGATGTCAAATTTAAACTGTGAATCAGGCAGAGAAACATACCATCAAAATTACCGTTTTAGGATCTGGAACTTCACAAGGAGTTCCTGTGATTGCTTGTGACTGCAAGGTTTGTCACTCGACCGACCCAAAAGATAAACGCTTCAGAGCTTCCATCATGATTTCATATGACAATGAGAATTTTGTGATTGATTCTGGTCCCGATTTTCGTCAACAGATGCTTGCGAACAACGTAAAATCATTAAGAGCCATTGTTTATACCCATGAACATAAGGATCATTTGGCTGGTATGGATGATGTGCGCGCATTCAATTACCGAGAGCAACGAGATATGGAATTGTTTTGCTCTGAAGCAGTAGAGGAGGCCTTGAAGCGAGAGTTTCATTACGTTTTTTCAGGAAATCGCTACCCAGGAATCCCAACAGTGAAATTGAATCGAATTGAAAATCAACCTTTTCTTTTGCCAAATGGACCTTTGTTGACACCAATAGAAGTCATGCATTATAAAATGCCAGTCTTTGGTTTTCGTTTAGATGATTTTACCTATATCACCGATGCAAAAACTATTTCATCGAAAGAGAAAGAAAAGGTAAAAGGCACGAAAATATTAATTGTTAATGCTCTGCATCGCTCCGAGCACCTGTCTCATTTCAATTTAGAAGAGGCACTAGCCTTTATCGCTGAAATAAATCCAGAGCGGGCATATTTGACACATGTTTCACATTTGTTTGGGAAGCACCAAGAAATTGAAGCGTCATTGCCGTCAAATGTATTTGTCGCATACGACGGAATGACGATTGAATTTTAAGGCTTGCTTAATTTACTTTGATCCCAATAATATTGGGTAATTCCCAGAAATTATTATTGTCATCAGTTGGATACGTTTGAGAAACATAACTGCCTATTTTTTCAATACGAATATCATTTATGTCAATATATAGGCTAGTTTCTGGACCGCCTTCAAGGTAAATTGCATTTCTCAAATCTTCTTTGAATGTCCCCATAAAGGAAATCATTTGATTGTGAGAATAAGGAGATCTAGAAAAAATGAACCAGATTCTTCCTTTGGCATCTTTCGTTGCAACCAACATGCTACACGATTGATTTTTCTTATTCCATCCCATTGCTTCTCCATTGCAATCAATCATGCGCATTCCCTGTGCATAACATGAATATTGATCACAGACTTCAGCCCAATTTTTACATTCGAGATCAAGTATGTCAAAATTGCAGTAAATAGAGTCTTTCGGTGCAAATGCAATCATTGAATTGTATTCTGGATGAACCTTCTTGTTGTTGAAATGTCTGCCATTTTTTAAATATCCGCGATGAATTAAACCATTGGCTAAATCATACATTCCCGCGTTTATAACAATATTTAAGTCAAAACTATCTGCCCATTGAGGTGCCGTCAACCGCATATTACCCATTTGGGTAGCGTTATACATGAAAAACTGCAATTGTTCAGGTTCTAATCTCAATATACTCAATTTCGAATCGCCTAGAAATGATTTTTCAGGGGCAGTCATTTCAATGTATTCAACACCTTTTGCTAATTGAGTCCAACTTGAATATTTTTCCGCAACTTTCTTTTTTTCTACCTTCATTTCTGGCTGTGAGCAAGAAGTGAATAGAATTGAAATAAGAATTAAGAATGGATTAAACTTTTTCATCCCAGTCAAATTTCTTAGTTTGTATGGGGAAAAGTTCGAATAATTCACCTGAATAATAGAATTGAAAGGCAATTGCTCCGAAAGTATACGGTTTTTCATAAATCTTTATGGTTGAACCTCCCACTTTAGGATTTGACTTAGGTTTTGATTGCGGAAAACCGACATTGAAAAGTGTCGCCAAGATTTCTGGACGATTTTCAATTGGATATCCAGCTCGCTCCCATTGTACTTTTACTTGTTTCAAAAACACTGCAGCATACATATATGAGTAAAAGTGATTTCGGTAGGAGGTAAGTCGATCTAAGCGTTCTTTAGTTGTATCTGCTGTATTGAAATCTAAAAGGTTTTCATATTTCGCACCAAGGTAATATTCACTGCTAGGATTCTTTAAATATCCTTCAATTTTTTGTGCAGTATGTTCCTTAATTCCTGTTACTCCAAACGAAAATTGCGACTCAACAGATAATACTTTCAATGGACCAATCCATTTTTTATAGGCTTCGCGATTAGAATTGAACAAGCGTATTTGTTCACCTACCAAACATGCCACAATTAAGCGCGCTTCAACACCGGTTATTTTCGCAACTGAATCGATGAGATGGGTATCTTTCGCTACTGCAATTTTAAAATCTTGCCATTCAGAAATATTCATCCAATCATAGATGCTCTCCATTCTGATTTTCCGTTCTTTTTTAAGTTCATATTTCAATTTGTACAATTGAGACATGTAGTACTTATTCTTTTTGAGTTGTATATCAGCTGCGTCAAGCATTCGTAATACCTCACGATCATCGTCGCTGTTCTTGTAAGCATGCATGATGTGTTGCGCATTTTTCGGATAAAAGCGGTTCAGTAAAAGAATGCGTTGCAAGGCTTCGTAATTATCAAAATTAACGGATGAGGTGTCCTTTTTAAAGGATTGGTCATATTTATCGCGAATCTCATGAAAGTAACGGTCATTGACATCCACAGAACCTTTTTCATCCGTAAATCGAAACTTTATTGCCACATAACTGGCTGTAAGGAAAAATCCTATTAGTGCAAATCCTACTAAAAATGTGTAAAAGGGTATTTTAAACCATTTACTGCGGAAAAATCTCTTCAATTTATTCTGTTTATAGTGGCGGCAAATGTACGAAAGGAGGCACATATAATGATGTTTTAGTTCCAACTTGTGTAAATTTTTACGATTTGATAAAGTGCATATCAATGAATTTTATTCATTTCATGAAATATGGTTATCTTTGGACCCAAATAAAACCAAGATGGCAAATAATTTATTGAAAGGAAAAAGAGGAATCATTTTCGGAGCATTGAATAGTCAATCAATTGCTTGGCACGTTGCTGAAAAGGCACATGAACAAGGAGCTCAGTTTGTTTTAACAAATGCACCAATTGCGATGCGTATGGGTGAAATCAATAACCTTGCTGAGAAAACAGGCTCTAAAATAATTCCTGCAGATGCAACGAGCATCGAAGATTTAGAGAAATTAATTTCTGAATCAATGGAGATTTTGGGAGGTAAAATTGATTTTATTTTACACTCAATCGGTATGTCAGTGAATGTTCGTAAAGGAAATCATTATACCTCTGAGAACTACGATTATACAATGAAAGGTTTGGATGTTTCTGCGCTTTCATTTCATAAAGTAATGCAAACAGCGAAGAAATTGGATGCGATGAACGAATGGGGTTCAATCGTTGCCTTGACATATATTGCGGCACAACGTGTTTTTCCTGATTACAACGATATGGCAGATAACAAAGCGTATTTGGAATCTATCGCGCGTAGTTTTGGATACCATTTCGGTGTTGATCACAAAGTTCGTGTTAATACTATTTCTCAGTCACCAACAATGACAACAGCAGGAAGTGGAGTGAAAGGATTCTCTGAATTTATCAGTTTCTCTGATATGATGTCACCACTTGGTAATGCTGATGCTGATGCTTGTGCAGATTATTGTATCACCTTATTCTCTGATTTGACTCGTTACGTAACGATGCAGAATCTTTTCCATGATGGTGGATTCTCAAATACTGGGGTAACACAACAGGTGATAGATCGTTTTTCAGCTGAATAGAACACTTATTTTCAAGAAATTTGAAGATTAAATTGATTTGAAAATTTGAAATAATAATTATTAAAAGCAGTGAAAATCACTGCTTTTTTTGTTTCTGTGAAAAATAACCACAAGAAAACCTGTTTCTAAGCGTTACATTTGAAACTCAATTTCAACCATCATGAAACTACTATTTGTTGTCATACTATTTGCGGGATCGCTTGCAGCACAGCCTTTGAATCTTAAAAATAACTATGGAGGTGTTTTTAGTTTAGGTGTTCGAACGACTCTTAGCACTTTCAACCACGGACAGTTTAACAATACAGGTACTGGTGTAGGAGGACAATTCCGCATTCAGTTTGCTGACCGAGTTAATTCTGACTGGTTTTTTGATTACTTAACAGGCGATATTGAAGATTACGCCAGTCGAACCGATTACCATATTGGATGGAGCGTACTGTTTTATCCTACAAAGAAGACAGATGTTATAGCGCGACCATATGTACTAGCTGGACACTGTTTTGATTACACACTTTTAGTGGATAATTCAAATAAGAATAATTATATGGAACGATGGAGTTCAGCTGTTCAAGGTGGGGCAGGCGTTCATTTCAATTTGTCGCAACGACTTGATTTATCCGTTGCAAGTCAATATATGATTCATTTAGGAAATCATGTTGATGCCCATAAACATGGAGACGCGGTTGAATTTCATTCTGAAAAAGGAGCTAGTTTAGAAGGACATTTATTGTTTCATGTTGGTATCAATTATAAAATTGCAGATTTATGGTAAGGTTAATCAGTTTAATCGCATTGATGTTTTCTTTCATGGCTTTTGGTCAGGAACAGTATATCAGACAAGGTACATTAAAAGCCTCAGCTACAATCGCTCCATCTAAGATGTTGAATCGGTACGCAAACAATATTTATTTGAATGGATTCATTGCCTATCAACTAGATGAGCATCTTAGTTTACGCGGAGGAACGTATTTTTTTGTAAATAATGCTACTTCAGCCAATCCAATTTATGCAGGAGCAATTCACACTTATTTTGGGGCATTTTATCACAAAGGAAAAAGAAATTGGGACAATTATCTTGGTTTTCAACCAGGTGTTTCAGTGGTGAAAACTGCATTTAAGAACAATGCTGTGCTTCCAACATTTGCTTTCAAAATTGGAACTGCTTATTATGTTTGGAAGTACTTTCATTTCTTTGCAGATTTAACTTATACTAATTCTTCAATACGAGGAATTGCCTTGGATTATGGTTCAATAAAAACGGATGAGCTGATAATTTCTGCAGGTTTAGGTTTTCAAATCAACACGAAGAAAAAATAAAAAAATGAATTTCCGTTCAAAGTTGTTTCTGCCTCTTTTTTTTGCTTTTTGTTCCACCTCTTTTGGTCAATTCAATGATACTATTCGTTTGAATGAATGGCGCATATTGGCGTCGCATAATAGTTATAAGCAAAAGCCAAATCCTAAAGTATTATCGTTTTTACAACGATTTAAGAAACGTTTGGGGGAAGATATGGATCCGAAAAGGATGGATTATGGTCATTTACCGTTGTCGGAGCAATTCTCAACGTATGGAATTCGTGGAATTGAATTAGATGTGTATTACGATCCAAAAGGAGGAGAATATCGAAAACGTCGATTGAATCTATTTGTTGGTGGATTAAAGCAACGAGTCAAAGATACCGTCATGCGACAACCTGGCTTCAAAATGCTCCATATTGCTGACATCGATTATGAGACGAATTACCTTACTTTCAAAGCAGCTTTGACGGATATTTATACGTGGAGCAAGGCAAATCCAAATCACACACCTATTTATATCAATATTGAACCAAAAAATGATAGTCCGGGTGATTATTCTAAGTTCTTGCGTTTTCTTGGTTTCAAAAAAGCAACTAAGTTTGATGAAAAGGCCTATTTGGAACTAGATGCAGAAATTCTGAGCATTTTCGGTATTTCGGATCTGTTCACTCCAACTGATTTGAAGGGAGAATATGCAACAATCAAAGATCGTTTATTAACCGAAGGATGGCCTCCCTTGAATGAATGTCTCGGTAAAGTTTTTTTTATTATTGATGGTGATCGAAATGGAATGTATCAATCTTTCTTGGAAAAAGGAGAGAAGCGTCCAATGTTCGTTTACAGCGAGCCAAATGAAAACAGTACAGCTTTTGTCAAACGAAATGACCCACTGAACAATGAAGCGGCGATTAGCGAACTTACAAGTATGTACATTGTGCGTACACGTTCTGATGTTGAAACAATGCACGCTCGAAACAATGATTATTCGCTCCTCGAAGCAGCATTAAAAAGTCAAGCACAAATTATCTCAACTGATTTTTACAAGGCTGATCCAGCGATTGGGACGTTTGAGGTGTTGACGCGATTTTTGGAGTTAAAATAAGATCTTTAGAGGTTTTTTCAACACAGAGGCACAAAGAAAAGGAGGATGTGAATATCCAATAAAGGTCACAGAGGACACCTTTGGTGTCTTGGGTTGCGAATCCCGAATCCAGAATTCCAAATCTTCACCACAGAGGCACAGACAGACAGAGATTCTTTGTTCTCTAAGTGTTTAAGAAGCTTCTCCGTGTACTCAGTTTCTCAGTGGTAATCTTAAATCCCGAATTCCAAATCTTCACCACAGAGGCACAGTGAGACAGAGATTATTTGTTCTCTAAGTGTTTAAGAAGCTACTCCGTGTGCTCAGTTTCTCAGTGGTAAACTTAAATCCCGAATTCCAAATCTTCACCACAGAGGCACAGAGAGACAGAGACTGAATGTCCAAGAAAGGTCACAGAGGACACCTTTGGTGTCTTGGGTTACGAATCCAGAATTCCAAATCTTCACCACAGAGACACAGACAGACAGAGATTCTTTGTTCTCTAAGTGTTTAAGAAGCTTCTCCGTGTATTCAGTTTCTCAGTCGTAAACTTAAATCCCGAATTCCAAATTTTCACCACAGAGGCACAGTGAGACAGAGATTCTTTGTTCACAAGCCCGAAAATCTAGACAAGTTGTGCATAATTAAATGCTCCGTGTACTCAGTTTCTCAGTGGTAATCTTAAATCCCGAATTAATTGGTCCATTTTAAGAGTTTCCAGCCAGCCAAGGCGCCTGCACTAAAGACAGCCACATCTGTTACAACAAACCAAATTGGATGAGGAATCATGTATAGATTGGAGATTGTTCCAAACAATAATAAGAGAAAAATCACTAAG
The DNA here is from genome assembly GCA_021740745.1 of Crocinitomicaceae bacterium. Classification (GTDB taxonomy): domain Bacteria; phylum Bacteroidota; class Bacteroidia; order Flavobacteriales_D; family Crocinitomicaceae; genus M0103. The sequence continues at coordinate 5,161 of JAIOZF010000009.1, read as the reverse complement.
TAACCAACGATAGAATTTGGTTCAATTTTATTGACGGTAACACCAGCGAGGAATATGGCTAGTCCATGACCAAGGGCAATAATCATCAAGGCCATGACAGGAATGTTTTCGATCAAACGCTTTAGGTCTTCGAGATTAGTTGGTTTAAATTTCTCATCACTTGGGAATAAATTCATTCCAAGCATTTCGACTAAAAAGATGGTAGCGTAAGCAATGATGATACCTGCGCCTGTGGCTAAAAAAGTTTTTAATTTCATCTTAATTATTTGCGAAGAATAAGGCGTTTACAAATAATAGTTTTCCGTTTTCCCAGAAACCTCTGAAAAGTGGATTGTCGACCATGTAAATGATACAACCATTACCGCGATTTTCTTGACCAAAAACAAGTGTTTTAGGTAAATTGGCAAGTGTGTTGCATCCCGCAAAACCAGCAATTGGAACGGAATCCTTATCGATGTAGACTACATTATTTCCATTTGGCAACAAATCATACGAATTAGCGCTCAATTTCAAGGAGAAATAAGTATCACCATAGCCGAAAGCCAAAGGATTGGTGTTCTCAACTTTACATTTGAAAATAGCTCCAGTTATCGTATTTTTAATTGCCTCACGTTCCTGTGCATCATAAGTAATGTGCGCGTGTTCGTGACGATTCTCATTAGACGTTGTATCAGCGGTATTTGTCGCTTTCGCTTTTAATGCAAAACCGTTATCAGAATTAAAAGCGCTAAGTGCAGAACCAATAGCGATAATCTTTCCACCTTTGTTAATCCATTCATCCAAAGCATCTTTAGCGTTACCAATTACACCACCGTAATAACCTTCAGGGATAATCAAAATGTCAAATCCATTTAACTGATCAGGGGAGAAAGATTCACTGTTCAACAATGAAATAGGATAGTTGAGTTCTTTATTGAAGAAATGCCATACTTCACCAGCGTTCAAGGACTCAGCGTAAGCACCGGATAAAAGTGCAATTTTTTTCTGCTCAATTAATTTTACCGAGGATGAACCGAAATCTTTTCCTGTATCTACCATTCCAGTAGTGGTCGTTGTATAAGTCAACTGGTATTTTTTAGTTGTTTCCTGAATGATTTGATCGATGTTTGGGATTTTGTTTTCACCTTTTACGATGATTAACGTTCCTGGATTGTAAGTTTCTTGTCCAAATGTAAACACCAATTCATTGTAACGCACCTTGATTCCTTTTTGAAGTAGCTCACTCAAGAAACGCGCATCACTCATGCTTTCCCAGCGAACTAGATAAGCATAAGTGTCATTTCCTGCGATTTTTTGCTCGATTGGTTTCTGAGTACTTGTTCCTTTTATAACTGTTTCAGAAGCAATCGCATTTAATCCATAAGCATACGGCAAGGACCAAGCAGTAATATCGTAAGTCATTGAATCGGCTAATTTAGTTCTTGGTTCGAATAAGACATTCACGAGTGTTCCTTTCTTTTGATTGGTTTGAATAATCAAGTGTTGATCACTCGCATTCATTGAACCTGATTTTCCTGTTGAATAGTCAAAACCTTTTACAGATGTACCATTACCGTAAGAATATTCAACCTGGTGCTTGTCCAATAGTGATTTAAGAATGGCCACTTTTTCAGGATTACCGCCAACCACATACGATTTGTATTTGTAGTTTTTAGAAGATACAAATTTCTTGTATTCGTCAATCAATTTTGTTGCTTGCAACGCTGAATATTCAACTGTTGACATTCCACTCTCGTGATGATGAATCATTCGATCAATCAACGTTAATGTATCCCCTTCAGCATTAATTACTCCTAATCCTCCACGTCCACTTCCGCCTTGTTCGTAAGTCATTCCGATTGCACCATTGAAAGTAGGGTAGGTGTCTCCATAACTTGGATAGAGAAGATCAAAAATTTCACGTGTAAAATAGAACCATCCATTTTGATCGAAGTGTTTTGCGTGATTTCGTCCCAAACCATTTTGAAATTCACGCTGCCAATTGGTTATTACCTCATGAAAGGGTTCTGCCGCGGGAGCAAAATAATAGGGGTCATTCATTCCTTGTTCATGGAAATCAACGTGCACATGAGGGAGCCATTGGTTGTAAACGATTAAACGCTGTTGAGTTTCAACTTGTGTTGCCCAAGCCCAATCGCGATTCAAGTCAAATAAATAATGATTTGGTCGACCAGAAGGCCATGGTTCATCGTGTTCTGCACTTTGTACATTTACATCATAATTGCTATTTTTTTGCTGATTGTACCAGTTTACATAACGGTCTCTTCCATCTGGATTGATGCATGGATCGATGATCACAACCACGTTTTTCAACCATTCTTTTTTAGCTGTAATTAATTCGTAAGCTGTTAACATGGATGCTTCTGTTCCCGCACTCTCATTTCCGTGAACATTGTAGCTCATCCAAACAATAGCAACTGTTTCATTCGTTCCTTTTGCGTGATTGTCTTTGATTTCAGCTAAACGCTTTAGGTTTTCTGGACTGGAAATGTAGCTAACGATTAACTCACGGTTTTCATTGGTCTGACCGTATTTTTCTACCTTGACCATTTCGGGCGCATTTTTCTCCAATTGACGGAAATAGTCAACCACTTGGTGGTGACGTGAAAAATACGTTCCTAAAGGATATCCGAAAAATGTATCAGGTGATTGAAGTTGTTGTGAAAAGGCCGCAAGACCTAAGGTGATGAAACCAATAACAAGTACAAATCTATTCATGTTCAATTTTTGTGAATCTCAAATCTAAAGATATCTTTTGAGTTTCTCGCTAATTCCACATAAAAAGCAAGCGAATTAGAAAATTCGTTTTAGTTAAACTGTTGCAGTGCCTTTCAAAAGTCTACTTAGAAAATCCCTTTTACTTTCAAGAATTCATCCAAGGATTCAACATCTGAATACAAAACTTCACGCGCCTTACTTCCTTGGAAAGAACCAATGATTCCCATTCCTTCAAGTTGATCTACAATTCGTCCCGCTCGGTTGTATCCAAGTTTCAATTTACGTTGCAACAAACTCGCAGATCCTTGTTGACTGATCACAACGATTCGTGCAGCGTCAGCAAACATCGGGTCAATTTCATTCATGTCAATATCACCACTTCCGTCGCCACCTTCACCTACAAATTCAGGTAATTGGAAGGCTTCTGGATAAGCGCGTTGTTCTCCAATGAAACTACAAATATCTTCTACTTCAGGAGTATCAACGAATCCACATTGTAAACGTTTAATATCTGATCCAGTAGAGATTAACATATCACCTCGACCGATCAACTGGTCAGCACCAGAAGCATCCAAAATGGTACGTGAATCGATTTTCGAAAGTACGCGGAATGCAATACGTGCGGGGAAATTAGCTTTGATCATACCAGTGATTACGTTCACAGATGGACGCTGAGTAGCAACGATTAAGTGAATACCAATAGCACGCGCTAATTGAGCCAAACGGGCGATAGGATGTTCTACTTCTTTTCCAGCGGTCATAATTAAATCCGCGAACTCATCAATAAGTACAATGATGTATGGCAAATAACGGTGACCTTTTTCTGGATTTAATTTGCGGGCAATGAATTTAACGTTGTATTCTTTGATGGTACGCACACCAGCATCTTTCAACAATTCGTAACGCTCGTCCATCTCAATACACAAGGAGTTCAAAGTAGCAACCACTTTCGATACATCAGTGATGATGGCATCACCTTCACCAGGTAATTTCGCTAAGAAGTGACGTTCAATTTTATTGTAAAGCGTTAATTCCACCTTTTTTGGATCGACCAAGACAAATTTCACCTGCGAAGGGTGTTTTTTGTACAGAATGGAAATCAAAATCGCGTTTAATCCAACCGATTTACCTTGACCTGTAGCACCCGCAACCAATAGATGGGGCATTTTCGTAAGGTCAAATGTAAACGTCTCGTTCGTAATCGTTTTACCCATTACGATAGGCAATTCATAATCTGAATTTTGGAATTTCTCAGAAGCAATCAATGAACGCATGCTGACCATTTCAGGATTTGAATTTGGTACCTCAATACCAATTGTACCTTTTCCTGGGATAGGTGCAATAATACGAATTCCCAATGCGCTTAAGCTTAAGGCGATATCGTCTTCTAAGTTTTTAATTTTAGATATACGTACACCTGGCGCCGGAACGATTTCATATAAAGTAACAGTTGGACCAACAGTTGCTTTGATTTTAGCAATGTCAATTTTATAATGTGAAAGCGTTTCTACAATCTTGTTTTTGTTGTCTTCAAGTTCTTGCTTGTTCACCGAAACACCATTGCTTCCATAGTCTTTCAATAAATCAATAGGAGGAAGGACGTAGCTCGACAAATCCAAGGTTGGATCATAATCACCGTATTCGCTGCGCATTTTATTTAATTCCTCGTCACCAAGCGCTTCATCAGCTGGGGCAATTTTCACAGAGAAATCTTCATCCGATTCAATTTCATCTTCAATAGGAAGTTCGATTTCCATTTCGTCTTCTTCGACAAGGGGTTCTTTGTAAGTGATTTCTAGTTCAGATCCAAAATCGTCATCGTCTTCATCAAAACTAATTGTTTCAGCAACTTGATCAACCTCAATTTCTTCATCCTTAATGGTATTCACCACATGTAAATCATTGAATTGAGGTTTTTTAAACACATTTTCATCTGCTTCTTCGATTGCCTTGTCCTTTGAGAAACGATCAAATAAGGCTTTGAAATTTGGATTGAATAAAAGAACAGATACGACGTAAGCCAATACTAAAATCAAGGCCAAAGAGCCGAAACGACCAATCGTTAATGCTAACCAATTGTTTAAATGGAAACCAAAAGAACCACCTAAGAAATTTACCGCTGAGGCAAAATAGCCTAAGAAGAGTGAAGTCCAAAGCATGATGGTTAATGTTCGGATATAGGTAGAGCTAATCGGTAAGATGGTTACATCAAATACACGTTTTAGTCCAGAAAGGAATAGTAAGAAAGGAATTCCGAAAGAGGCCAATCCGAACCAACGATAAACTAATAAATGAGAGGTCCAAGCACCAAACTTACCCAACCAGTTTTCGACCGGTTCTTCGTTTGCGTCAAACAAGAAATCAAATAATCCTTTATACAGCACACGATCTTGATCAACTTTCCACGTGAATAGGTAGGAGAAACAGGCTAAAAACAAGAAAA
>JAIOZF010000082.1 GCA_021740745.1 Crocinitomicaceae bacterium | reverse complement strand
GGGACACATGGGCACTGAAATTCAATTGGGAAGACAATCAAAATATGCAAATGGCACGTCAATTATGCCAAACGTAATTTACCAATACCAAAATGGTTTCCAGGAATTAAGTGTTGGAACGTATGTGAAATATGGAGCGTGTAATGTTGGTATCTGGTATAGAAACAAAGATGCGTTCATTATGACAATTGGTGTAAACACTGGAAAATTCAAATTGGGATATAGCTATGATGTTACTGTATCAAAATTAAACAACGGTGTTTCAGGCGGTTCTCATGAAATTTCATTGGGACTGAACTTGAGCTGTAAGTCAAAACCTATTTCGTTTAAAACAATATCTTGTCCTTCTTTTTAAAAATTGTGTAACTTTTTTTAAAGGATACGTTTAAGTGAATATATTTGCGGATTGAAAACTATGAAAAATCAGAAAAGAAATATGCAATTGGTCAGATTTTTTTCCATTGTAGCACTAGGAGGAACATTGTTTCTTGGATCGTGTGCAAAAGAGTCGTCTTCATCAACAGGATGGAACTTTAATGACCCTAAGGTAGGTGGTTTCCAAAAGGTACCATTTATTGATCAAGAAACTGGTCCAGGACTTCTTTTAGTAGAAGGTGGAACATTTACGATGGGTCGTTCTGAACAAGATGTCATGTATGACTGGAACAACAGACCTACTCGAGTAACTGTTTCATCATTTTATATGGACCAAACAGAGGTTACTAACTTTCACTGGTTAGAATACCTTTATTGGATTTCAAGAGCATATGAAACGTATCCGATGGTATACAAAAATGCATTACCTGACACTTTGTGTTGGAGAACTCCCTTGGCATTCATGGAGAAGTATGTTGATTACTATTTAAGACATCCGGCTTACCGTGACTACCCTGTAGTTGGTGTTTCTTGGTTACAAGCAAACGATTTCTGTAAATGGAGAACTGACCGTGTGAATGAATATATTCTTGTAAGAGAAGGTGTATTAGCATGGAATGTTGATCAGCGAGACGACAATACATTTAATACGGACGCTTATTACGCTGGACAATATGAAGAAGCTGTAGCTCGAAATGTTCAAAATTTAGACCCTTCTAAAATGGATGGAAAAAAATTAGGAACTCGTATTGTTAAAATGGAAGATGGAATTCTTTTGCCACGTTACCGCCTCCCTACTGAAGCAGAATGGGAATTTGCAGCAACTGGTTTGATCGGAAACCTTCAGCCAGGAACAGAAAATGTATCTGATAGAAAAATCTACCCATGGAATGGACACTGGGTTCGTAATGATGACGAACAATTCCAAGGTTCGATTCGTGCAAACTTCGTTCGTGGTCGTGGAGATTACATGGGGGTTGCAGGAAACTTAAATGATGGTGCAGACGTAACAGCTCCTGTTGATTCTTACTGGCCAAATGACTATGGTTTATACCACATGGCTGGAAACGTTTCTGAATGGGTACTTGATGTTTACCGTCCTCTATCAACAGAAGACTTTGATGAATTCAGACCATTTAGAGGAAATGTTTTCAAAACAAAGTTGCTTAACAATGAGGGTTCAGTTGATATTAAAAGTCAACAAGTAACATACGATGTTCATGGAATGAAGGAATACCTGAATGAATTTGAGCGTATTCGTTACCAACGTATCTCAGCTGATAAGCATGATCCAAATGATACAGTTGTTCCAATTGGATTATACAAAAATGTTGAATCTAGAAACCCTTCAAGAAGAGGCTATGCTCCAGATCCATTCTTTGTATCTCATGGAAATGTGAAAGATTCAATTGAATTATCATTACTTGCTCGAATCAATTCAGTTTTAGATTTAGCAATTAAATACAAAAATGACAAGCATGATATTGAAGCTTCAACGATGATTCAAGAGCAGTTATTTGATGATATTTTTGCAAACGAATTTAGAACTGGTCCAGGCGGAGAAGAATATGCTTTCGAAATTATCTCTATGTTGCGTGACGGATTTACTGCATTCATTATTGATACACCTGGAAAATTAAAATACCGAAATGTTACTGAAGAAGAAAACATCGGTCGATTAAACTACCGTCGTGATGACTATATTGACTATTTAGATGGTGATATTGAAAGTTCAATTTACTTCCAGAATGACGATTTAAAGAACTCAATCAATCAAGCATCACGCGACCCTAACTTAATCATGTACCAAAGTCAACATGAGAAGTACGGTTTAGATGGTGGAGAAATTAAACCTGAAGGTATTACATCTTGGCCAACAACATTAGTTTCTGATAAATCAAGAGTATACAAGGGTGGTTCTTGGAGAGATCGTGCTTATTGGTTGGCATCTGGTAGCCGTCGTTACTTGGATGAAGATAAATCAACCGCAATGATTGGATTCCGCTGTGCCATGGACCGTATTGGAAGTCCAACAGGTATGAACTACGGAAAAAAAGAAAAAAAGAAATAAATAGATAATATTAAAAAGAAAAGCTCTCCTTATTGGAGGGCTTTTTTAATTTTATAGCATGAAGAATTTATTTGAATTATTTTACGAAACGTCAGGCGTTTGCACTGACACTCGAAAGATTGAAAAAGATTGTTTATTCATTTGTCTAAAAGGTGATAATTTCAATGGTAATACTTTTGCAAATCAAGCTATTGAGGCTGGTGCAAAATTCGTAATAGTTGACGAATATCAATTTGCCAACTCCTCCTCTATTCATTATGTAGAGAATTCACTATTATTCTTACAACAGCTCGCTAATTATCATCGTAAAAAATTCCAAATACCATTTATTGGTATCACTGGCAGCAATGGAAAAACTTCCACCAAAGAATTAATTAATGAAGTATTATCAAAAAAATACAATGTTTTAGCAACAATAGGAAATTTAAATAATCACATCGGTGTTCCATTAACTCTTCTAAGACTAACTGAAGATCATGAAATTGCTATTATAGAAATGGGAGCCAATCGTTTCAAAGACATAGAAGAACTCTGTCAAATAGCAGAACCTACGCATGCTATTATTACCAATATCGGAAAAGCTCATCTAGAGGGTTTTGGTAATTTTGAGGGCGTATTAAAAACAAAGAAGGAGTTATATGATTCTGTTGAAAAAATCAATGGAGCAATTATTTACAATTCTGATGATAGTATCCTTGAAAACAACCTTCCAAAGAATGTCACACTTTTATCTTACGGTACAGAAGAAGATGCCGACATCAAAGGTGCTTTAATCGGTCTCACACCTTACGTTAAATTGCTTTGGAAACAAAATAATTACTCCTCACCTGTTTTGGAAACAAAAATGGTCGGAAAATATAACTTTTATAATTACCTCGCTGCCATTTCATTTGGTGTTTGCTTCGACGTGCCATTTGAACAAATCAATCAAGCGATTTGCAATTATACACCCGAAAATAACCGATCACAAGTAAAGAAAACGACCAAGAACACATTAATATTAGATTGCTACAATGCAAATCCAACTAGCATGCGGTCAGCCCTGGAAAGTTTTGCTATGCTTGATCAGGAAAACAAATTATTTATTATTGGTGACATGCTTGAATTAGGTGATCAGGCTATTTATGAACATCGAAATATTTTATCTTTTATCGAAAACAACCATCTTTCTGGTTATACCGTTGGTAAATTATTTAAAGAACAAACATCAAACAATGTACTTCAAAGCTTTGAAACTGCAGAAGAACTAAGAAATCATCTTGTGACACATCCGATTGAAAACACTTTTGTTCTACTCAAAGGATCACGAGGAATCAAGTTGGAAATAGTAGAGAATGTGTTATAAAAAAAGGGGAGCTAACAAGCTCCCCTTTTCTGTTTAGTCTATTTAACTATCCCAAAATACCTCTTGAAATTACGATTTTTTGAACCTCAGAAGTACCTTCATAAATCTGTGTAATTTTCGCATCACGCATTAAACGTTCTACGTGATACTCTTTTACGAATCCATAACCACCATGAATCTGAACTGCTTCAATTGTTTGTTCCATGGCAACTTTAGATGCATATAATTTGGCCATTGCACTTGATTGTCCATAATCTCTATCATTATCTTTGTCGAGTGCTGATTTCATAACTAACAAACGTGCAGCTTCAATTTCAGTCGCCATATCAGCTAACTTAAACGCAATTGCTTGGTGCTTATAAATTTCTTTTCCGAAAGCTTTACGTTGTTTCGAATAAGCCAATGCTAATTCAAACGCTCCAGAAGCAATTCCAAGAGCTTGTGCAGCGATTCCGATACGTCCTCCAGCAAGAACTTTCATTGCGAACTTGAATCCAAACCCATCTTCACCAATTCTATTTTCCTTTGGAACTTTCACATCATTGAAAATTAAGGTATGTGTATCACTTCCGCGAATACCCATTTTATCCTCTTTTGCTCCAACGATGAATCCTTCCATTCCTCTTTCAACAATCAATGCATTGATTCCTTTGTGACCAGCTTCTCTATTCGTTTGAGCAATTACTAGATAAACAGATGCCGTTGAACCATTTGTAATCCAATTTTTTGTTCCATTCAAAACATAATGATCGCCATGATCGATTGCTGTTGTTTGTTGAGATGTAGCATCCGAACCCGCTTCAGGTTCTGACAAACAGAAAGCGCCAATCTTCTCACCTTTCGCCAGCGGAATTAAATATTTTTGTTTTTGTTCTTCAGTCCCAAATTTCTCAAGTCCCCAACAAACCAATGAATTATTCACAGAAACACAAACAGAAGCGGAAGCGTCAACTTTAGAAATTTCTTCCATTGCTAACACATAAGAAACCGTATCCATTCCACTACCACCATATTTTGGATCAACCATCATTCCTAAGAAACCAAGTTCTCCCAACTGTTTCATTTCTTCTGTCGGAAAACGTTGATCTCTATCACGTTCAATCACTTCTGGCTTAAGCACATTTTGCGCAAAATCTCTAGCGGCATCACGCACGGCTATTTGTTCTTCTGATAATTCAAAATTCATGATCTTATAGTTTTTTTTCTGTTCGAGATAATTGCAAATTTAACTAGAATATTTTATTTTCACGGTTAAAACGTTATGAGTAAAATTGAAATTATCGGCATAATGTCAGGAACTTCATTAGATGGGGTTGATATTGCTCATATTAGTTTTACTCAGGTTGCTTTTGGTGAGTTTAATTTTTCAATTTTAAACACTAAAAGTTTTAATTTTCCATCACAATTGCACCAAGATTTAGTCAACGCAACAAATATTCCTGTACCAGCATTATTGCAGTTGGATAAAAAATTAGGTTTGTTCTATGCTGATTGCGTCAATAATTACCTTTCATTATCAAAAGTTTCAAAAGCTAACATACAAGCAATCGCATGTCATGGACAAACAATTTACCATCAACCTGAAAATGGATTTACCTTGCAAATCGGCTGCGGAACAACCATTGCATTTCATACTGGAATTCAAGTAATTAATGATTTTAGAACAAAGGACATTGTTGCAGGTGGACAAGGAGCTCCACTTGTTCCGATTGGGGATTTTCACTTATTTCAGTCTCAAGCTGAATCATTTCTTAACATTGGTGGTTTTGCCAATATAAGTTTTAAGGAGAATGGAATTATAAAAGCTTTTGATATTTGTCCAGGAAATTTACCCCTCAATAAATTAATTGAATCTAAAGGACTCACTTTTGATAATAAAGGTGAAATGGCCAGATCAGGAGAAATAAATTTCTTTTTATTGGATTTGCTAAATTCACTTCCATTTTATGTGCTGACTGGGCCAAAATCTTTAGGCACTGAATGGTTAGAAGAACATTTTTATCCTTTGTTGAAATTTGACAAAGAAATAGAAAATAATTTACGCACTGTTGTTGAGCATATTGCATTCCAAATTGGAAGTTCATTGAATTCAGCAAACGTTGACTCTGTCATGATAAGCGGAGGAGGTTCCAAAAACAATTTTCTAATAGAACGAATTGCACATTATTACAAAGGAAAAATTGTAATCCCAACAGAAGAAATAATTTCATTTAAGGAGGCAATTATTTTTGCCTTTTTAGGAGCTCTGTATTTGCAAAAAATCCCGAATTGTATTCAAAGTGTAACAGGTGCGTCTCGCGCAACAATAGGAGGAACATTGCATATTCCTAATTGATATTAAAAGTGTTGAAAAGCCTGTGAAAAATATTTTTTTTATTTCTATTTAATCGAACGTCACAAGCAATTGTTTGTTAATTTTGTTGGTTAAATTCAAATGATTTTAGCTAAAATATGAAAGACCTACTTGAAAAATTCGAGAACAAAAGACCCGAAATTGTATTTGAATGGAAGGATTCTGAAACAGAGGCAGAAGGATGGGTTGTTATCAACTCGCTGAGAGGCGGTGCTGCGGGTGGAGGAACGCGAATGCGTGTTGGTCTAGACAAAAGAGAGGTTGAATCATTGGCTAAAACAATGGAAGTTAAATTCACCGTTGCTGGTCCCCCAATTGGAGGAGCAAAATCGGGAATAAATTTTGATCCGAAAGATCCTCGAAAAGAAGGGGTATTGCGACGCTGGTATGCTGCAGTGACTCCTTTATTGAAACATTATTATGGAACAGGAGGAGATTTAAATGTGGACGAAATTCACGAAGTAATTCCAATCACGGAAGACTGCGGAGTTTGGCATCCACAAGAAGGTGTTTTTAATGGCCATTTTCAACCAAGAGAAGCTCAAAAAATCAATCGAATAGGTCAATTACGCCAAGGTGTCTTGAAAGTAATTGAAGATAAATCGTATTCTCCAGATGTCAACCGAAAATATGTTGTTGCTGATATGATAACTGGTTATGGTGTTGCTGAATCTATCAAACATTATTATTCTATTTGGGGTGCTTCGTCAAGCACATCAAGCTCCAATTCGGTTTCAGGTAAACGAGTGATTGTTCAAGGTTGGGGAAATGTTGGTTCTGCCGGTGCTTATTATTTAGCTCAGCAAGGAGCAAAGATTGTTGGAATCATTGACCGAGTGGGAGGAGTGATAAAGGAAGAAGGATTTACATTTGAAGAAATTCGTGATTTATTTTTGAATAAGAACGGTAACGAACTTGTTGCTTCAAATATGTTGTCATATGATGATGTAAATTCTAAAATTTGGGATGTTAAGGCAGATGTGTTTATTCCTTGTGCCGGTTCACGAATGATTACCGAAGATCAATTGAATAGAATGCTTAAATCTGGTATTCAAGTAATTTCATCTGGTGCTAATGTGCCATTTGCTGATCCTGAAATTTTCTTCGGTCCTATCGCCGACCAAGCAGATAATACGATATCAATTATTCCAGATTTTATTTCAAATTGCGGTATGGCTAGAGTTTTCGCATACCTTATGAGTAATGACTTAAAAGAACTTACAGATGAAGGAATTTTTAGTGATACAAGCGAAACAATAAGACAAGCTCTCGTAAAATCGCATATCAATAATTCGGCAAAGACTGGTATAGCCAAGACTGCATTCGAAATTGCTTTAAAACAGTTAGTTTAAGTAAGTGTAAACTTAAATATTTATGGAATTATTTATTGTTTTAATTTTCATTTTGGGATACGTAGGAATAACTATGGAGCATACCCTTAAAATTGATAAATTAATTCCTGCTTTATTGATGATGGCAATTTGTTGGGCCACTATTGCTCTTGGAATTGATTCATTTACACAGTGGTTTGATCCACATTCAAGTTCTTTAATGGACATAACTGCAATGGGTCATGAGGAGCGCGCGCATTTATTGGAAGGTACATTATTGCACCATTTCGGTAAAACAGCTGAAATATTGATATTCTTAATGGGCGCCATGGCAATCGTTGAAATGATTGATCATTTCGATGGATTTGGTACGATTAAAAAAATAATTAAAACAAAAAGCAAGCGCTCTTTATTATGGATCATTGCTTTCCTAGCTTTTGCATTATCTGCAATCATCGACAATTTAACAGCAACAATTGTCTTGATCACTATTTTACGTAAGATTGTTCCTAATCAAGATGATCGAATGTGGTATGCCGGCTTCATAATCATTTCTGCAAATGCTGGTGGCGCATGGTCCCCAATTGGAGATGTAACAACAACAATGCTATGGATGGCTGGAAAAGTTACAACTGGTAAATTGGTAATGTTGTTGAGTTTACCATCACTTGTTTCCATGATAGTGCCAGTTATAATTGCGTCTTTTCTACCTGTCTTCAACGGAGAAACAGCACATAATAAAGATCATGAAAAAGTCAATAAATACGGATCTTTCATGTTGTTTTTAGGGTTAACACTAATTATTTTTGTACCTGTTTTTAAAACAATAACACATCTGCCTCCATATATTGGAATGATGCTTTCCTTGTCAATATTTGCAATTGTGGCTGAAATTTTAAGTAATCGTTCATATACGTTTACCCAAATTGATGGGGCAACTCACCATCATGGCCCTACAATGAAAGCATTAAGTAAAATCGAAATGCCTTCTATTTTGTTTTTCTTAGGTATTTTATTGACTGTTGCAGCAATGGAGTCACTTGGATTGATTTACAATTTCGGGCAACAAGTAAGTGCAACAATACCCGAAAATTTATTCATAACTTTACTTGGAATTAGTTCTTCGATTATTGATAATGTTCCATTAGTCGCAGCATCCATTGGAATGTTCCAAGATGCACCGGATTCTAATGTTTGGCACTTTATTGCCTATGCAGCAGGAACGGGAGGTAGTATGTTAATTATTGGATCTGCAGCTGGAGTAGTTGCGATGGGAATGGAGAAAATTACTTTCTTCTGGTATATGAAAAACATCACATTGCTTGCTCTTTTGGGTTATTTTGCAGGTGTTGGAGTTTTCTTATTAATGGCTTAGTACTAAACAAAACAATTTAACGTTTATAAATTATGGGTTCAAATTTTTTATTACAGATTAATGCAGGTAGTGCACCTTCAACAGGAGTTAAAGATGTTCCAATTTGGGATATTATCGATCAATCTAACTCAGGAATTGGGTGGTTGATTAACTTAATTCTATTGCTGATGTTTGGTTATGCCATTTTCGTTTTTGTTGAGCGATATTTAGCTCTATCGAAAGCTTCGAAAGAAGAACAAGGCTTTTTAGACCGAATCAAAACAAGTATTTCTGCTGGTAGAATAGATGAAGCGAAAGCTATATGTGCTGGATCTCAGAGTCCAATTGCGAGAATGCTTGCAAAAGGAATTTCAAGAATCGGATCAAAAAATGAAAGCATAGCTGCGACAATTGAAAATACTGGAAAGTTCGAAATCCTTCGCTTAGAGCAACGATTGAACTTTTTAGCAACCGCTTCAGGAGCAGCTCCAATGATTGGATTCTTAGGAACTACAATTGGTATGGTCGTAGTATTTATTGATTTACAAAATGCGACAACCTTAGAATTGAAAATTATTGCTCCCGGTATCATGACTGCGATGGTTACGACTGTAGCAGGATTAATAGTTGGTATTATTTCTTTTATGGGCTATAACTTTCTAGTTGGAAAAATTGGTAAGGTTGTTTATCAAATGGAAAATGCAGCATTAGAATTCATGGATTTATTGAACCAACCTGGTAAATAATTAAATATGAACCTAAGTTCAAATAGCAAAGTCAAAATAGAAGGCGGAATGGCATCCATGACGGATCTTGTTTTCCTTTTGTTGATTTTCTTCATCATTATGAGTTTGATGTCGAATAATCAAACACCTATTGATTTGCCTCAGACAGATCAAGATATAAATCCAGTAACGGATCCAGTTACTGCGACAGTAATTGTAACAGAAGATAATCGATACGTTGTAATGCCAGGTGGATCCTTGGATGACCCAATGGAATTTGATCAAATTAAAGAAATTACTGCGAGCGCTGTAGAAAAGTCAGGTAAAATGAAACTTAAAATCTCAGGACATCGTAAAGCAAGTTACGAAGCAGTTTTTCAAGTTTTGGCTCTTTCACAGGCAAATGCATGGGATCCCGTTCTCGCTTACGATAAATAAAACTAAAAATTATGGCATCTTCTCTTCCTCAAGTTGCAGACAAAAAGGACATCCAAATTGGTTGGGTGGCTACTGCCATAATGATTATTGGATTATTTGTTATTCTCTTCATGTTAACTTTTCAAATTGCAGACCCTGCTCCAATTGATTATGTTATGCAAGCAGATACCGTTATGCCAGAAGAGTTAGATTTAAAAAATTTAAAGGTTGATATGGGAAATGCTGGTTCTGGCTCTCCTACCAACGATCCACTTGATCAACCGAAGCCTCAGCAAGAAGAAGTACTTACTACATCAAAAACATCTACCACAAAAACAAATACGGGTAAATCGAACAAAACCAATAGTAAAACAAATTCAAATAATACGGCCTCTACTTCCACTCAATCCAATAATCCTTTCGGAACTGGAGGTAATAATGGAACTCAAGGTGCAGGAAATAGTCCTTTTGGTAATGATGTTGGTAACGGAGGAGATGGTCCTGCAGGTCCTGGAAGTGGTGAAGGTAGAAAACGTTTGAATGACCCTTCTATCGATCATATTGCCACTGATGTGGACATAACAATAAATTTAAAAGTTACTGTTAATTCAGAAGGTATAGTTGTTTCTGCTTTAAGTACATCTAAAACAACGACAACAGACCAGCGTATTATAAACCAAGTAATTGCAGCTGTTAAGAACCAAGTTAAATATAGCAAGGCTCCTGGTTCAGGGTTAGTGACTCAATACATCACTGTTAAAATTAATGCCCGATAATACGTATTCAGAAACGCTTGAGTGGCTTTTTGAGCAATTTCCTGCTTATCAATTTATTGGTGCAGCTGCCTACAAACCGACGCTTGACAATACAAATTCTCTTTGTTCAATATATCAGCATCCTGAAAAAAAATTAAAATTCATTCATGTTGCTGGAACGAATGGCAAAGGTTCAACATCTTCCATGTTAGCATCCATTTTAACAGAGGCAGGAGAAAAAGTTGGTTTGTTTACATCTCCGCACATTATTGATTTCCGCGAACGTATTCGAGTAAATGGTGAAATGGTCTCTGAACAATTTGTGATAAATTTCAGCAACGATATTCGCTCTAAAAATATTTCATTTTCACCGTCATTTTTTGAGATCAGCTTTTTAATGGCTTTAAACTACTTTTCTGAAAGTAAGTGCACCGTTTGTGTTATTGAAACTGGTTTAGGCGGGAGATTGGATGCTACGAACGTAATCACACCTTTATTATCTATTATTACGAATATAGGAATTGAACATACTCAGTTCTTGGGAGATACAATCGAAGAAATTGCGACTGAAAAAGCTGGAATTATTAAAAACGATATACCTGTAATCATTGGTGAAACTACGCCAACCACAAAATCTATTTTCACCAAAATTGCCGCAGAGCGAAAAAGTAACGTATATTTTTCAGAGGAGTTTCCTGTGTCAAACAAATTCACCCCTCCTCTACTTGGAGATTATCAAAAAAGGAATTTACACACTATATTGGTTGCGTGCGAAAACTTGAAACACTATTTCAAGGGAATTAATGACAAAACAATTTCATCAGGACTAACAAATTTAACTCAAAATACAGGCTTCTTTGGTAGACTGCAAATAGTGCAGAAAGACCCACTTGTTCTATTTGATGTTTCCCATAACAAAGATGGTATAGAGGCTACAATTGCGGCAGTATCGACTTTAAACAAAGGTCAACTTTATATTTTGTATGGTTCAAGTGCAGATAAAGATGTGAATGAAATTGCAGGACTTTTTCCTAAAAATGCAATGATTAATTTCACAACATTTAGTAATACACGAAGTCTTTCAATTCAACAATTGGAAGCGTTAAACCAAAAATTTAATTTTTCTGCTAAAATTTATTCAAATCCGCCAAAAGCATTGGAAGAAATACAATCAATTGCAAACAAGCAAGATACCATCCTTGTTTTTGGGAGTTTTTTCTTGTTGAGCGATTTTTTTTAATTATTTTTTAATATTGCCCTTGTTATTATAAAAAACACGCTTATATTTGCACTCGCATTAATGAAAGCAT
>JAIOZF010000081.1 GCA_021740745.1 Crocinitomicaceae bacterium | reverse complement strand
ATATTTGAATACATCCAAAGTGAAAATCCTGATGTAATGTGTTTTCAAGAATTTTATCACCAAGATAAACCGACTGAATTCAAAACACGCGACACCTTGATTGATTTCATGAAGATTAAGGATTATCATGAGCGGTATGCGCACAAAATGCGTGGACGTCAAAATTTTGGAGTCACCATACTTTCAAAATACCGAATGATTGCTAAAGGTGACGTCATGTTTGATACACAAAGTGAAACTGATTTTAATTATTGCATTTACGCAGATATCGTCAAAGGAACAGATACGTTTAGAATTTACAATATTCACTTACAATCAATTCGTTTGCAAAAGCAAGATTACTCGGTTTTTGACAGTGAAACAGAAAAGAAACCTGAAAGCTCTACAATACGTTTGTTAATGGATAAATTGACTATTGCCTATCCAAAGAGAGCGGATCAGGCCAGAAGAGTGATGGAACACGTGGTAACTTCTCCTTATCCAACTATTGTTTGTGGTGATTTCAATGACACACCGCTTTCATACACCTACAATCAATTCAATCGAGTATTGTTTGATGCCTATCGAAACACTTCATTTGGGATTGGGACAACGTATGTAGGAAAAGTTCCTGCTGGCCGAATCGATTACATTTTCCATTCTAAAGAATTGAATTCTGCTGAATTTAAGATTCAAGAAAAGGCCTACAGTGATCATCGCGCAATTTCCTGCAAAGTTTTTAAAAAATAATTCACCTCTCCTATGTATGTAGAAATCAATCCTGACAATATCGATAAACGGTTGGTTCAACAGGCTGTTGATATTCTTAAAAAAGGTGGTGTAATCATTTTTCCAACAGATACTGTTTATTCAATGGGCTGCGATTTGTTCAATAAAAAAGGATTGAATGAATTGGCGAATCTCAAAGGATTAAAACTCAACAAAGCCAATTTTTCTATAATCTGCCACGATTTAAGCAATCTTTCTGATTACGTTAAACAAATAGATCGTCCAATATTTAAATTGTTAAAACAATCGTTACCTGGACCTTTCACTTTTATTTTAACAGCAAATAACATTGTTCCGAAATTATTTGACTCCAACAAAAAAGAAATTGGAATTAGAATTCCGGATAATAAAATATTGCTTGCGATTGTTGAATTATTGGGGAATCCAATTGCAACAACTTCCTTGCACAATGATGAGGATGGAATCCAAGATTATTTTGCAGATCCTTACGCGATTTACGAACGTTATGACGATACAATTGCGATGATTATCGATGGTGGGAATGGCCGTTTAGAAGCTTCCACGGTAATTGATTGTACTTCTGGAGCACCAGAAATTGTTCGTCAAGGTATTGGAACAATAGAATTATGATACTTATACTCAACTGTGGAAGTTCTAAAACGCGCTACATTGAAGAGCTCGTCGATGAATTCTCGGATTTTAAAACAATTCCTATTTTAGACTTTACCCTAGCAGATTTAGCGGGTATAACAGGTGTTGTTATTTCGGGAGCACCAATTCTCGTTACAGAGCAAGAAATCGGTCATTTCCTAAAACAGGTTGAATTCATCAAAACAACTTCGATCCCAATTTTAGGTATTTGTTTTGGTCACCAACTCGTCGGGATTACGTTTGGTTCTTTTGCCTCTCGAATGCGCGAGGATCGCGATTGGCAAACCATTGAATTACTTGAACCTTCTCCACTTTTTGACAAGCTTCCAGATGAATTTGAAATGATGGAAGATCATTGCGAAGCGATTTCTGTACCCCCTAATTTTAATTTAATTGCCGCTTCAGATGCTTGCGTAAACGAAGGAATGCAGCATAAAGAATTACCTATTTTTGGAGTTCAGTTTCACCCAGAGGTTTCAGGAAATTACGGAAGGACGATTTTTGAGAATTTCATTCGATTATGTGAAGAAAAAGTTAGCCACTAATGCACAAATAATTTTTTGCTATCGAACGTTTCCCCCTTTGGAGGGGGATTAAGGGGGAGGATTTTCTTTTAGTCGTTAACATTAGATTCCAGATTTCCAAAATCGCCATTGTCTATTTTAATTATCACATTTCTTTTATCTTTTAACTTCCATTAAAATAGGCACTTAAGTTCGTATTCATTAATATCTGAAACCATTTTATAATTAGAAAAACAGCATGTAATCATCTTCATAAAACATAAATTCAAGAATTACTGAGGAAAAAAAATCTTCAAGTCCTCCCCCTTTGTCCCCCTCCAAAGGGGGAAATTCCGTACTTCCGAAAAATGAACAACTAAACAATCCTCATTTCTAGTCAAGAAAAGAACATTTTCCTCTTCTTAAAACTCATACCTCATATTATAACTTATAATCACACCCGTCCCGAGCCCTGTCGGTAGCAACTAAATATCAACCATTGGCAAAAAATGAATGTTGCTGCCCGCAAATGCGGTGAAGGCAGTAATTTAGCTTCCAGTCATTAGACCAAAGCGTTCCTTCTTCCAGCTTCAATTGTTGTTTGTAATTATTGAAAAACAAGGAATTTGAAGATATACAAACAACTTTGTTGAAAGATTATCACCCTGTTGAACATTTTCAACTAAATAAAAATAGATATTCGTAGTATGGTATTGAATAGAGTTTGGATGGGAATGTTTGTCATTTCGCTGATTATGGGTTTTTCGAAACTTATTTTCTGGCAAGATGTAAATATTCTTCAAACAATGATGGATGCATTATTTGCAGCAGCGAAAACTGGATTTGAATTAGCGCTTTTTATGACGGGAACGATGGCACTGTGGATGGGTTTCATGCGCATTGGTCAAGATGGAGGCGCAATCGGAATCATGAGTCGCGCTATATCACCGTTGTTTAGTCAACTTTTTCCCGATGTACCTAAAAATCACCCAGCTGTAGGTTCTATCATGATGAACTTTTCTGCCAATATGCTTGGATTAGATAATGCGGCAACTCCTGCTGGACTCAAAGCGATGAAGGATTTACAAGAATTAAATCCAGATCCAAAAACGGCAACGAATGCGCAGATTATGTTTTTGGTCTTGAATGCTTCTGGATTAACTATCATCCCCGTTTCTATTTTAGCAACGAGAGCCGCAAATGGTTCTACCGATCCTACTTCTGTATTCTTGCCAATATTAATTACCACTTATTTCGCAACGCTAGGTGGATTGATATACGTTTCCATTCGCCAGAAAATAAATTTATTCAATAGAACAGTACTACTTTATGTAGGTACCTTAACCGCTGTAATTGTTGGATTTATTTTGTACTTACAAAGTCACCCAGACGATATCAAAACAATATCTTCCATCGTCAGTAATTCCATCATGTTTGGATTTATCGCTTTCTTTTTTGCCTTGGCTATACGCTCTAAAATTCACTTATTCGATTCATTTATTGAAGGGGCGAAAGAAGGATTTCAAATTTCAATCAACATTATTCCTTACCTCGTAGCGATGTTAGCTGCCGTTGCATTGTTTCGATCTTCGGGTGCTTTTGGTGATATAATGGATGGACTGAAAGGAGCGCTCATGTTCATCGGCATGACCTCTCTCGAGTTTATTGATGCACTTCCCGTAATTTTTATGAAACCATTTTCTGGAAGCGGCGCACGCGCATTGATGGTAGAAAACATGGAAACATTTGGTGCCGACTCATTTGTGAGTAACCTATCCGCAACTTTTCAAGGAAGTACAGAAACGACATTTTATGTATTAGCAGTATACTTTGGATCAGTCAAAATTACCAATACCCGTTATGCCGCAGGTGCTGGAATTCTCTGTGATGTAATTGGCGGTACTGTCGCCGTTTTAGTCGCTTATTTATTCTTTATGTAGTATGTTCAACTGGCTCCGAAAAAAAGACAAATCAAATCGAGTCGTTGGACAACAAGCAATTGTGCCCATGAAAACCATCGATTACCCGCCTAAAATCATCTTGGCTTGGGCGAAAGCAGTTGAAGGAAACGATGAAATTGTTGTTTGGCTCAAAGAAAATGGTTTCGAAGAATTGGCAATGGCAACCTATGCTATTTATTTAAAAGAACCAGCGCGCGACTGGTTAACAAAAAATGGTTATCCTCAACTTATGGCCTTTATCAATGCAGCTGAAGGAAATGTAAAAGCACAGCGTTGGTTATTGTTGCATGATTTTGAAATGCTACACTACATGTCATTGGCAATTGACGACGATCAAGATGCATGGAAATGGCTGGGAGAAAATGTAACGGCAGATTTATTCCTACTTGCTCAATCCATTAAAAAAGTAAAAGATAAAATTGAAGAAAAGCACAACGATGTGCATTCTTTTGGAAAGGATTAATTAAAAATTGTAGCGTAATTCAACCGCTGTAGCTCCTTTTCCGTACTCACGGTAATCTGCGTCAAAATATTCAATTCCTTCTTTTTTAGACAAGAACAAACGTACTTCATCTTTCAGCACTCCTTCACCGACTCCATGAATTATAATCAATTTTCGGATGTGCTTGTCGCGCGCTTTTGAATAAAAGTTACGCAATTCTTTCAATTGATAACTGAGTATTTCAGCATTTCCCATTCCCGAATGCGAATCTAACAAGGATTCGATGTGTAAATCAATTTCCCAGATGTCTATTGGCTTACGTGAACCTGTTTTGGTTTCTTTGTGACTAGTGTACGAGCGAGTTGTGAGACTATCATCGTCATTTCGCTGCAGATCGTCGTTTTCCGGCAAATGATAATTGGAACCGTAAATTTTCACCAATTCATTTTGACGAAAAGGGCGCTCAAATCCAGTTTCATCTTCAACATGATAAATTCCAAGAGAATCTATTTTGCGAACTGTACCTCCGCCCGATTCATGCAAAAAACCAACCTTCTCACCTACCTGAAAGGTACTCAAACCACCACTCATAATTCGCTACGAAAAAGTCATAATTAAACATAAAAATGATAGGAATCGACAAACTCCCGAACCATAAGGCAATAATTACAATCTTGAACAAGATCGAAGTGTCTTTGTGAATTGGACTCACCAAAACATTATTTACTTGACTGGCCATCAATGGATCTGAAACATCTTCCGATACTTGATCAATATAACTTCTTAATGCTGGCGTATTACTCAGCAATACTTCTTTAATCCGAGCAAAATCTTTATTTGAAAGCAAATTATACGTCGTTCGGTAATTGATATCCTCTTCTTTCAATTCTTTGCGCAAGTTGTACTGATTTTGAATCGTTCGTACACGAAAGCCCATAAAAAATCCGAAAGCAATCATTACCCAACTATCGATAAACCATCCAAATCCTATCAAGACCAAGGAAGAAATGAAAGTAAATACCAACAAGAACAATTCGTGATTGGATTTAATCAACAATTTGAACAACTGTCCGCCATCCAACGGATCTAAAGGAATCAAATTGATAATATTCAATAACAAAAAGAGGATTCCTAAATCCATCATCCATGCCTGATAGGTTTGTCCAGCTAACATAATTAAAAGCAAACCAATTATAACACCCGGAATTGGTCCCGCACCGGCGACTAACAAACTTTGTTTTTGAGAATATTCTTCTTTCGATCCTTGCACAAATGCACCCATTAAAGGAATAAAAAGCATTCGAACATTTTTGTACCCAAAGAGTTTCATCAAGATAAAATGTCCCATTTCGTGGATCAACAAAACAATGACAAGATTGAAAACGAAACTAACTTCTTCTGTAAAAATAAAGAGGAAAGAGACTAGAAATAGCACAATAGAAAAAATTGTCAGTGCAATATTTCCTTTTGCTTTTGGCTCAATTAGCTTGGGTTTATGTGGATATAAATCGTACTCTTCCATAACTTAATAGGTAAAGATACTAAATTTTGAAATGACCTCTGAAAACAAATAGAATTAAAATGTTTCTTGTTTATGTAACAATGGTTACTTTGGATTCATTTTAAATAAGAGATTTTTGTACTACATTCAAAACTGACATATGAAAATACTCATATTGGCCAAAATGGACGATAATGACCGAATCGTTCAAGACTTTATTGCAAACTATTTAGCTGATGAATCAGAAATTCACTTATTAAACGTTGTAAAGATTCCAAGTGAAATTCCTTTACAAATAAATGGTGAAGTGATTGAATTTTGTACAGAGTACAACCTTTCAAAATACTACGAGCAGAAGACCCAGCACCAAGAAATATTAGACAAATCATTTCCGGAATTGGAAAACATCACGGCTAACTGCTTAATTGGCAATCCGTTGCAATTAGTTAAATGGTATGTGAAAGAACAAAAGATTGACCTGGTAGTTTCTGGTGGACATGTTACAACTCATTTGGAAGATATTTTTTCTTCGAGTTTTGCGAATCACTTGATGCAATCGTTGTCTGTACCCTATTTATCTGTGAAAGGAACACATCCACAATTGAAAAAGATAGCCATCGTTCGTGAATTTGTTGATCCAGCTAAACGCTCTTTGGTAATCATTAAAAAGATGCAAAGTCAATTCAACGCGAAAATCGTTTTGGTTAAAATCAATACACCCAACAGTCATATGGACGCGGCAGAATTGAAACAAAAAATGGAATTATTTGCGCAATTAAACGGTTTGACTGATCCAGAATTCCTAACAATTGAAGCGAGTGATAAAGAGAGTGCGATCAAAGATTTGATTTCAAAGCATGAAATCGATTTACTCACGCTTGGACACATTCACCGAAATGGGATGAGTTCGTTCTTACGTGGAGATTTAAGATCAGATATTCTAAATCACATGAATGTTCCAATTTACATGTATTAATTAAAAATAATAGTTTACTTCTATGGAATTCATCTTACAACCATGGCCTTGGTACGTGGCAGGTCCAATCATTGCCACGATAATGTTCATCCTTACCTACTTTGGTAAAAACTTCGGCATGTCGTCTAATTTACGCACAATGTGCACAATTGGAGGCGCAGGAAAATTCTCCAACTTCTTCAAATTCGATTGGAAAAGTCAACAATGGAACCTGATTGTTTTACTAGGTGCTGTAATAGGTGGATTTTTAGCTTCTCATTTTCTAACAAATGATCCAACGGTTGATTTAAATCCAAAAACAATTGCGTCCCTTCAAGAAATGGGATTTGAAAATCCAGGTTCTACATATGTACCAGCTGAATTATATGGTTTAGAAGCCGTAATGAGCTTAAAAGGTCTATTGATTTTAATCATTGGTGGATTCTTAGTTGGATTCGGCTCACGTTACGCAGGTGGTTGCACTTCGGGACATGCCATCAGTGGATTGAGTAATCTTCAAATCCCTTCATTAATCGCTGTCATCGGGTTTTTCATCGGTGGATTAATTATGACACATCTTATTTTACCCTTCATATTTTAAAACAATAACACATGAAAAGTATCAAATTTTTACTGGTAGGAATTGTTTTTGGAACAATTATGTACAAGGCTCAGCTCGTTTCATGGTTCCGTATTTATGAAATGTTTCGCTTCGAGTCGTTTCACATGTACGGAGTTATTGGTTCAGCAGTTGGATTAGGAATCATCTATGTCCAACTCATCAAACGCTTCAAAATCAAAAGCATCGAAGGTCAAGCAATTGAAATTGCACCAAAGGAAAAAGGTTTTGCACGTTATATTCTTGGTGGTACAATCTTTGGTTTAGGCTGGGCCCTTGCAGGTGCTTGTCCCGGTCCGATGTACGTGCTTGTTGGTACTGGTGCATTCTCTATTTTAATTGTTATTGCCGCTGCTATGCTTGGAACTTTTGTTTATGGCTTAGTGATGAAGAAGTTACCACATTAAGCGAAAATAAAATAAGTTATACAGAAAAGGAGCGATTGATAAAATTGCTCTTTTCAGTCTAAATCGTTGTCCATAGACGGCTTTTCTACCATCATGACACGATAATGTTGATCTGTTTTTTCCATTTCTTTTAATGCCTGACGCCACTCTTTTTTCTGAGAAGAAGTCAACTTTTGTGCGTGAGACAAGGTCAAAAACAAAAAGAAATTGATGAGAATGAGGAACTTCATTTTTTAAATACAATTTAATTAATCATCCAATAACGAAACATTCTTTTTATCCCGCTTCTTTTCTTTCTTTCGCGGAGATAGAAAGAATCCTAGGGTCCAACCTATCGGGAAACAGGAGAAAATTAAACTGTTATAAACTGTGTGCCTCATTTCAGAGCCATATTCAAACTGAATATCCCACAAGAATGTATACGTATAATCTGAAGTCACTAAAACAGCCAACAAAACGACTGAGAGTAAACTTTGTACCCATGGAAAACCAATTCTCTTTGTTACAAATCGATAAAGCAATTTATTTAACAACCAATAAATTAAAGCACTTACGAAAAAGATACCGATACCAATGAGTATGGCAACTAATAGGATAACTTCGTCAGGCGGACCAGGATTCCAATCAGCTCTTGCAGAGAATGTTATTAGCAGCATGAATAAAACAGGAAGGATTCGCTTCAAAACAAACTAGTTAAAAATGTAAAAACAACCATGAGAACAACTAATGATTGGAATTGATTAAAGATAGGCCGAATTTAGGAAGTTTGCAACTAGGGACTGGGGATAGGCATTAGAAGATAGAGCTTAGAGCTTAGAGCTAGAAGTTAGAGACTAGTAATTTTCTAATTTCTGGTCTCTACTTTGATTTCTCCCAATAATCTTCCTAATAAAAATTAGCTACCCCTAAAAATACGCTATCACTCGCTTGTAAATATAGGTGCTTTCAGTTGTATTCATACCATTATCGTGCTGCATAACTGTTACCTTCTTTTCGATCCAGTTTCCATGTTCGTCGTATTTGAGGTAAGTGATGGTGTAGGATTGATAGGGTTCAAAATCAGGATGCGGACCTGAAGTTGAAAAGGTCACTTTGGTAAGCGCTTGTTTTTCATTGTATTCATATTCGAAAAGCTGGTGTATATTGTAGGAGCCTTTGATAGTGTTATCGTAAATGTAGTATTTCAAGATATTACCATTCGAATCGTAAATCGGAAGTTTGTAGGTTAAATAACCAATTAAATGATGGTCATCAGCAACATGCATCTCCGATTGTTCTAGATTTTTGAGCTTGTCAATTTGCTCTTGATGACGCAATTCTTGTTCTTTTGAAAACGTGTAGGTTTGATTTTTAAAACGCTGATAAGTTTCAGAAGGTCTTTTGTAGGTATAAATCGCGTGGACAGTATCCCGTCTTTTATTCCAATCATAGACGAGCTGGTAATCAAATATTCCGCGCTCATACTCTTTAACCGTCCAATCATTTCGTTGAAATTGCTGAAAATCAAGTCTTACTAAAAAACCATCTTTATCAAACTGTTGAATCGTTTTTCTATTGAGATGTCCGTCCATGCTTACAATTTGTATTAAACGATTGTCACTGCTATCATAAATACATTGTTCACTAATTGCTCCTGAATTCATAAAAATACTGAGACTGTCTTCCACATAAAACAAGAGCTTATTATCTTCTAAAAATGCGTATTCGGCAATGCGCGTTTGCTCTTGCGTTCCTGAAGTAAACTCTATTGTTTCTTTCACCGCTTTCACCTTCCCTTTCAAATCGAAATTGCCGGTTGTTTTAACGACATAATGACTTTGTAAGTCCTGATACAACGAATTTGGAAAGATGAAAGAATTCGGTAAATTAGGATTGGCTAGATTCGGCAAACTAAACTGCAACTGAGCAAAAGCAGCATTGACTATCAGCATCAAAGCAACAAATGAGTATAAAAGAAGTTTCATGTGTGCTTTTACAGTTGGGTGTCGAGATCGTTCAAAGGAGAAAATATAGAGTTTAGCTTAAAAAATGAATTATTTTTCAACGACGGTTATGCATGTTAGGTTAGATTTAAGAGTTGTTTACCGCTGTATTTCACACATAGAATCATAATTCAATTATACGAAAATTATCTTCAGAAACATGAAAACGGAACAAACCGCTCATAGGGGAAAATATTTTAAACTATACTGAATTATTTTGTGCTATTAACTTCGTCTTTATACTTAAACAAAGGTCTTCCTTGCAATGCCTGAATGAGTGTCAACAATGCTAGTAGTCCATAAATAATTGAAAGTCCAATTGTCAATTTTGTATTTTTTAAAACATAGAAAGAGAGTATCGGTAAAACCTGCAAGGCATGCATTCCTATAAAATGTGAAACTCTCAAATCACCAACGGTTTTACTCCAACCTAGGATAAACCAATTTGAATTTTCGTTTAAAGCTCCAACATTATGATTCATTCTTGAACCCATTGCAAAACCTTCAAACGAAAAGATAACAAAAATGAGAATACTTAAACGAATTGCCCAAACATAGTAATCTGGTAATTCGAGAAACGAATTTTTAAAAAATAACAAACCAACATAAGCAGTGTAAATTGTAGCTAAGCTCGCCGCCAAAGCCATCAAAGAAAACATTGCTGAGTAAAAACTTGAAATTAAATTGTAATGAGATAGTTGACCTCTACTTGCCTGAATTGCAATGTAAACTATCTCGAACCCCAATAAAATAATGATTGACCAATTAAATAACTTGATATTAAAATCGGGTAAATAATAACAATACCAAGCCATCGCCCAAGCAAATGTCAAGGTAGAAAATGCAAATTTAAAAGGCTTATACCAGGCATTTACACCATAAACTTGCGTAGTTGTGGTTTTTGCTAAAATCAAAAACAAAATTGAAAGTACAAAGCACACAGCACCAAAATAAAATAGTGTTTCGTTTCTTGTTTTAAGATCTTGAATGAAGTCTATCATCGCTTTATACTTGCTTAATTCTTTTTAATTTTCATAATAATTACGTGCTATCGGCATTGCTTTTAGTGTTTTCACGCATAGCGAAGGTGTCGATTTTCTAAATTATTTTTATTGTCTTACCGAATTCAATTTTTAGCTGTCTATCTTATTACAATTAAGTGTAACTGTTAGCGTATTATTCACCGTTAACCCAAATCTAGTAAATAAATAGAGAATAAAACCAAGTTAAAGGATCCCAACTATGGGAACACTAAATTAAATACAGTTTTTGCGTTGACCAATGTTTTACTAAAGCCTGATGTTAGTCCATAAATAATTTTTATTGTGTGTCTTTAAAATCACTGCGTTTTATCCATCTTACCTAGTAAAATAAAGCTTAGAGCTTATTTCTACTCCACTCACTCCAAGAACCAACATACAGTCGAGGAAGTGGTAGTTGAGCATGCGCAATGGCTAAAAGTGTGTGACAAGCCGTAACACCAGAACCGCAATGAACAATTGAGTTTTCAACTTTCTTGTCGCCCAAAATTGCGTGGTACTTTCTTCTCAATTCCTCAGCGGGTAAAAATAATCCTTGCGCATCTAAATTCTCGGTAAATGGAACATTGATCGAGCCGGGAATATGTCCCGCAACTAAATCAATTGGCTCTACCTCTCCCCGATAACGCGCCGCATCACGGACATCAATTACTACGTATGCATCATTTTCAGAAACGCGCGCTAATTCCTCGATTTCTATGAGCGGAAGCATCCAGTTGGTTGTTGGATAAGCAGATGTTTTTACTATTTCTGCTTCACCATTACCCATTGGTAGTTCGTATTTAAGGGCCTCTTTCAATCCACCGTTCAACACTTGTATTTTTTGGTGTCCAACTGCTCTCAGCATCCACCAAAAACGCGCCGCCGCATTGCTCCCATTCTTATCATCATACACCACAACATGAGTTTCTGGAGTAATTCCCAACTCTCCTAACAACTGTCCAAAGACTTCTATTTTTGGCAATGGATGTCGTCCTCCAAATGCAGCATCAATTGGAATTTCCGCTAACTGTGTATCGAGGTCAACCAAACGCGCACCAGCGAGGTGACTTTCCAAAAAATTCGCTTTTGCCTTGGGTCCATTACTCGCATCGATGAATACAATGGATTCGGTTTGCAGTAAGTGCTTTAATTCGGCGGCTTGGATGACGGGGGAGATTGTTTGAGACATGTTTGAGTTAGTGAAAGTTGTTTTAAAGGTAATGAATGTAATGCGGAAATAACTCAGTGGTGAAATTGAACCACGAAAAAACGGAGAACACAGAAAAAAAATAATCTCAGTGCTCTCGGTGGCTCAGTGGTGAAATTGAACCACGGAAAAACGGAGAACACAGAAAAAAAATAATCTCAGTGCTCTTCTCGGTGGCTCAGTGGTG
>JAIOZF010000008.1 GCA_021740745.1 Crocinitomicaceae bacterium | reverse complement strand
TGTTTTTAGGGCACAAAGGTTTAACACCTGCGGTGTTGGTGGAAAATAGCAAAAAGGAAAAAGGCTTTAGATTTAGGATTGAGGCTTTAACACATAGGTACATAATGTGACGTTCAGCGTGTTTTAGGGCACAAAGGTTAACACCTGCGGTGTTGGTTGAATCTGCAAAAAGGAAAAAGGCTTTAGATTTAGGATTGAGGTTTTAACTAAAGGGCACAAAGAGACAGATTATTCTATGAACATGAGGTTTTTAATAAACGTCTCAGTGCTCTCTGTTTCTCAGTGGTAAATTTTCAACACAGGGCACAAAGAGTGAACACCTGCGGTGTTTTATAATGAATCCAATATATTGCTGGTTGGTTGAATGAGATAAGGAAAAAAAGGTATTAGTAATTACCTCAAAAAACACATAACTAATTAGGTTGTTTTCAGGGGATTTGAATGAATCATTTTCTCATTTTAAGAATAATTGTTTCATTTTGGGAATAATTTACAGGTGTGCCAATTTAATAATAACTGTTAATCAATGAGTTACGTTTTTTGCACAAGATTTGCAAATTGTGGAATAGGTTTTTATAAGTGGTTTTATAAAATAATCGTTAGGTTGGTTAGGTAAAAGGTCGAGTTCGTCTCGACCTTTTGATTTATACAAAGTTTCAAAGTTAATTAAAAAAACTATTGTAACGAATTAATCAATTTCATAACGCAAACGAACAGTGATATTTGCTGTCTTTTTCTTTGATGTCGTATTGAAATTTCCACCCCAAGAGTAGTCTTCAGAAGAGTTTTCGGCAGAAATTTGAAAAACACCCATTTCAGCAT
The DNA here is from genome assembly GCA_021740745.1 of Crocinitomicaceae bacterium. Lineage (GTDB taxonomy): Bacteria > Bacteroidota > Bacteroidia > Flavobacteriales_D > Crocinitomicaceae > M0103. The sequence goes on along the minus strand of JAIOZF010000008.1, from coordinate 56,415 downwards.
TTTTCAATCCACCCAACTTACCACCAGCATTGATGGCAATTTTCTCCGCACGGTTGCTTGCATCTTTTGTCGCAGCTTCAATCATTTTAATTTTCAACTCAGCAAGCTTCGTATAGTAATATTCTGGCGTATACGAATTCAACTCCACCCCTGCATCAATTAAGTCGGTTACTTGTCGCGAAATACTCTCAACCAAGTCAACATTCTTTGATTGAACTTTAATGTTTTGTGTTAAATTGTATCCATTGAAAATCGTATTTCTCAGTTGACCATTTTCATCGTAATCATAGAAAAAATCTTTTTGGATATTCACAGCTTCGAAAACAATTTCATCATCCTTAATTCCTTTTGAATTCAAGTATTCACGAATAACGCGTTGATCTTTGTTTACTGCAGCATACGTCGCTTTTAAATCCATATCTTTTCGAGCAAAACTTCCTCTCCATACAATTAAGTCACTGGTGAAATTTTGTTCACCCATACCCGTTACACTTATTGCTTGACCACTCTTCGCACGATTCTGATAGCCATTTGCTAAAAGATAACCAGCCACAATTACAGCAACTGCGATAATAATGGTATTTAGATAGTTTTTCATTTTTCTTAAATTATAGTTCGTTAAAACAACTTCATTTGTTCATCATCCTCCTCGTCATCTTGTCCCTTCGTCAAATCCCACTCAACGGTCGTTCCATCTGAAACCTCATCATCAGAATCGTTGTCATCATCTTCAAACGATTCATCCGCAGTTGATTCTTTTGCACGCTCTTCTGGCCAATTGGTTTCTTCTTCAGATCCGGGAATAACAACAATTTCCTTCACTTTCAACTTTGTTAACTGATTTCCTTGTGCCTTCAAACCTTTTACATCAATGAAATCTGCAATGTTTACATCGTTATCGGGTAAGTTCTTCGTTTCTTTCAGAAGCTTGTTGTAGATGATCTTTATAACAGGACGATACACAGTGGTTACAACATCTAAATAAGATCCTTCACCTTCACTGATGAACGAAACTTTTTTATCGGTAGTTACTTCACACGTAAATCGCTTTACATAGTGTAATTCTTTATCACCGTCGTAATAAACGGCTGAAATTGCTCGCTCAGGATGCCATTTTTCAATGTGAATCATATCTTCATCAAAGTGATTTGATAAATCAAAACTACTTAAACGGTAATCACCCGATTTATAAAGTGTTAAGATCTTATCCTCGCCTTTAAACGATCCTAAGAAGGTTCCTCTTTCCTCGTCATTCAAACGGCCCACAACATCGTCATACCAAATCTTACGAGCCGCAAGTGTTGATCCCCCAACTTCTTTTTGTACAATTTTTTGGATGATTTCTTTGGTCACACGATTTCCACCAGATTGGCGTCCTTTGATCAATAGCATTCCCATATCAACATCAAAACGCAAACGCTTTAAATGTGGACGTGGTCGCAAAAAGACAGTTACGACTTCGCGTTCTCCATTTGGATGAATCGAGAAATAAAGCATTTTAGATCCTTTCGTTCCACGCGTTAAATCGTATTCAGTATCACGTGTGATTGAATTCACATAAAAACGTTTCATCATTGCTGAACCACCTAATCCATCTTGGTAAACCAAGTGATAAATGGTACGCTTATCCCCTTTCTTCCAAACATCTGCGTGTACGATTCCTTTTCCTACGAATTTTTTATCGGCAACTTTCGTTACCATCATCTTTCCAGTAGCAAAGAAAATTATGACATCATCAATATCCGAACAATCGTTCACTGGTTCGTTCTTTTTCAGACCATAACCAATAAAACCTTCCTCATAATCGACATACAACTTACGGTTGGCGATAATTACTTTGGTTGCACTAATATTATCAAATATTTTAATCTCTGTTTTACGCTCTTTTCCTTCTCCAAAGCGTTTTTTCAAGTCCTTGTAATAGTCGATTGCATATTCAATCAGATTCGCCAGCTTTTCTTTTACAGCTAACATTTCTTCTTCAATTTTCAATAAAACATCATCTGCCTTACTTGAATCGAAACGCGTAATACGAATCATTGGGATTTGCGTCAATTTCGCCAAATCCTCATCTGTAATTTCACGAATTAATTGCTTCTTGAATTTATCGAAACGCTTGTATAAATATTCGTACAATGCTTCTCTATCGCTATAATGTTTGAAGTCAATGTACATTTCTTCCTGAATGAAGATTTTCTCCAAGGTAGAGAAATGCCATTGTCTTTCTAGTTCATCCAAGCGTATTTCCAACTCCAATTTCAGTAAACGAACCGTGTTATCGGTATTCACTTTCAAAATCTCGCTTACTCCCATGAAACGCGGCGTATCGCGGTCAATTATCGAAGAGTTGGGTGAAATTGAAACCTCACAATCTGTAAAGGCATACAAGGCATCCAAGGTCTTATCCGGAGAAACACCAGGAGCAAGGTGAATGATTACTTCAGCTTCGGAAGATGTGTTATCTTCAATTTTCTTGATTTTAATTTTCCCTTTGTCGTTCGCTTTTATAACCGATTCAATCAATGAACCTGTTGTCGTACCAAAAGGCAATTCATGTACAACCAAGGTTTTATTATCCAGCTTTTTAATTTTTGCACGGACACGTACTTTTCCTCCACGTAAACCATCGTTATAGTTCGTGAAATCTGCCATACCTCCATGAGGGAAGTCAGGAAAAATCTCAACGCGTTTTCCACGCAAATGGTTGATGGATTGATCGATGAGCTCAATAAAGTTGTGTGGTAAAAACTTACAGGCCAATCCAACCGCAATCCCTTCTGCTCCCTGCGCCAAAAGCAAAGGAAATTTTACAGGAAGTTGCTCTGGTTCTTTATTTCGACCATCGTAACTTGACAACCAATTTGTTGTTTTGTGATTAAACACAACATGAGATGCAAATTTCGATAAACGTGCTTCGATGTAACGCGCAGCAGCAGCGCCATCTCCTGTTAATGTATTTCCCCAGTTACCTTGGCAATCAATCAATAAATCTTTTTGTCCCAATTGCACCAAAGCATCACCAATTGACGCATCACCGTGAGGGTGATATTTCATGGTGTTTCCAATGATGTTCGCTACCTTATTATAGCGTCCATCATCCATTTCCTTCATGGAATGTAAAATTCTACGTTGCACTGGTTTCAATCCATCATGCAACGAAGGAACAGCTCTTTCTAGGATTACGTAACTCGCATAATCCAAAAACCAACTTTCATACAATCCACCTACGGGAACAATTTTATCATCAACAGATTTACTTTCGAACGGATTTTTATCTTCTCCTTCGTTTAAGTTCTGGTCTTCTACGTCGTCTTCAGCCATTGTCGTCCTGATTAATAAGTTTGAACTTCAATCTTTCTTTTTCAATTTCTTCAATCAATTCTGCTTCTGTTGGTAAAAAAGGAAGATACTTTGATGCAAAAAGTTGTTCATTTTGGTTCAAAACAGAATATTTTGCAATTGTTTTATCCGTTTCGGTACAAAGAAGAATTCCGAGAGTGGGATTGTCATCTGTCCCTCTTTTTAAATCATCATACATTCTCACGTACATATCCAATTGCCCAATATCCTGATGTGTAAGTTTATTCGTTTTCAGTTCTATCAATACAAAACATTTCATTTTGAAATTATAGAAAACTAGATCTATATAAAAATCTGCTGTTTCAGTCCTGATATGTTGCTGTCTTTCTACAAATGCAAAACCTTTACCTAATTCTAATATGAATTTTTGAAGATTATCAACTAAGGCTTTTTCAAACATTTCCTCAGAATAACTCATTCCACTTGGTAAATTCAAAAACTCTAGTACGGTTGGATTCTTAATAAAATCATTTGAATCAATCACAACTTTATCAACTTCTTGCATTGGATGCCCCGTCAACTGTTGAGTTGATATTAATCGTTCAAAATATAAAGTTGAAATTTGTCTATCAAGTGTTCGTATTGACCACGTATTCTCAATGGACTCATTCAAATAATATGTTCTGGCTTTAACATCTGAAAGTTTCAATACTCGTTGAAAATGAGACCAACTCAATTTGGCGAACGCTGTTCGCCATATCTCCAGATTTGGGAAATAATTATAAAATTGACGAAACTCACGTAAAGTTCTTTCCGAAAAACCTTTTCCGAATTCTTCTGTCAATTCAATTGATAATTTCTTTATAATTTCCTGTCCATACGACGCTCGCTGATTTCCATTTTGCTCCTCTTCAACAATTCTCTTCCCAATTTCCCAATATGCTTCAATCATCGCTGAATTAATCGCCTGATAAGCTTTCGTTCGCGCAGATTGAATTAATGTCTTTATTTCAATTATAAATTGCATATGGGTTTCAAGATATTTATGAAGCAATTTCTAAATTATCTGAATCTTCCTTTGCAATTCCTTTATCTTCCTCTAATTCAACCGCAAGATCTTTTTCTACTCGAAGGTTTTCAATGATGAAATCCTGGCGCTCAGGCGTATTCTTACCCATGAAATAGGAGAGAATCGAATCGATTGAAGCATCTTTTGAAAGCAATACGGGCTCCAAACGAATATCAGCACCGATAAAGTGTTTGAACTCATCTGGTGAAATCTCACCTAAACCTTTGAATCGGGTAATCTCTGGATTCTTACCTAATTCTTCTATTGCTGAACGGCGCTCATCTTCTGAGTAACAATAAATTGTCTTTTTCTTATTTCGAACACGGAACAACGGCGTTTGCAATACATACACGTGATTTCGCTTGATCAAATCTGGGAAAAATTGCAAGAAAAATGTCAACAACAACATTCGGATGTGCATACCATCGACATCGGCATCGGTTGCAACAACGATGTTATTGTAACGCAGATTGTCCATGTCGTCCTCAATATCCAACGCAGCTTGAATCAAGTTGAATTCTTCGTTCTCATACACCACTTTTTTCGTCAAGCCATAACAATTCAAAGGCTTACCTCTCAAGGAGAAAACCGCTTGGGTATTTACATCTCTTGATTTCGTAATTGATCCACTCGCAGAGTCACCCTCGGTGATAAACATGGTTGTTTGTTCGCGACGCTCATCTTTCAAATCCGTTAAATGGATGCGACAATCACGCAATTTTTTGTTGTGAAGATTCGCTTTTTTTGCTCTATCACGCGCAATTTTTCGAATACCTGACAATTCCTTGCGCTCGCGTTCGGATTGCTTGATTTTTCGTTCGATTAATTCAGCAACTTCTGGATTACGGTGCAGGTAGTTATCCAATTTATCTTTCAAGAAATCGTTGATAAACGCCCTCATGGATTTACCACCTGGCTCGATTTCTTGAGATCCTAATTTTGTTTTTGTTTGAGATTCAAATACTGGCTCAATTACCTTCACTGCGATTGCAGCAACGATGGATTGACGAATATCTGAGGCTTCATAATTCTTATTGTAAAAATCGCGAATCACTTTCGCAACCGATTCTCTAAAAGCGCTCTGATGGGTACCACCTTGTGTGGTATGTTGACCGTTAACAAAGGAATAGTAATCCTCTCCATACGTCTTACCATGCGTGAAAGCAACCTCAATATCTTCGTCTTCAATATGAATAATTGGATACAATGGATCGCCATCCATGTTGTTTTCCAATAAATCCTTTAAACCATCTTTCGATTGAAACTTTTCTCCATTGAAATACATTGCCAATCCTCTATTGAGGTAGCAATAGTTCCACATCATTTTATCTAAATAAGCCGTTTTGAATGCGTACTTCTTGAAAATTGTTTCATCCGCAATAAATTCAACGTATGTTCCATTTGGCTCGTCCGTTTTCACCACAGCGGCATCTTCTACCAATTCACCACGGACAAATGACGCTTGTTTCTTCTCCCCTTCACGAACGGAATACACCATAAAATGGCTCGATAAAGCATTTACAGCTTTCGTACCCACACCATTCAATCCAACTGATTTCTTGAAGGCTTTCGAATCGTATTTACCTCCCGTATTGATTTGAGAAACACAATCGATAACTTTTCCAAGTGGAATTCCACGTCCGTAATCTCGAACGGATACTTTTCCGTCTTTTACTTTGATATCGACACGTTTACCATTCCCCATGACAAACTCATCAATACAATTATCGACAACCTCTTTGACAAGTATGTAGATACCGTCATCGGCAGCCGCACCATCTCCGAGTTTACCGATGTACATTCCCGGTCGAAGTCGAATATGTTCTTTCCAATCGAGGGAACGAATATTATCTTCTGTATATTGATTTTCAGCCATTTAATAGACATTATTGCGTAACAAACAAAGTTAAGCACAGAAGCCCCATGTTTTACAGTAAGTTATCATGACTTTTGAACGTATTAGTGTTAACTACGGCTTGCAAAAACAGGGGGATAAAAAGGATCTTGTCAGCATCCTTTCAATTTAATTTTTGTAAAAAAAAAGGTGGCGTAAAAAGTTAAAAAAGAAGCTGAAATAGATGTAATTCAATGAAAATTTTAAGCATCAAGAAACCTGATACGTTCTTCCATCTTCTACTACTTCGGAATTCTCAAAAACCTGCATAGCCTCATGTAAATGATCACTTGTACTTTCGTAGCGCGCGGATAAATGTCCAACTATCAATTTGCCTACTCCTGCTTTTTTGGCAATCTCTGCGGCTTGTCGAGCGGTTGAATGAAAAGTTGCTCGCGCTCGTTCAATATCTTTCTCAATAAATGTCGCCTCATGATACAACAAGCTAACTCCTTGAATATATGAAACTATTTTTTCTGCATAAGCTGTATCTGAGCAATAGGCATAAGAGAAACTTGGATGTGGGTCTAAGGTGTATTTGTTATTTTTCAATGTCTTACCATTTTCCAAAAGAATGTCCTCGCCTTTTTTCAAACGGTGCATATGTTCGAATTGCAATCCAGATCCTTCAATTTTAAGCGGATTCAACCTGCGTTCTTTAACTTTTTCACGGATGACAAATCCATTCGTTGGAATACGATGTTTTAAGGGGAAATAGGATATTTCAATCAACTTATCTTCAAAAATAACACCTGAATCTTTTCCATTTAGCTTTACGAAATTGATTTCGAAATCGAGCTTAGCGGCTCCAACTTCTAACTGTAATCGCAAAATTTGTTCAAGCTCTTCGGGTCCATAAATACTTAAACCTTTGTCACGCCCCATCAAATGCATGGTACTTATCAATCCAACCAATCCGAAGAAATGATCACCATGCAAGTGCGAAATTAAAATATGGTTAATACGTTGAAATTTAACGCCGTATTTGCGTATTTGCATTTGTGTTCCTTCCCCACAATCAATGAGGATGTGACGATCATTGCAAACAATGTATTGAGAAGTTGGGTTTCTTCTTTGTGTTGGGATAGCAGCTCCGCTGCCAAGTATTGTTACTTCAAAACTCACTGGTGAATTACCTCAAGTGCTTGTTCTTGATTTTCAGTAATCGTGAGAACTTTATCCAATTGAGCTATTTCAATCAGTTTTCGAACGTTATCTTGTAAACCACAAAGCACGAATTGACCATTGGTATCTTTACACAAGCGATTCGCAGTTAAAACAGCGCTTAATCCAGATGAATCACAATAACGCGTTTTTGAAAGGTCAATCACAATATTGTTGATACCGTTCTTGTTCAACAAAACCAATTCAGATTTTAATTCAGATGCATTTGAAGCATCTAATTTTTCAACTTTAGAATTTACGACTGCTCCGTTATTCGTTTGTGTTGTTTCGAAGTTCATTGTGTTGTGTTTGTTCAAATGTAACATTTTTTTGAACTAAAATCACCTAATCAATTCCAAGAATTTTTAGTGACGTTCAATTTTTGCTGCCAGTAAATAGATGACCGCCATTCGCACAGCTACACCATTTTCAACTTGTTGCAAAATAATGGATTGCTTCGAATCAGCCACATCACTGGTGATTTCCACACCTCGATTGATTGGTCCAGGGTGCATTACCTTAATCTCTTTGGGCAAAGAATCTAAGATCTCTTTTGTCAACCCATACTGCATGGAGTACTCACGCAATGATGGGAAATACTTGATATCTTGTCTTTCCAATTGGATTCGCAACATGTTTGCCACATCACACCATTCAAGTGCTTTGCGTAGGTTATGTTCCACCTTCACTCCTAATTCATGAATGTATTTCGGGATTAAGGTTGTTGGACCGCAAACCATTACTTCTGCCCCCAATTTTTGCAAGCAATAAATATTTGATAAGGCAACGCGTGAGTGTAAAATATCACCCACTATAACTACTTTCTTACCTTCTACTTCACCCAATGCTTCTCGAATCGAAAAAGCATCTAATAAAGCCTGAGTTGGATGTTCATGTGTACCATCACCCGCATTGATAACTTTTGCGCCGATGCGTTCAGATAAGAATTTTGCTGCTCCTGGATTTGGATGACGCATCACCACCATATCCACTTTCATCGAAAGAATATTGTTTACTGTATCTATTAAGGTTTCACCTTTTTTAACCGAGCTACTTGCTGCACTAAAATTGACCACATCCGCTGAAAGTCGTTTTTCAGCCAATTCAAATGAAAGTCGAGTACGTGTTGAATTTTCGAAGAATAAATTAGCGATGGTAATATCCCTTAACGATGGGACCTTTTTAATTGGTCTATTGATGACATCTTTAAAATTGTCAGCTGTCTTAAAGATCAACTCGATATCCTGACGTGTAAGGTCTTTGATACCTGTTAAATGTTCAACGCTCAGGTTATTGTTCATTGCTTTCAGGGGTGTACAAAACTACTTTATCTTCTCCTTCTATTTCTTTCCACTCAACAGAAACACGCTCAGAAACAAGCGTATCAACTGTTTTTCCAATATAATCCGCTTGAATGGGTAAATCACGACGAAAACGTCGATCCACCAAGGTCAATAATTCAACTTTTTGAGGACGACCAAATGCTAAAAGTGCGTCTAGTCCAGAACGAATTGTTCTTCCTGTATATAAGACATCATCCACAAGCACAACTTTCTTGTTTTCGATGACAAAATCAATATTTGTGACACTCGGAATAAGCGGCTTTTCTGTCCTTCTAAAATCATCTCTGTAAAAAGTGATGTCTAAGGTTCCACACAGAACTTCTTTTCCTAAAATTTGCTCTAACTGTGATTTTATGCGCGTAACAACATTCACTCCCCTTGGTTGAAGTCCAATTAATACGGTGTTTGAAAAATCGTTGTGCTGTTCAATGAGCTCGTAGCAAAGTCGTTTGATCGTCAGTTCGAAGTGTCTAGAATTAAGAATGACCTGCTTTTCCATCTTGACAAAGATAAGGTGGATTTTAAATTTTCATTCATTCTAATGAAAATATTTATTGCTTTTTTTAAACATGTTTTAAACGGTTAAAATTAAAAGTGACGCTTTTTAATCAACCAAGTTTGCAGATAAAGACATTGCCGAGAAAAATGAAATTCATTCATCTATCTTCGATTAGAGTTTAACAAGCAGTAGTAGTTATTCTTCCTCGTTTTTTTGTTTGTTTTTGGTTTAGTTCAAACGGTCTTACAGCACATCCCGACTTCCGCTGTAAGACCGTTTTTTTTTGAACTAATTTTATTTCTTATTAGTAAGCAGGTAATTAACTGCAGCTTCAGCATTCACGAAGCCACCACTAATTGAAATGCTGTTCATTTTTACCTTTTTCTTCGTGCCAGGAATTACCACTTTCTTCTTATACTGAACGGTTGTTTTCATTAACACATCGCGTACTTCTTCTGCTGTTAATTCAGGGAAATATCCACGAATCATAGCGGCAACACCTGCAGTTGCTGGACAAGCCATACTTGTTCCAGAAGCATCTTCGTATTTACCATTCGGCACAGTTGAATAAATATCCACTCCTGGCGCAAATAAATCGACAGTTGTTGAACCGTAGTTTGAGAAATCAGCAATTAATTTTTTACCATTTTTAGAAGAACTACTCGCTCCCACTTCAATCCAGTTAGATGCAACTGTACCATCAGTCAATTTGCGCGTAGGATAAGAATCTTCGTTGTCCTTATTTTTCGCATCGTTTCCAGCTGCATGCACAAATAAAACATCTTTACTTTTTGCATAGCGAATTGCTTCATCAAGTGCGACCTGATTGGGTGTGTAATATTTACCGAAAGACATGTTGATCACTTTCGCACCATTGTCTACTGCGTAATAAATGGCATTTATAATATCCTTGTCGCGCTCATCACCGTTGGGAACAGCTCTTAATACCATAATTCGCGCGTTAGCAGCAATTCCTTCAACACCAATTCCGTTTCCTCTTTTTCCAGCAATTGTCCCTGAAACGTGTGTTCCATGCATTGCATCTGGACCTTCATAACGATTACATCCGTAAAATCTATTTGTTAAATCATCTGGATTGTCACCTACAATTATTCTTCGAATACTGTCTGTATCCATTTCATTGTATTTAATGATATTTCCAATCTGATTGGCACCTTGAGTGATTTGTGAATCCAATTCTTCCGCCTCCATCAGCATCAAAATCATTCCCATTCGCTTTTTCACTTTAGTGTCCATTTCATCTTTTGGAACATACGCCTTGTTTGTCGCTTTGGAAAAAACACCATTTGACGAAGCCTTCACTCGCTGAATATATTCTGACAATAAATTAACGCCATAAAATTGTTGTTTTAATGCACCTTGTTCACGATTAAAGTCAATTCTTAACTTTTTGAACGCTTGAAATTTAGCTGCATCTACGCCAGTTAACGCATTCGTATCTTTATTCATGAAATATTTTTTCGCACTCAAGTACATTCGAGCAATTTCCATTGATTCATAATTGATATCTTCAGCTACACCACCAAGGAAAGACCAACCATGCACATCATCAATGTATCCATTCTTATCATCATCAATTCCATTGCTTGGTATTTCACCTTTGTTTACCCAAAGAACATCTTTTAGATCCTCGTGTTCAACCTCCACTCCACTGTCAATTACAGCAACGACGACTTCATTCGCAGTTTTGCCTTTCAATAATTCATAAGCAGCTTCTGCACCTGTTCCAAACACTTTATCTTGTTTTGGATTTTTTAAATACCAATTTAACGGTGCTTTTTGCGACCAAACCTGCATTGAAGCAGAGAATATTAGAATTGAGACGATTCGTTTTTTCATAATTTATATTGATTCGTATTTTTATCTATCATTTATAGAAGATTGACTATCCCCCTTTTTTCTTTACACCATAACCGTCTTTAAGGAGCATGTCGTAAATTTTATCTCTAAAATTTCCTTGAATTAGGATCTCATTGTCTTTTACAGAGCCGCCAACCCCGCATTTGCTCTTCAGCATTTTCCCTAATTCTTTCAGATCATCTTCGTTACCAACAAAACCTTCAATCAAAGTGACTTCTTTTCCACCGCGTTGTTTGCGATCGATAGAGACGTATAATTTTTGTTGATTTTTAGCCAATGTTTCTTGCTCCTCTTCTTCATCAAACTGAAATTGAAAATCAGGATTGGTTGAATAAACAATATTGACTTTTTCTTTTTTACTTTTTGCCATTAGTACTTTTCAATTAAAGTTGCTCGAATATCATCAGTAATTACTGCATCCGGATACTTTTTCAACGCAGTTCTAATTCCTTTGGGAGAACGCATTTCAAAGATAATTACTTTTTTGTCTAGATTGCGAACTTCTTGAACCTTCTCTTTACTAATAATAGCGTTTTTTATAACTATTCCATCAAGATTAGGATATGAATTAAAGATATTTGTTGATTTTTCTTCGTCATAAACTTCCTGATAAACACTAAAACCGCTGTTTATAAAATCATTGATCCAATATTCAGTAGAAAGTATGATGTGAACATGAATCGCTGAATCTTGATAAACGGGCGAGGCCAATATTGCGCTAATAAATGCTTGTTTATCAACATAATGATAGCTACATTCATTGTAATGCCGAAGATCTAAATATATGTTTTTACCTTTCAATTTAGCTAAGTCTAAATCATTGAACTTTGCCAATTTTTCTTTATAAAATGTAGTATAATGAAACTGTGAAAGTTCACTTGAAGTCAATTCATTCACACAATTCTCACCATTGGTTTGTTCCGACAAATTGCTATCATGAAAAAGCCACAATTCATTGTCTTTTGACAACTGCACATCCATTTCAACCCCTTCACAACCTTCAATGGAAACAGCCATTTCAATTGCTTCTTTTGAATTTTCGTGATATACCGAATTTAAAATTTCCATTCCCATTCCAGCATGCCCATAAACTTTAATCTGTTCAAAGTTCTTTTGTTTTGAACAAGCGGATAAAACAAGCAATATGATAATTATTCTACCAAGCATAAGCAAGTCCAACATTTACATTAAAACCAAGCGAATTGACACTCGATTTGCGATTCAAATAAGTATTGAAATAGCGCTCATTTTGCCAACCAGCGGCCATCGAATAGATAAAACGCCATTTCGTACCCAATTCCATCCTGGCACCTAAATAGATCTCATTCCAAGTATTAAGATGCGTAGACACTTTATTCAGCTTCAACATAGAATGACTGAACGTCAGTTGGGGACCAAAACAAAAATTATACTTAGAGATTAATTTGTAGGCACCACCGATTGTGAGTCGAGGAAAAATTCTTCTTTGAAATATACTTCTATTAATTCCAACTTCAAGAGATGATATGACTTGTAATCGATCCCAACAATATCCGTAAGCGATTCCTGACTGAAAATCAAGCCTATTCATCCCAAGGTTCAGCGAGATAACTGAATGCTTTTTTTCTTGAGCAAAACATGCTAATACAAAATGACTAAAAACGAGAACTACAAAGAGATTCAGCTTCATTTAATAGAATAATTGATCAATAATTTAGGATTTTTTCAAGAAAACAAGCGTAGGTAAAACTACTTAATTCAAACTATATAATGCCTACCAATTTACATTTTATAGATGGAAATAAATTTAATGTTCAGCGTCAATTCAGTTGCTTTGTCCTATCAATATGTTAATCAAGTAACTTAAAATACCATGACAAAACAAAGCGTAAATATCAGTTTTCTTGGAATCTTCCTCTTATCCAGTTTAAATGGAATGGGACAAGAATCAGTTGTCACAGCTGGAGATGAATTCGCCTTTTCATCTGGATCAGTTTCATTCAGTATTGGTGAGCCAATCATCGAAACTTTTTCTTCTCCTAATTTACAACTTACCCAAGGATATCAGCAGGGGGTAATTTTCACTGCTTCTCTTAATGAATTTAACGATGATTTAATTATTAGCGCTTATCCCAATCCAACATTTTCTGAATTAAATATGGAATTGAATAACTGGGCAAACGAATGCGCTTATACACTTATCGATGAATCAGGAAGAATCATTTATGAAGGAAGCTTGTTACCTTCTTCGAAAAACACACTTCACCTTCAAGAACTTGCTTCAGGATTTTACTACTTAAATATTAATGACCAATTGTCAAACAAAAAGGCAGTTGTTACTATTCAAAAAATAAACTAATCACTTCAAACATTACAACAAATTAAATAATCGCGTTATGAAAAAAATAATCTTTACACTAGCTTCTCTTTTAACTTTAAACTTTACAATGGCACAAGCTCCTCAGGGATTTAAATACCAAGCAGTAAGCCGAAACCCAAGTGGCAATGTATTGAGTAATCAAACAATCGCTTACCGTATCTCTATTTTAGAAGGTTCAGAAAACGGTCCAGTAATCTATTCAGAAAACCACAGTGCAACATCTAATGCGCATGGTTTAGTAAATTTCACAATCGGAAATGGTTCAATCAATTTTGGTGATTTCACTACTATTGACTGGGGAAACAATACGTTTTTCATTCAACTAGAAACAAACACGAATGGTTCAACTTATGATCTAATGGGAACTTCCCAAATGATGAGTGTTCCTTATGCTTTATATGCTAGAACTTCTGGTAGTTCAACTCCTGGTCCTCAAGGTCCACAGGGTTTAACTGGTCCTCAAGGATTAGCTGGTCCTCAAGGCCCTGCTGGAAACGATGGTGCACAAGGTCCTCAAGGAATCCCTGGTCCTCAAGGTGCAGCAGCAAGCCTTTCAATTAATGGATCTAATGCTAGTAATCAAACTTTTGCGACTGGAACAACAGCTACTGATTTTTCAATCACAACTGTCGGAAATGTTCACACATTCAACCTTCCTAATGCTGGAATTGATTCAAGAGGTGTAATTTCTAATACAGATCAAGATATTGCAGGAAACAAAACGTTTCATAATCCAATGTCAATTACAAGTAGTTTAGTAATTGGAAACACAACTACAACTGTAGGTGCAGCGCTTGATGTGAACAGCACAGTAGGTACTTTCTTACCTCCAAGATTAACAACAACACAAAGAGATGCATTAACAGTTGTCCCTGAAGGCAGTATCATCTTTAATACTACATTGAAAAAAGCACAAGTTTACCTTTCTGGTGAAGCATTTACAGAAGGAAATGGTGTTGGAGTGTCATTTAGCTACATCGGAAATGTTCAAGGACAAACGTTTCAAGTAAGTAATACAAATGTTCTTTCATCAATTAATCTTTCAATTTCAAACGCATCTGCCCTTACATCGACATATACCGTTAAAATATATGACGCTCCATTTGGGGGAACCTTAATTGCAACCTCTTCTAACACAAGAACAGCAGAACCTAATGGTTTGACAAGTGGATCATTTGACTTTTTGACTTCGAATTTAGTTTTAAATGCTGCAACAACGTATTACTTCGAAGTAACATCTGATAACAATGAAGATTTCTACTTAAATTCTAGTTACAATAACGATTACGTATTAGGAAGACAGTTTGTTAACGGTACACCTTATCCGACAGTTGACGTGAATTTTGAGGTAGTTACTCAATCATTGAATGAATGGACAAACTTACATTAAGCATGTTGACTCCAAAAAAAAGCGCTAGTTATCTAGCGCTTTTTTTATGTTCTATATTTTTGGACACTTTTTACAGTGCACACCTTTCTTCTTATATTTTTTACAACAATCCTTTTTCTTCCCACAAGAACATCCCTCACAACTTTGTGCTGGCTTAATTGAATCGATTGGAGTAAAATACGCTGCTCTCATTCTTATTTAGACTAATTCCAAACAAAGATAAAAAATAATTTAATTTCAAAACATGATTTTAATCATGTCATCAAAAAATGTCTATGTAAAAACACTTAGAAATTGTTCTACTATTTTCATTAATTAATTGAATAGGAGTCCCAGATCTACTCTCAAAGAGCAACACAATTCATTCCTTTGAAAAATAAAATAACACACAAAAAAAATGAATATGAAAAAAGTTTACATCCTTAGTACATTTATTCTATTTGGAATTTTTCCAGTTTGTTTTTCACAAAATGAATTATCCGAAGAATTAATTGCTTCTAATACAGAAATTGAAGCTGATGAAGAAACAACATTCGAAAAACAATCCTCTAATAGTCTTCAAGTTATTCGCTTATTGGAAGAATTAGAAACAGTTTTAGAAGCATCATATAACAGTGACAATCACTTGGTAAGCCTTCAACTATCTATTGGAAGTGCATCAAATGGTGTAACAATCAATTTAAGAGATTCAAAAGGGAAAGTGATCATTGATTCCAAACTAGCACCAAATACGACGAGAACGATAGAAATTAATGAGGAAGGTGCAACTAAGTTATTACTTCAGATTACTGATATGCAAACATTGAAATCTACTGTTTACAGTATTAGTCTTGACTAATAGGGTGCGATAAGCATTGCTATCAATATCAAGTCATCTGGGTTCTCTATATCATACGACATAAAGGCATCAAAAGTACTTGTACTATCTCCTTTGTAGATGATTCCATCCTTTAACGTGAACAGACAATCAGAACTAAAATTGCTGTTTCCAATGTATAATTTACCGTCTTTTAACTCAAATAATTGATCAAAAGTAGACGTTGAATTTCCCTTGTAGATGGAACCTTTGGTGTAACTATATTTAATATCAGTGAAGAACTTTCGATCCTTGAAATAAACTTTACCATTTTCAATAAATAAATACTCAATTTTGCTTGCAGGATTATTTACGCGATAAACGATATTGTTTTTAATTTCATACACCTGATCATTTGGAAATTTATCCTTTCCAACATAAATTTTTGTTTGCGCACAAACAATAAGGGGTAAAAGAAAAATAATGAATAAACAATAGCGCATATCAATCTCTCATAAGTGTAATCTCCACTGTAAAAAAGCAAAGACTCTCATTTAGTTTGTCAAATGAATAACTCAACTTTTGTTCACTTTTCATACGCATAGTCAGAAATCCTAATCCTGCCCCACCCTTACTTGAAAAGAAACTATTATCTAAATTTTCTAAATAATAGCTTTTCAATTCTTCGGTAGACATTAAATTGATTTTATCCAAATAGCTTTCTGCAATTACTTTATCTTCATGATTAATAAGGTTTCCCATTATTATCTTATAGTTGTTCTTGCACTTTACAATAAACAGAAACGAAAATTGATTTCCTTGTTCGTCCTTTTCACCATGTAAACGAACATTTTGCAGACCTTCGATCAAAATAGAAAAAACGCGTTTAATGACTTTTTTAGAATCGCCATTTGAAACCATCATTTCTTCAACATTATCAGTCAGCCCATTTATGAAATCAGGAGACAACTCACCAAAATATTGAACCATCACGCTGCCAGAAACGTTGTTTTGCTTCTCTAAACAAGCCAAATAAATGTTTCTAACATCTGACCAAATAGCGCTATTGATTGTTTCTACCATCGAATTAATAATAACGCTAATTATGTTGGTTTATCTAATCAAATGAATAAAACCATGTTTTACATTATCATCCGGGGTAGTTAAGGTATATGTGTACACTCCATCCAATAATGGTAAACCATTCAAATCTTTCCCGTTCCAATCGTTTTGGTAATCATCCGTTTCAAAGACAACATTCCCCCAACGGTTAACCACCAATAATTTCGATTCTGGTTTTAAACCTTCAATCACAAATAAGTCATTATTACCATCATTGTTCGGTGTGATAACATTTGGAATAACTAATACCCCAAAAACAGAAACAAGCTGCGTAATATCATCCACACATCCGTTTGCATCTATAACCGATAAAGTAACTGGATATGTTCCTTCCATTCCAAATGCATAAGAAATGTTTTCAGTTGAAAATGTTTGTCCATCTATTGTCCAACTATAAACCAATGGAGCTACTCCCGCTGTGGTATTATCAAATGTAATTGTTTCGTTTACATCCGGACTAAAAGGATTCCATGTGAAGTTTGCAGTTGGACCAGCTGGATTATTCAGTACGATTGGTCCATAATTAACCGTACAACCCGAATTATCGGTAACTGTAAGTGAATAACTTGCTGGATTCAATGCCGTGATATCAATTGTCGTTTGTGCAGTATTTGTCCAAGTATAGGTGTATGGAGTTGAAACTCCAGATACTGTCAATCCAAGGATTTGTCCAGGACCAGCGCAAGTTGGTTGCGTAACAACTAAATTTGTTGCAGAAACCGAAGGACCCGCAATATCCGTAATCGTAAGCGTTTCTGAATCTGAGCAACCTTGAGAATCAGTCACAACCAAATTGTAGGCACCTGCAGGAATTGATGAAATATCCAATGTTGATAATGCAGCATTTCCATTCCACAAATAAGCATAAGCAGGAGTTCCACCGCTAACAGTAATTCCGCTAATTGAACCGTCTGACTGCGCACAATGTGAAGACACAACAACTAAATTGCTTATATCAATAATCGGTGCATTCACCATTGTAATGTCTACTGAAAGTTGATCTGTGCATCCAGCAGCATCACTTACTGTCATCACATATGTTCCAGCAGCTAAATTTGAAATGTTTGCAGTAGAAGGACCATTTGACCAACTGATTGTAGGATTCGTTCCACCATTTATAACAATTCCAGTAATAGAACCTGTGTTCGCCGTACAAGATGTTTGAGTTACAACCATCGCTGAATTATCAATTGATAACGCTAACGAAGGATCTACTGTGAAAGGCCCTGCATTCGCAGTACATCCATTTCCATCTGTAACGGTTAATGAATAGGTACCTGCGGCCAATGAACTTGGATTCAAGACTGAACCTCCACTATTTGTCCATAAGTAAGTCAAAGATGATCCCGTTGCAGTTAAGCCAGCAATTGAACCAAGTGTACCATCACATGCTACGTCCGTCACAACAACATTTGTTGCGTTAACGGTTGGACCAGCAACAAAATTGATAGTGAAAGGTCCAGCCGAGGCCGTACAACCAATACCATTTGTTACGGTTAATGAATAAGTTCCTGCTGTCAATGAAGTTGGATTCAAGACCGCACCACCACTGTTCGTCCATAAATAGGTTAAAGAAGTTCCCGTTGTTGTCAATCCTGAAATTGATCCCAATGTACCATTACACAACTGATCTGTTGTTACAGCATTTGTTGCATCAACGGTTGGTCCAGCTACGAAACCGACATTGAAAGGTCCAGCCGAAGCTGTACAACCATTGTTATCAGTAACTATTAAATTGTAAGTACCTTGTGAAAGTCCAGTTGGATTCAAGACACTTCCACCACTATTTGTCCATGCGTATGTGACAATTGTTCCAGTAGTTGTCAATCCAGAAATGGATCCCATTGTTCCGTTACATAACGGATCCGAAACTACAACGTTGGTTGAATTGATTGTTGGACCTGCAACAAAATTCACGGTGAATGGTCCAGCGTTAACTGCACATCCGTTGTTATCTGTAACCGTCAACACATATGTTCCTTGAGTAAGATTGGTTGGATTCAATCCACTTGCTGGACTTCCTGAACTTATCCAATTGTATGTCAAACCATTTCCTGTAGTTGTTAATCCAGAAATCGAACCCAATGTTCCGTTGCACAATTCATTAGATACAACTGCATTTGTTGAGTTAACTGAAGGTCCAGCTACAAAACCAACTGTGAAAGGTCCTTCTGTCGCTTGACATCCAAGATTGTCTGTTGCGGTAAGTGTATATGATCCTTGTGTTAAATCAGTTGGATTCATCAACGTACTTGAACTACCTGTCCATGTATATGAAACAATTGTTCCCGTAGAAGTAATTCCTGAAATGGTTCCTAATGTACCATTACAAATTTCATCTGTAATAACAACATTGGTAGCATTCAATGTTGGACCAGCCACATAACCAATTGTAAATGGTCCAGCAGATGCTGTACAACCATTGTTATCTGTAACTGTGATGCTGTATGTTCCTTGTGTCAGCGCAGAAGGATTTAATACACTTCCACCTGAATTCGTCCAAATGTAGCTGACAATTGTTCCCGTTGTTGTCAAACCAGTAATTGACCCCAGGGTTCCATTACACAATTCATCTGTCAATACAACATTCGTAGAATTGATCGTTGGACCAGCTACAAAACCTACATTAAACGGTCCAGCTGTTGCTGTACATCCCACATTATCTGTAACTGTCAATGAATATGCTCCTTGCGGAAGTCCTGTGGGATTCAATACACTACCACCTGAATTCGTCCAAGTATACGAAACAATAGTTCCCGTTGTTGTTAAGCCAGTAATAGATCCCATTGTACCATTGCACAATTGATTACTTACGACTGCAGCAGCAGAATTGATTGTTGGTCCAGAAGTTCCTGAAATGACATAAGGTCCACTAGTGGTGCTACAACCATTTGCATCTAACACTGTTAAGGTATACGAACCAGCCGAAGCATTGCTCAAGACGGGAGAAGGAGTTGTTGTTGCGTTCCATGTATACGTATATGATCCAGAACCACCACTAACAGTCAAACCTGTAATTCCACCAGGCGTTGTACATCCTGCATTTGTAATCACTGGCGTTCCTGAGATTACTGGAGCAGGATTAACCGTTACCGTAACAGGGACTCTAAAAGTACCAGGACATGTTCCAACATAATAGGTTGTTGTTGTAGTTAAAACAGGCGTATTAAATGTTGTACCTGAACCAACGACTGTTCCGCCAAACTGTGCGTTGTACCAAGTTAATGTTCCAGGCAAGGTTCCCGTTGAACTAGCCGTTAAAGTTGTGCTATTTCCACCACAAATGGTTACACCACTTGCTGTAATATTATACGCTGTTGTTGGTAAACTAGTAACGCCTGCCGCACCACCAGTAGCTCCATTTGGAGGAAACTCAGTTATGTATGCAGAATTAGATGTTCCACTTAATCCTCCTGTTACTGTTTGAACCGGCGCACCAGAAGTAAATGCGATGTTACCACCTCCACCTCCGCCACCAGGACCAGTTGACTCTGGTACTCCAAATCCTGTAACCGTTAAATCATGATTTCCACCAACACCACCACGTGCATTAATGGTTAAAGTAGCTGGTAAAGCTGCTGTGTTTTTGATGTAAATACTTCCACCAGCACCAGCACCACCAGCACCATCATTTCCTCTTAAACCTGACGGTGTCGTTTGACCTAACGGATTTGTCTTTTGCCCCACGGCACCATCGGCTTCAATGCTTCCATTTCCAGTGATTGTTCCGAAAGTTGTGATGAAGACAATACCACCACCAGCACCACCAGCACCACCTTGACTCGCATTATCTGATTCACCGGCACCGCCGCCGCCGCCCAAGTATAGGCGCGTTGCATCATATACCAACGGGTGACCACCTAAGCCACCATTACTTTTTCTTACATCTCCACCCCAGGCGTTTTGGTTGGGCCCGAGCGCTAATGCATTTTGATTTGAAGTTGCATAGGAATATCCACCTCTGCCGCCACCTGAACTAGCAGTACCCATCCCTGTTTCTAGCGCCCAAGCAGTAGCATACGCCGTATTCGGCACACCTTTACCTGTGTACGTTCCAGCGCCTACATTGGCACCGCCACCACCACCGGCGTTTTTGATACCGCCGCCGCCGCCGCCATTAGCAGGAGCGCCGCGACCATATGCGGAACCCACAGCGGTATATTCGGTTGAATATCCACCAATTCCTTCACCTTTTCGTGCTCCTTCATTCACCGATGGTGAACCCAAGAAAGAACTGCCATTCGAAGTCGGATTTGTATTTGTTGCACTTGCTACAGTTACTCCTGATTGAGCAGAAGCACTAGTTTGCACCACACCACCTCTAAAGCCTAAGGCCGAGGCTGAGATTTTACCCGTTCCATTAATCGTAAGTGCGCCATTCACTTCAACTGCAACAACGCCGCCTGTCGTTCCATTCCAAGCTGAAGGCACAATAGAGGTATTTGTATTGACTGTTAAATTATTAAATCTTGGAATACGCACAATTTGCACTTTTCCAGCTGTATTATATGAATTAACGAGATTACATTGCAATGTGATGGAAGTTGTTCCACCCACAGCTCTAACCTCTGCCTGTTCAAATTTACCTGCATTATTTGGGTTCAAAACTTGCCCCCATAATTCTATAAAAAGTGGCCAGTCGCCGATGTGGCCAAATGGCGTTGTATACAATGCTGCCCATGCCGCAACTGGATAATCCTCGATATCCATGCTAGCACCTTGCATTTGTATGATCAAAATCAAATCGCCGGGAGCAAGAGGTGAAGTTAGCACTGCATTAGTCATTGCATTGTTGGCAACGGTAATTGTATTAACACCTGTTACTGCAGTCATTGCGGTGTACGTATTTACAACCGTATTATTCGCTGCAGGAGTATAATCCAAATTTTTTCCACGCTGAGCGTTCGTAGTAAATGGGAGGATGGCTATTAGGAGGAGAGATAGCCTAAAGATTCCTAGATTCATAGTTTTGCAAGTTTCACAGTTCTAGACGAAAATAATCATAAAATAGTTGGCTCTAAACATATTTATTTGTGATTTGCAAGACAATTTCTGCAACTGCTGGACAAATCTCCGTGTTCTTCACTGTTAGATCGAGAATTTGGTGCATATTTTTTCTATCGGTGTGTGGGTATTCACGACATGCTAGTGGGCGAAATTCATAGATATCACATTTGTTATCGTTTCCCAAAAACGCACAAGGTGAAGATTGAAGAACATAGTCCTTTTCTTCATCCATCTTCAAGTAATTTTTAACGAATTCATTTTCCTTCATGCGCAGATTTTTGGAAATGCGCTTGATGTCAATATCACGAAAAATAGGGCTGGTTGTTTTGCAACAATTAGCGCACGTTAAACAGTCTATTTTTTTAAATGATTCGGTATGCAGTTTCTGGAAATTAGCATCTAAATCTTTCGGTTTTTTCGCTGAAATTTTCTTAATCACCTTGCGGATTGACTCTTTTTCTGTGTTCGCTTTTTCCAGCTTTTCTGCTAATTTCGGATTCAAACTGATTCTAAATTAAATGGTTTGTCGCTTACATTGAAGTAAGCTTTCTATATTTATGGCGAATATAAGAAAACATGGAGAAATTTGACCTAATTGTTATTGGTGGTGGACCAGCTGGATATGCAGCTGCAATGCGCGGAATTGACTTTCAAAAAAATGTTTGTTTAATTGAAAAAGACAAGGTAGGCGGTGCTGGTGTTTACAATGGAGCCTTATCATCTAAAACATTATGGGAAATCTCAAACAAAGTTTCAAATATCAATGACACCATCGTTTCTGAAGGACGTTCCCCCTTCTATCTTTCATGGAGTGAAGTGAGAAAAACCTTGGCTGAAGCAATTTTTGAACGAAAGTTTCAGTATTCATGTCACATCAAGTTATTGCAGACGGAAACGATGAATAAGTTATTGCATTACGAAAGAGGCAGTGCGTCGATGGTGAGTGCAAATGAAGTGAAGATCATACACGAAGGAGAAGAGAAAATTATTTGGGGAGAAAATATTATTCTTGCCGCAGGAAGTCGTCCTCGAAAAACGGCAGACATTCCAGTTGACGAAAAAATCATTATGACCAGCGATGGAATTGATCAAATAGAAGATTATCCGAAGAGTTTAGTGATTGTCGGTGCTGGTGTGATTGGTTGTGAATACGCAACCATATTTTCGAATTTCGGAAAAACCAAGGTATATATCATCGACCGCCAAGAACGTATTTTACCATTTGAGGATGAAGATATTTCTAAAATGGTTGCCCAGAACCTCAAAAGTAAAGGGGTAACGATACATTCCAAAGCAAATTTAGAACGGATGCAAATTGTGGATGGAGAAGTGGAATACGAACTTTCCTACCCAGATGGTTCTCACGAAACAATCCGTGTTGAAAAAGCACTTTTATCAATTGGACGCATTCCAAACATCGAAAATTTGGGTTTAGAAAACGCAGGAGTCTTAATGTCAAAAAGAGGTGTTCATATTGGTGACGATGATACCCGAACGAATATTCCAAATATTTATGCTGTTGGTGATGTTTCCGGGCGAATTGCACTTGTCAACATGGGCGAAATTGAAGCGCGTCACGCTGTCGAAAAAATGTTTGGCAATAAGCCAGAGCGTTTGAACTACGACAATATTTGTACGATTATGTTCTTGAATCCAGAAGTTGCGGCAGTTGGATTGAACGAGCAACAATGCGTAGAAAAAAACATTCCTGTGAAAGTTGTAAAAGTGGATTATTCGCTCATTACACGTGCTATTGCGATGCGTAAAACACAAGGGTTTTTCAAGATTATTGTGACGAATGATTCAGAAATGAGAATTTTGGGAATGCGCGCTGTGGGTGAACATGCATCATCTGCGATTCAAGCTGTTGGCTTACTTATCAAATTAAATATGCCGATTGAGGTACTTTCCGAATTGATCCACCCTCATCCATCGATTGTAGAAGGTGTTCAGGAATGTGTGCGTATGTTGTTGAATCGTTCAATTTTTAAATCCTCTGTATTCAAAGACAAATTAGCTTGTTATTCGCTTGTTGACGGAATTAAAACACCTTTAGAACGATTGTAAACTCAATTTAGCGGCATAAAAAAAGGAGCCCGTAAGCTCCTCTTATGATAATTTATCAACTTTTCATTAAATAACTTCCAGTACGATTAACAAGGCATAAATCACCGCAGCCAAACCACACAGCCACCCTAAACCTCCTAATAACCAAAAACCAACACCGAAACCTAGAATTGCCAAAACTAGGTCTATCCAAAAACGGTTTGTTGTACCTTCATAAATAAACACAGCTAATGGCGGTATTAAAAATGCCAAAATGATTAAGATTATAAACATAACATCTTCATCAACTGGTGCTGTTTTATTTAAACGTTGTTTTTTAGTATTCTTTTTAGCCTCACTTGCTGTAAGCGTTTTTTCATTTTCAGCAGTCGTTGTTGAAACTGTTGCTTCAATGACTGGTTTTGATTCTTCAGCAATAACGAGACCATCAATATCTTCTGATTCTACACTTGCAACAACGGTGTTTTCAGTAGTCTGTGTTTCTGATTTGATTGTAGTAACAGAAGCATATTTCTTTTGTTTAGCTTCTTCTAACTTGTAGATATCAAATTCCATTTCTTCTTCCTCTTTTTGAGCAGAAGCTTTTACTTTCTCAGTTCTGTCCCAATAAACACCGCCAGTATGCTTGCGTTTTTGAAAAACACCTCCAACTACTTCATTTGAAGTTGAACATGCTCCAAGGATCATCGTACTGATAATTCCAAGAATTACTAAATTAAATTGTTTCATTGTATTTAAGATTTAAGTGGTTACTACATTATTTCCCTTTCAGCTCCATCGCTTTAAGGGTATTTATCATTAAAGAAGCAATGGTCATTGGTCCTACACCGCCTGGTACAGGTGTGATAAATGAACACTTTTCTGCTACCTCATCAAACTTTACATCTCCTTTCAAACGCCAGCCTCTTGCGCGTGTTGCATCATCCACTCTTGTTGTTCCAACGTCGATAACAACTGCGCCTGGTTTTACCATATCAGCGGTTACAAAATCTGGTTGGCCAATTGCTGCGATTAAAATATCAGCGGTTAAGCACAATTCTTTCAAATTCGTTGTTTTACTGTGCGCAAGTGTGACCGTGCAATTTCCTGGGTCCGTATTTCGTCCCAACATAATACTTAGCGGTGTTCCGACGATGTTACTTCTGCCAATAATGACACAATTTTTACCTTCTGTTTCAATATTGTTTCGCTTCAATAATTCAACAATTCCAGCAGGTGTTGCCGGTAAAAATCCCGGTAAATTAAGCACCATATTTCCTAAATTGACCGGATGAAAACCATCTACATCTTTCTTCGGATCGATTGCTTGGGTAATTTTCATTTCATCGATGTGCGCAGGAAGCGGCAACTGAACGATGAAACCATCGATGCTTTTATCTTCATTCAAGGATTGAACTTTCGCTAGTAAAATTTCCTCAGGAACCGAATCATCGTAGCGAATCAAGGTACTTTCAAAACCTATTTGATCACAGGCTTTTACTTTTGCTCCAACATAAGTTAAAGAACCTCCATCATTTCCGACAAGAATAGCAGCTAAATGTGGAATTTTTTTCCCATCTCTTTTTCGTTCTAAAACGGCTTCTGCCAGTTCTTTACGAATGCTATCAGCTGTTGCTCTTCCGTCTAATAATTGCATGTGGTGATTTTTGCACAAAGATAATATGACTCCATAGAAAATCACTTATTAAATCGAATTATTAATTCAAAATTATTAGCTAACAATTGTTAATTTTACCCCAAACATTTTTAGATGAAAAAGTTGCTGTTTTTATTCTTCGTTGGATTGATTTCTAATTCAAATGCTCAAGGAATTGAAGGTTCTGAAATTGGTGTGGATGCTTCAGTAAGCGCTTCAACAATCGGTGGTACTTTCGGTATTGGTTTGAAGTACGGCTTAAACCTAGGTGAAAACTTTATTGTTGGACCCTCAGCACGATTTCAGCGAAGTTGGTCGAACAATGTAGGAACAAAATTCGGCTATAATATTTATGGCGGTGGCGTTTTTGCGCATGCACGATACCAAAATGTTGTTTTTGGTGGATTGGAATTTGAAATGTTAAAGAGTCCAATTAACTATGTAATTACTAATCCAACCAAAAACTGGGTTCCTACCCTATTTCTTTGTGGTGGATTTTCGCGTGAATACAATGAAGCCGTTCGAATTAATGTAGGTATTTATTATGATATAATTAATCACGTCAACAGTCCATTTAGACAAGGTTATTTTATGAATATAAAGGATAGTCAAACGGGACAAGTAGTTAAAATACTTCCGATAATTTACCGCATCTCGTTTTTCTTCCCTTTGGGATAAATCTAAAACAACTAATTTTCTTGCCATGGGTTTAAAGCAGTTTTTTATACAGCGAAACCCATTTCGAAAAGGAACACGCACCTACAGTGTGCTTCATTTGAAGTGCCCACAATGCCAAGAAGCAGATTTATTTTTAACTAAAAATCCTTATGATTTAAAGCTTTTCGATAAAATGCCGGATCGCTGTCCAGTGTGTAACGAAGACTTTGTGCGGGAAACTGGTTTTTATTGGGGTGCGATGATGGTGAGCCATGCCACTTCAACCGTTATCGCTGTAATAACCCATGTAATTGTTCACATATTCTATGGTTGGGCGGTTTTGCCAAATGTGTTTGCCTTTCTAGGAGTTTTCATTCCGCTTATACCAGTTATCTTTCGAAGTTCAAGAGCCGTTTGGATTAATATTTTTGTGAAGTATCATAGCCGATGGGATTAAGGATTTGCGCTTCGACTTCGCTCAGCGACCAAATCTTGCTCTAACATCTAGCTCTATCGTCTATCTCTGCCATCTAGCTCTATCTTCTAACTCTATCGTCTAGCTCTATCTTCTATCTCTATCGTCTAACTCTGCCATCTAGCTCTAAATTCTAATGCCTAATTTCTAATGCCTAGACAAAAAAAAAGAATCCTTTTGGGATTCTTTTTTTTTGAAAAACTATATCTTACATTCCTTGCGGCATTCCCTGTTGAGGTTGCGCTTGAGGTTGTTCTTTAACGAAAGTTCCTTCTTTTGCGAAATCAATTAATTCGATTACGAAACATAAAGACTCACGTCCCATTTGTTCGCCGTAAGCTAATTCCCAAGGAACATACATTCTGTATTTTCCACCTTTCTTCATTTTTGGTAAAGCATATGTCCATGCTGGAATAACACCACCGTTCAATTTCAATGCAACCGCTTCTTGAGGAGCTCCTGGTTGTTTTTTCATTTCGTATGAACTTTGGATTGTGTCTCCATTAGCTGAAGTAAGAATGTATTCTACTTTTACGTCATCAGTTGAAGCGGGTGAACCACCTTTTCCTTCTTTCAATGTTTGCAATACGATTCCATTGTCAAATACCTGAGCGCCTTGAATTTTCTTAGCGTTCTCCATCATTTTCTTTCCGCTCTTTTCATTCAAGTCCTTGATGAAGTTCTCCAGCATTTGTTGCTTTTCAGCGTCAGCTACTAATGTATCTTTCTTCAATAAACCATGTTTGAAACCAGTAACTGCCATCTTTAAATCGATTTGTTCCAAACCACCAAGATTTTTCATATCGCGGTAAAAAGCGAAACCTGTTAAACGACCTAAACATTCAGCTCCTGCTTCTGCATAAGTAGAATCGAAATCTTGAAAATAAGGTCCGAACAATTTTTTCAAGGTCTCTTCACATTCTGAAGGCATCTCATCATTCAAGTTCGATTCAAAACCTTTTGCAACCAAATTCATATCTAAACGCATAACGTTAGGATCATCATTTCCAACAATTGATTTTGCATTCATCGAACCCAAAACATACGATAAGCGGTCTTTGAAATCGTCTAATTTGACAACTTCTTCTTCAACTGCTGCTGTTTTATCACCACAACTCATTAAGAGCATTGCAGCGAATAATATTACTCCGATCTTTTTCATTAAGCGATTTCTAAAAGTTCAACATCAAAAATTAACGCACTGTATGGTTGTATTGGTCCTCCTGGGTGTGGATGCGCGCCATACGCCAATTCTTGAGGAATATATAATCTGTATTTTGATCCTTTTGGCATCAACTGTAAAGCTTCTGTCCATCCTGGAATAACTTGGTGAACACCAAATGAAGCAGGTTGACCTCTGTGGACTGAACTGTCGAAAACTGTTCCGTCGATTAATGTACCATGGTAGTGAACAGTTACTGTATCCGTTGCAGCCGGCAAATCACCTTCTCCTTCAACCAATATTTCATATTGTAAGCCAGAAGGAGTCATTTTCACTTCTTCACGGTTCTTATTTTCATCAAGAAAAGCTTCACCTTGCGTTTTGTTCTCTGCAAACTGCTTTTGACCTTGTTCTGCGAGAAAAGCTTGGATGATTGAATTTGCCTCTTCAGGTGCATATTTTGGTGCTTTTCCTTCGAAAGTATCTTTAATTGCTTCTGTCAATATCTCCGGTGAAATATCACTTAGATTTTGATCCATTAAACTAGCTGCGATACTCATTCCTACACAGTAGCTAACAGCGTTCATATTATCTGTCATTCAAAAAAGTTTTGGCAAAAATAGTTAGAAAAGTCGAAAGTCGGACAGTTTGCACAATCCGAATTTCTCATTCAGCTAAAACAGCTTATTGTTTGCTAAAATCTAAGTTGTAAGTTAGTCCTATTTGCAGTGTGTGATTCCGCTCCGCTTTAATGCCATCGGTTTTAACGATGTATTGATTTAGGTATCCCAATTGAACGTTACAGTTTTTATTAAATCGCCATCCAAGCGCAAAATACAAGCGATTTTGATCAAGAATGTTCTTTCCAATGCCTTTTCCAAAACCTAAAAACGGTTCATCATATGCCGCTAAAAACAAGGTGTTATCTACCATTTCTTTACGTGACAAAGGCACAGTTGCCAAGAATCGGTAGCGCACTCGTTGACGAAAAATAAATCCATCTTGTTCGAATTCACCTGTTGAATTCACCTTCCAATTTTCAATTATGCGTTGTTCCAATCGATAACGGTGTTGAAATTCAACTCTCCCAACTTTACTTTTTAAAATGAATTGTTCCCAAATTCGATGTTCATTATTGGGATGAGCGATTGGTTGCTCTCCATATTGATAGGATCGAATCCAACCGT
Organism: Crocinitomicaceae bacterium; assembly: GCA_021740745.1. Taxonomy (GTDB): domain Bacteria; phylum Bacteroidota; class Bacteroidia; order Flavobacteriales_D; family Crocinitomicaceae; genus M0103. Next base: position 27,407 of record JAIOZF010000008.1, on the reverse strand, counting down.
ATCCAAGGGTGTATTGCGCATTTTGTTTGCTATAATAATCAAGTCCCAAACGCAATAACGATTGTTGCCAATCCTGAAAATAATCACTTCTTCTCCATTGGTATTCTGTATGAATTCCCCAACGTTCAGTCAATTTATGATTTTCTGTATACATTACCCACGCATGTTGTTGCGTTGAGATTTGTTTTTGAGAAAATGACGATAAATTAACTAGAAGAATGCAAAGTATCAAAAAGATTGACTTCATGGTTTTTTCAAATTCTCTGCAAACATACTCAACAACTCTTTAGAGTAGATATTATTTTTAGAATCGAGAACAGTTTCTTCTAAAGAAAGTTTAATGCTAGAAAAAAGATATGCTTGATGAGTGGAACAAAAAATATTCGTTACAATTACCAAACTGGCAATGAACATGAATATTCGCTGATAGAATTGTTTTTCCACAGAGTAAAAGTAGAGTAGAAAAATTGATTAGAATGAAATTTAACAAAATAATATTTATTTGCTAAATCCTTACTGATTCAATAATGAATTTCCCAACGTTTACGTTGATCGGCATAAAAGGATTGAACCCGCTCTGAATGATTTCTGAATTTTGCCACTCCCCCATTCAATGATAGATTTGTGTGTAACTCTGCCTTGTCATAATCTCCTTTCCAAGCATATAATTCAGCTAAATTACAGTGAATCATTGCTGTAATTTTATCGTTCACTCGTGCCTTATCATCGGTCATGTTGCTTTCTTCCAGCAATACTTCCCACTTGGCAATTGCTTGTGAAATTTTTTCAATTGCACCTGCGCGATTCCGATCCTTGGCTACTAAATTCAATGCTTGTGTTGTCAATGTATACGCCGCTGTTACCTCTGCATAATCATAGTCGCGGTATTTTTTAACTGAATATAGTTCAGCATTCCGTTGCATAGAGACATAACCAAATTCATTGTTTAAAATCCCATTTACTTCTTGCAAGGCACTCTTGCGCGCGTTTCTTTCCAAATCTCTATAGTATTGCGCACCATTATCTATAAACCAAGCCTGATATTCGTATTTGCTCGAGTAAGACTTCATTGACTGATATTGTACTGTTTCGAAATACGTTTTTTTCAAAAGCGCACCTTCTGTCGGTGTTTCAAAAGTGACCATTATTGGTAAAATGTACTGACACTTATAATCGTATTTTGTTGTTACACCTGACCCAGTTTTAGTTTCAATGATGCGAATATCACGAATTGGGTATACATCAATCGTTAACATTGTACCACCAAGTCCTTTCGTGAAACCTTGAATATCAATAAATGAATTTACTTCATTATCGGTAAATTCTGTATGTAAACGTGGGGCATCTAATGGAACAAACAACGGAGCGTTTGGATAAGTTGGTGGAACAGGAACAGTTGCCGGAGTTCCAGCATTGGTAGCCTTTTCATATTGCGCCAATTGATTCAAATAAACTTTATCCAAAGCATTCTTCTGAACAATATATGCATTGTATTGTGCTTGATAAGTTGCTTGAGCAGCATCTTTTCGCTGTTGAAAAATGATTAAACTATCCTCATTTGCTTTTTTATACAAATGATTTACTCGCACTTCATAATTAGAAAAAAGTGGATTTACTTTTTGCAACGGCAATTGAATGTACTTAAAATTGACCTTGTTATCGTCAATATTCTGTCCAAAAACAGAAAAAACAAGTGTTGTAAAAAGTAATATTGAAGTAATCGTTGATTTCATGGTAATTAATTTAAATTTCACGCACTTTACAAATGAAATGCCAAAAGGGTGATTCAATCCAAATTTAGTCCATTTACTAGGTCTAACCAAATATCCTCTTTATTTTCCAAACCTATTGATAATCGAACCAATCCATCGGAAATACCTACATCTAATCGATGTTCCTGGGTTAATTTGGAATGTGTCGTCGAAGCCGGATGTGTTGCGATACTTCTTGTATCACCTAAATTGGCCGTCAACGAAAATAATTCCAATTGATCTAAGAATTTATTTGCAAATGAAAAAATTGGGACAATAGGAGAACAGGAGCTGTTCAATGCTTGGAATACTGAAAGTTGCTTAGTGGAGCAAACAGATTACCAGCACATGCAACAACAGCACATGCAACACATGGTATTAGAAACAAAAAGAGAAATTAATTTTTTGTCATCCACTGTGGGACGAACTGTCATTTGGTAAGAAGAAAATACGATACTTTTCATTACAATTAGTTTATATTCATCCGAACATTCGGAATCAGGAATTGGCAACGGTTTTCCAACCCCGATAAATCGGGACTTAAAGTTATTTGCCGGAGGATCACAGAGCCTGTCTCTAACCTCTTCTTTATAAATAAGATCCACCGTTTGTGGAAATGACTTTGCAAATGTTCTAAATTTGTTTCGACTTTACTAAACTGTTTTTGTGGTTTTGATCAAATAAATCAATTTTAGTTTCAATTATGTTCTCAAAAATAAAACTTAAACAACTAATTATCATTGGATTACTCCTAGGTGTTGGATTTCTTTCATATCGCTATTTTCTGAAAGATTTTTATTGGAACAATCAAACGCAAAGCATTAAAGTTGAAAATTTAGCCCTTCATGAGGTCTTTGAGTTAACTAAACATGCCGAACAAACCGCAATTAGTTCCTTAGAAATAGAATTAAGAGGAATAGCGAGTGAAAATGTCACTTTTTATCTTGGAGAATCTCCACAATCAATTAACCAAGTGATTACAGTCAAAAAAGGTGCTATCGATTACAAAGCCTCATTTGACTGGTATGAAGGTCAGTCCTACATTATTTTTATCGGCGATCCATCGAATTATGGAAAAGTAACGCTTGATTACCGATTCATCGGCTCATCGTATTAAATGACCAACCAAGACATAAAAAAATAATCGTATTTTTATTCAATGAATTCAAGCAATATCACCACAGGTATTCTCATCGTTTTTGGATCGGTGATTACACTTATTTTTGGCAAGGTGATTCTTGCGCCTTTTCTTTTTGCGCTCTTATTTTATTTCTTAATTCGGGCCATTCGAAGAGTGATTGATCTTCAGCATTTTATTCGAGAACATGTACCTTCTTGGCTGAAGAATATTGTTTCTGCGTTGATCATCTACTCACTTATAGGAATAATGATTAAGGTACTAATTGTCAATAGCGAAGAATTGGTCAAAGCAATTTTTAAGTACCAAGGGAATATGACCAATATTATCATTCGTATCAATGATACTTTGGGCTTTGATATTTTAAAAACAGTTAATGAATCGATTGAGCAATTGGATTATTCCACGATCGCGAATACCCTTTTCAATCAGCTGACTTCGATGACAGGTAATTTGTTGATGATCCTCTTTTACATTCTATTCTTATTCATCGAAGAAGCAAGTTTTAAGAAAAAACTTCAGCTAATTTTTAAAGGAGAGAAACACAAACAAGTTTCATTATTGTTAAACAATATCGAGAAATCAATCACGCATTACATTGGATTAAAAACGCTCATCAGTTTAATTTCAAGCGCATGCTGTTTCATCGTTCTCATCAGTTTTGGGGTTGAATCGCCGCTTTTCTGGTCCTTTATTATTTTCATTATGAACTTTATCCCCATCATTGGGGCATTGTTAGGCGTGATTTTACCGACAGCTTTTTCGTTAATTCAATTTGGAGAGTTCTTCCTACCCATCATTTTGTTTTTTGTATTGGGAAGTATTCAGACGATCATCAGTAATATTTTGGAACCAAAACTAATGAGCGATTCGTTGAATATTAGTCCACTAGTTGCTCTGATATCTTTGGCGATTTGGGGAAGTATTTGGGGAATTACTGGAATGGTCGTTTCAGTGCCAATTACAGTCATCTTAATCATTCTACTTGCGCAATTTCCGCGTACAAGAACAATTGCTATATTACTGTCGCACCATGGTAGAATCTGACAGCTATCTTAGAAGTTGATGGTTAATTCAAGGAGCTCCGATTGGCCGCCATCACTATCTGTCACCAAAATACAATCGTAGGAATTTCCATGCTGGTTTTTCAAGGCGATAGATTCTACTTTTAAAATCAATGTCCCTTCATTTTCTGTAATCAAAACTGTTGAAGGATGATAGTGATTTTCCAATTGATCAATTTCAATTATACCAATGAAACTGCCTAAAACTTGACCGTCATTGATCCAATCAGAGGTATTTTCAATTGATGCCGTAAAAACAATTCGGTTATTAGCAAAGTCTGCGGCTGCTCCAGAAAAACCAGCTTCAATGCCATCAACCTTCGGTAAATCGATGTTGTGCGTTTTAATCTTTAAATCATCCCGTTGACCTTCAATAAATTCGATGAAATGATCTGATCTCAGACTTATCAATTTATTTTTTCCTCGATTCAGCAAGTAAATTTTTCCATCCAATTCAACCGCTGCTTCAATGTTGAAATCGTTTTCTTTCAACTTCGTTTCTTCCATTAAAAGTTCATAAAAGGACAGTAAATCGATTCTTTCCTGAATGGCAGGATTGTGCATGTTGATTTTCCAACCTGCAGCTCTTTCTGGTAATTTTGAACCTGAACCAAATAGAAAAAGTATAGAATCTTCCTTCCATTTCATGGAAAGCATGGCTTCCAAATCGACTTTTTTAAGTTTTGGAATGACTCCATCCACCGCATGATCTAATTTTTCTAAGCTTACTTTTTCAAGTAAACGGAAGTTTTGATCTAATTGAAATAAGTAGGGAGAATTATCGCCAATAATCCAATAAAAACCGTTACCATGCTCAATTCCTGAAGCTGATGGAATACCATTTAATTCTAAGCGTTTTAGTGTCCTTATCTCCATAGGTTTAGCAGATTCACATCCCGTAACTAGAATGCTGAAAAGAAAAATGAAAAGAATATAAGTTGTTGAAAATTTCATAAAAAATTATAGTTTGGAAAATTACTCAAAAAAGAAACAGTTCAGTTGTACCTTCCAAAAAATTAAAAATGAAAGCTTACTGCTTTTAACCATACTTGTGGTCCGTTACAAGTAATTTCACAACTTTCCAACCTTGAGATTTTTATAATGCTAGGACACGAACAAATTGGCAATCATCAAATTAGAAAAAGATAAAATTATCGAACACACCTAACATCTTGTTAAAGGATGATGAGACTGCGTTTTAAAACTTTAGGTTAAAGAATGCACCAACTGGTATTGAGTCCAGCGCCTTTCTCGCCTTCAAAAAAAATGAAAGTGTTTGGAAACTGTTTAAAATGGAATAAGCTGGTTAAGCTTCTTTCGAAAGATTAAAATGCTTTTCTGCTTCTGTAGTGATGTAACCGCCAATTGCTAAGGAAGCCGTTGCAGCTGGAGATGGCGCATTCAATACGTGAATAGACTTTCCATGGTATTCAATTCGGAAATCATCTCTTGTATCGCCATCTTGTCTCAATAACAATGCTCTTACCCCTGCTCTACCTGGCTTAATGTCTTCCATCGTAAGCGAAGGAACCATACGTTGCAAGGTTTTCAAGAACAATCGCTTTGAAAACGCTCGTCTATATTCGTTGATACCAAAAGACATGTTTTTGAAGAACAATTTCCATGTTCCACCATATGTTAACGCATCCCAAGTATCACGGAATGAGAAGTCAGTTTTACCATATCCTTCGCGCTTGAACGTAAATACCGCATTTGGACCACATTCAATTTCTCCATCTGTCATACGTGTAAAATGCACACCTAAAAAAGGGAAATCAGGATTAGGAACAGGATAAATCAGATTTTTAATCTTGTGTTTTCCTTGTTCTGTCAACTCATAATAATCTCCGCGGAATCCAACTACACGTTCCTTTAAATCAACACCATCTTTTTTAGCCAAACGGTCTGCTTGCAATCCTGCACAGAAAACTAGGTATTCAGCCTCAAACGTTTCTTTATTCGTGATTAGTTTTGATGTTTTTTCTCCTTTTTCAATGGACAAAACTTCTTGGCTTAACACCAACTTGCTTTGAGGATTCAAGGCTAAAGCCAACTCCACCATTTTTGCTGTTGCAGCGCGAAAATCAATGATTCCAGTAACGGGCACCCAGATGCCACCAATGCTTTCTACGAAAGGCTCATGTTCTTTAACTTCTTCAGGTGTAAGCTTTTTAATTCCCTCTATTTGATTTTCTATACCAGTTTGGAAAATCTTTTCCATATGCGGCAATTCAGCAGGATCAGTTGCTACAACTACTTTCCCACAGATGTCATGAGGAATTCCATGTTCTTTCGCGAAAGCAACTAATTCATGACGGCCTTCAATACAATTCTTCGCTTTTAATGAACCCGGCTTGTAATACAAACCTGAGTGAATTACTCCTGAGTTATGACCCGTTTGATGATCCGCAAGAATATCCATTTTTTCAATCAACACGATCTTCAATGTTGGATATTTCGATTGCATTTTATAGAATGTAGCTGCTCCTACTATTCCTCCACCGATTATTGCGATATCATACGTCATACTTACTGAATTAGTCGCGACAAAAGTACAAATAACTCCTAATTAAAAACAAAATCATTGTTCTTTGATTGTAGCGAAATACGAAACTGCTCCTTTAAAAATGGTGAGTGAAATGATTTTTCTACTTTTGACTCGATAAGCACAGAATTTGAAATCAACAGAAACAACAAAACACATTTTTTTACCGAACCTGAATGGTCTGCGTTTTTTAGGTGCTTTATTGGTTTTTATCTTCCATATTTTCACCTTGGGAAAGGAAATTTGGGGTGATTTCTTTTCAACGCCTGTTTTTCAAGGCATTTTTAAAATTGCATCAAAAGGACATCATGGAGTAGGTTTGTTCTTTGCTTTAAGCGGATTCCTCATCACTTTTTTATTGCTCAGTGAAATTGAAAAGAAAGGAACGATTAATGTCCCCCATTTCCTTATGCGACGAGTTCTGAGGATATGGCCTCTTTATTTCATTATCCTCTTTTTTGGTTTCTTGATATTTCCGCATCTACCCTATGGAATTGAAACGATCCATTCACCTTTCTTCTATGCTGTTTTTCTATCCAATTTAGATGAAATTTGGGTGGGAGCGTTTGACTCGTTGAACTTCTTGACGATTACATGGTCGGTTAGTATTGAAGAACAATTTTACCTTGTTTGGATTGCTTTGTTGGGTGTTCTACCTTTCTTTCGGAATGGAAAATTGTTTCCTTATTATTTTGGATTAATAATCCTTGCAAGTGTTGTTTTTCGCTTTTTAAATCATGCAGATGAACGCACTATGTATTACCACACGTTTGCAGTGATGAGTGATTTAGCCATTGGTGGACTAGCCGCATTCGCTGTAAAAAAGGCAGCATTAGGTCAACGAATTGCGCAACTAAACAAATGGATGATTCTACTCATTTATGGAATAGGAATTCTTTGTTTACTTGCATCAACAAAGATTTTTCAAGGAGAATTGCGCAGTATAGAGCGACTCATTCAAGGAGCCTTTTTTGCGTTTATCGTTGTAGAACAGGTGTATTGCAAAAATTCATTTGTCAAGATGGATCGTATTCCAGGATTTAAGTTTGCGGGAGAACTTACCTATGGTTTTTACATGTATCACTGTATTTTCATATACTATTGGTCGATTTTCTTTGAAAATCACGGCTGGACAAATTCTCTGGCTTATTTTATACTGTATGCCGCTGTGGTGTTTTCCTCCACCTATCTATTGGCATTATTCAGCATGAAATATATTGAACGACCTATATTGAAACTCAAAGATCGATTCAGGTAAGCAAAAAAAAAGGTGTCATTTCTGACACCCTTTTCTCAATAATTAATATTTGATCAGTGGCTCGGTATACACGCGATCTCCTGTAACAATTTTCACTAGGTAATGTCCAGCAGGCAAGGATTGAATATTCACATGTGATTCAGCGAAATCAACAGTTGCATTCATCTTCTCTGTATAGACCATTCGACCCATGTGGTCAATGATTGTCATATCAGCATTACCATTCACTGTTCCACTTACTTCAATTGTACATTCTCCATTTGTTGGATTAGGAATAATTGCAATCTTGTGATCTAAGACTTTATCCTCTAAACCAACTGAGAAACCAACACTGAAGTTATAACGGTGATATTTTCCAAAATCAGCTGGGAAAAACTCAAGGTAACTTCCGCCTACTTGACGCAATCTAAATTGTCCGGCAGTTTCTCCTTCCACTTGACTTGAGTACCAGAATCCAATACCATCGTGGTCTAAATCTTCTAGAATAATACTGTAACAACCTGGAGCAAGATCAAAAGTATCTTTGTATTGTGTCGAGTTTGTCATATTGCTGCGTTCAAACAAAACAGTTCCACTTGCATCTTCTAAACGATAATTGTTCTCACTCGCTTTATTGTTAGTTGTGAACCAAACGAAGAAAGGACCGTTGATTGTTTCTGGAGCATCGAATTTCACGCTCTTCACATTGTTGTTCTCATATTCATCTAAATCGGGATATCCTCCAACTGAATGCACTTGTGCAGTAAATGTCATCGTGCCATTGTAATCTCTCCACCAACCTAAATCAACAACAGGAATTTCAACAACTTCTGTTTCTAAAAAATCAAGGTTACCTGTCCACTCATATTCTAACCAATCACCATAGCTAACCCAACAACGAATAGTACATTTTGTCAATGGCTGTTCACCTGTATTTTGAATAATCACCCGTGGATTCGAACACGTCGGATTCCATTTTCTATAATACTCGTAATTGTTTGGATTCAAAATGTCGATTATGGCAGCATCGTTTTGGAAATTTGGAGCAGAATAGGAAATTAAATCCATTGCAACAATATAATTTCCACTTGCTTGTCCAGGATCGTTTGCCGGCACTGGATTAATCACATAATCTATATCAACAGTATTTCCATTTACAAATGGTGTTACTTCAAATTCATTTTCACGAACTTGGTCTCCGGGACACCATCCTTCACGGGCATAAGGCCATGTTCCACCTTGAGAAATATTTGGGTTACTTCCGCATTGCGTTGTTTGCCAAATATTCCAGTTGAATCTAGAAACACCGTCTATTTTTATTTGGTGATCATTCGGAACCCATTCGCAACATGCACCGTTTCCAACCTGACCGTGTCCAGATAAACGTGTTTTAATTTTAAACATGTCTGAGCTATCAGTAAGTGGAATTGAAATTTCAGGTAAAACTGAATTATCAGCCATTGAAGAGAATTGGTAACTTCTAAAGTCAGCCCAAATCGGTTCTCTTTTGTGAACATCTCTTGGCGGAATACCTTCGATAAAAGCAAATTTTAGATCCAATAATTCTTGTGTATTATGTGCTGCTAAATCAACTACATCTTTCAAGTACTGTTGGTAATCTGTTACGTCATAAATCCATGAAAACCCTTGTGGACCCAAATCAAACTGAATTCCGTATGGTGTTATGTAACGTGCGATTTCCACATCATGTACAATCTCATAAGGCGTTTGAAAATACAAAATCGCTTCATTCAAAATAGAAGTTGCACACGTATATGGTGTTTGTGTTACCACTTGACCTGTTGCATTGTAAACCGTTTCATTTCCTGAAAGCGTTCCTACATATGCGTTTACAATTTCAAAATGATTTGTAACGGCTTGCAATTCATAAATTACCGTTGGTTCATCTCTTCTGATTTCAACTTCTTCTGTAATAACGTTAGCACCTGCAACTGTTCCTTGTCCGATAGAAATGACAGGACGCGCACTTGCTTCTTGAATACCAGCATATGGAAGTTCATCAAAATTGAACATTCCTTGCTCTGAAGGCATAAGTAAGTAATTGTTTTGAGATTGATCTTCAGCCCAAGCTTGTCCATCGAAATCAAAATACGTCAATAAATCAGCCCAGTTAGGATGTGCAGGTGTTGCTTTTGATTGCATCCATGACTGAATTGTTGCTTGCGTTAATGCGGCATCGTAGACTTGAAATTCATCTACCATTCCTTTCCACATATAGCCTTGATTCATATTTGAGCCTAAAACAAAGCGGTGAACATATCCAATTGGTAAGTTCTTGTTGGTTCCTGAATGCCAAAGCGTTCCATTCTTATATATGAACATTTCCCCAGTTGATTGTTTCTTCACAAAAGCCCAATGATTCCAGTTGTTATCCATTTCAGCAGCAGTCATCACTTTATTGATTCTGTCATATCCTGATCCTTGACCAGCATCGAAATACATAGAATTATCACTCCATGGCATGTGAATATTAATTACTCGATTTCCGGCAATGTCATACGCTTCCAAAATAGAAGTATTCGTCCCACCGGATCCATTTCCTTTTGCCCAAAATGCAATCGTCATTTCGTTACCCATATCAAAATCAGACAATTCTAACAATGAATGATTCGTTCCATCAAATTCAATACAGCCATTTAAATCATTGTAATAAACAGCCGATCCCGGTGCGATTGATTCACTATCAAATAAAATACTATTCGCAGCATCCATGCTATTTTCAAAGTAGAATTCGATTATGATGTTATCAGTTCCATTCCACGCAAACGGCTGATAAAACAATAATTCATTTTGTCCGATTGCAAGTTCAGATTGACTCCCATTTACCCAATGAGCAGCATCGTACACCTCCGTAAATCCTGCTGAATGAAACGTAATTAAGTTCGCATCTAATGTTGATTTCAATGAAATGCGAGGGTATTTCAATTCACCTGAGTTGATGGTATTGTTTACATATAAAGAAAGCGATTGTAAATCACCAGCTACGACACCAGCCGCAGTCAATTCACTTGCCGATAAAAGCATTTGGAAACGTCCACCATGATTCGTAACATCAAAAGGAAATGCTGATGTTCCGTTTGCACTATTCACCAAACTATTGTTTAAATTGGAAGCAGAACGATTATGTTCACTTCTTACGTACGTATCCGAATAAACAGCTGTCAATGGGTCATAAACAAGTGAAGGTGGACTTTGAAGATTCGCCAAGTATTTATTTCCATTTACCTGAACTGAATCAAATTCTCCCGTGTGATCAAAAACACGTGTGTACGTTAAATAATCCCATTCTCCACAATTATACTGATCCCAAGTCGTCAACGGACTGCATTTCAATTTGTAATACATCAACACTTTTTCAAAGCGTTTATCGTTCAATTCCTGAGGAAAAGTAAAGTTTGCCCTTCTTGTGGTGATTGAATCAAATGTAAATGTTTGTACCCAAGTAGTATCTTGGGAAAATGTGAAGCCAAGCGGCAACAAGAATGAAAGGAATACTAATTTTCTAAGCATCGTAATAAGATTTGGCTGCAATATACGGAGCTTCTAATTCATTACAAAAAGATTTGAGTGGACAAAATCGAAATAATTGGAATGCTAAGAAATGAATCCTAATTTACATCCCTAAAATACGCTTCAATTCTTGCTTTTCGGTTGGTGAAATGTCATTCCACTTGCGATCTTGGAGTCCCATTTCGATTGAATAAAACATCAAAAAATGTGGGGTGATACTAGCGCCAATCATTTTTTGTTTGATTGTTCTGTAATCTGAATTCAATAAAACAGCTTCATCATGAATGTCAGATCATCGAAAGCAGTGCTTTCTCTTATTCAACCATTCGACCATTTTGGGCCCAAAATTCTTGATTTCAATCAGCGAACGCATACTTGTGATTAATCTTTTAAAAGCAATTCTATGCGTGAAATAAGCACCAATTCAGACTTGTTCATGCGATTGAATGCAGAACCAGTTTCTATGCACACCTTTACAATGAAGGATTTCAATGCTGGAGTGAATTTTTCAAAATTGGCCCGATAAACCTCTTCGAATGAATGAAAAGCTTTTTCGGAATCAATGTGTTGTTCATCTAAACCCAACATGATTTTATCAATGTATTCCATTGCTCGCACACCGAAAGGATCTTCGGCATCCGCAAGTACTTGCCAATTGTCATTCACAATTTGATGCACCTTTTGCTTCTCTTCTGCCGAAACGTGATTATCGACGCTTGCTACAGCGTAGACTAAAAATCCAATGGCTCTTGCTACTTGTTCCATATTACTCAATTGTATTCATAAATATAGGAAGTAAATAGTAGCTTTCCTCAAACAAATCACTGTTCTTATAAATAAAGTACAACTGCTCCCAGGAAGATTCCGCGAATGATTTGTTTGCCTTCTTCATTTCCTCTAATTCCGTTTTAACCCAAGGTTTTTGTTCTAAAATTTCCAAAGCCTTTTCTTCAAAAACATAGGGAGAGAAATATTCCTTTTGCTGCAAATAACTATCGAAGAAATTCCATCTGAAATAACTGTCCTCTGCTCTAGAAATAAGCACCGACAAGATAAAATTACGTTGATATTGATTCAAATCAATCAAGATATCTCCTTTCTTGAAATCTTGGTCGGCAAATTCATAATTCGACTCCAATTGATTGTGGTAAAAATGTCCTTCATAGGGTTTGGAAGCTGATTTAAACTCTGCCACACGTTCTCTTGAAATTGGAATTAATGTATCATTATTAAGCACATGCATTGCGATCCCATTTTGCTTTAAACGCTCAATGACTTCAGCACATTGTCCACCAAGAATAATGTATTCTGGGATGTTCGCTGAATCTTTCGGAACATACGTTTGATAGTAAGGGACATACTTCGTATACGGTTTGTCTTGGTGGTATTTCAATCGTGGCAAACCTGTAACTGGACTCAGTGGTTTCGAAAACTCAAAGCCTTTGAACTGAATGGAGTCTTTTTTATCTGTCAACTCATACTTGAACGAAAACGTTTTTTGTTTCTGCCAATGTGCTCTTGCTTCCAATCTTGCTTTTTCAATCGCTGCGGCATTTGAATAAGTATAAACTATTAAATCATCAATAAAATCGTGTGTTGCCTTCACGCGCTGCGGAAAAGGTTTTAACATATGTGTTTCAACGGTAAAACTAATCGCATCAAACAAAGCGGCATAACCCATCGCATATCTTGGTAAATCATTGAATGCATGAATTCCTTCCTCGGGTGTTTCTTTCATCAATTCAACGTATGGAATCAAATCCCACTTTTTCTTTTTCAAGGACTTCGTTAAACTAGGAATCAATTGATCATACGTCAACGTACGAATCGATGGCGCCAGACGTTCCTTCATGGAAGAAATATACGTCAAGGTGTATTGATAATCTGCCCCATTTGAAACATGCGTATCGACAAAGACATCTGGATCCAATCCATGGTAAAGCTTCGCAAAAGTGAAGGCGTTTTTCGAATCCATCTTAATGAAATCGCGGTTCAAATCTAAATTTTGAGCATTTCCACGGAAACCATATTCCGCTGGACCATCCTGATTGGCGCGACTATTCGTCGATCGATTCATCATTCCTCCCACATTGTATGCTGGAATAATGGCAATAACAGGCAGATTCTTTGTCTTTTTTCCGTTTTTAATCCAATTATCCAACCAAATCAGACATGCATTCACACCATCTGGTTCTCCAGCATGTATGGCATTATTAATTAAAACCGTTGTATTATTTCTTGCTTTTTCAAAGGTTTTCAATGAATCACCGGAACCATTAACAATGCAAACATAAATTGGCAAACCATAGTCTGAATCACCCATTGCATACAATTCTACTTCCGCATGTTCCTTATCCAATTGTTGAAAATAGTTAATCAACTCAGGGTATGTTGGTGAAGTGTTTTCGGTCCATTGGGCACTCAAAAACTGAACAGAGAGCAGAGAGCAGAGAGCAGAGACTGTGCTCAGTGAACAAAATTTATTTTTAATTCTTGAAAATATCATGGTACTAAAATAATCAATAATGATTTGGAATGGAGAATTTGGAATTCTAAGTTAATCAACAATCATTTTCTTAACTTTGTGCTATGCGTATTGATATACTTACTGTTTTACCGCAATTGCTCGAAAGTCCATTTTCAGCTTCGATTATGCAACGTGCCCAAGATAAAGGTCATGTTGAAATTCACGTTCACAACATACGCGACTATTCTACGAATAAGCACAAAAATGTGGACGACTACCAATATGGTGGTGGTGCAGGAATGGTCATGTCAATTGAACCAATTGCAGCAGTCATTGAAAAGTTGAAGTCGGAAAGAAACTACGACGAAATCATTTACATGACACCTGACGGCGAATTGTTCGAACAAGCAGCCTGCAATCAATTGTCATTGAGTGAGAATTTAATGATTTTGTGCGGACACTATAAAGGTGTTGATGAACGCGTGCGAACGCATTACATTACCAAAGAAATTTCAATTGGATCGTATGTCCTATCTGGCGGTGAGCTTGCTGCTGCAGTTGTCGTTGATGCGGTTGTGCGCTTGATTCCAGGTGTATTAAACGATGAAACTTCAGCGCTGACAGATAGTTTTCAAGATAATTTATTGTCACCACCTGTATATACACGTCCACCTGAATTCAATGGATTAAAAGTTCCTGAAATTTTGCTTTCCGGCGACTTTGCAAAAATTGAAGCATGGCGCGAAGAGGAGGCTATGAAGCGAACGCAAGAAAGGAGACCTGATTTGCTTAAATAGGCGGAGGGTTTAGGCTTGAGATTATAGGCTTGAGGCGAAAGTTGATAGAAAACACCGACTTGTCGGTCTCTGTGTCCTCCCTATCTGGAAAAATAATTTCTTTATTCTCTGTTTCCTCTGTGTTTAAATAAAGAATAGAGCTAGATATTAAAGTTAAAAATATGAGAATAGACGAAACGATTGAGGTTTTAAAGAATGGTGGTACGATCCTTTACCCAACGGATACGATTTGGGGTCTTGGTTGTGACGCGACAGATGAAGCTGCTTGTCAAAAAATATTGGACATTAAAAATCGTCCTAATGAGAAAAGTTTTATCGTATTGGTTGATAGCGTTGCGATGCTCGAAAAATACGTTCCTGAATTCCACCCTGTTTGTTACGACTTAATTGATTTAAGTGAAAAACCGTTGACAATCATCTATCCTTCGGCTAACGATTTAGCAAAAACAGTCCTCGCTGACGATGGAAGCGTTGGAATTCGCATCACAAAAGATCCTATTTGCTTAAAGTTAATTCGTTCTATTCGCAAACCAATTGTGAGTACTTCAGCTAATGTTTCCGGTAAGGCAAATCCAACTACTTTCAACGAAATTGACGACCAGATAAAATCGAAGGTCGATGCTGTTTTAGAAGATCGCATGCAGGAAAAAATGACCACTCCTTCTCAGATTATTAAGATTGATTTGGACGGAACGGTTAAAGTTCTAAGAAACTGAATTCTGAGATCTTATAGAACTGAGACCGCTTCGCTGTGAGAACAGAGATAATACAGAGGCAGAATTTTAGCTAATCTCAGTTCTCAAATCTCGGCTCTTTACTCTTTGTTCATTATATTTGCGCCAATGTCTATAAATTACGCTTCATACCTTAAACATCCTGTTTTCAAAGTTGCATCTCAAATTGTAACGGAAAAGAATCTGCAGGCTTTTGTCATCGGAGGTTATGTGCGTGATTTATTGCTTGAACGTCCTTCCAAGGATATAGATATTGTTGTTGTTGGAAACGGAATGGATCTCGCAAAAGAATGTGCTGAACGTTTACGCGTGAAAAAAGTATCCATTTTTAAGAGTTTTGGTACTGCACATTTTAATTACAAAGATTTAGACGTCGAATTCGTTGGTGCGCGAAAAGAATCCTATCGAGCAGACTCTCGCAAGCCAATTGTTGAAGACGGAACGTTAGAGGAAGATCAAAAAAGACGCGATTTCACGATTAATGCCTTAGCCATAAGTCTTCATGCTGATACGTTTGGTGATATCATCGATCCTTTCAATGGATTGGATGATTTAGATAAAGGAATTATTCGAACGCCGCTTGATCCCAATACAACTTACAGTGATGATCCACTTCGAATGATGCGTGCTATTCGTTTTGCAACGCAATTGGATTTTAAAATTGAAAGCAAAAGCTTGCAAGCAATTTATGATAATGCTCCGCGACTTGAAATCATTTCGCAAGAACGAATCATGGATGAAGTAAATAAAATTATTTTGAGTCCAGTTCCTTCACGTGGTTTTCAATTGCTCTACGCTACTAAATTATTGCACCAGTTTTTTCCAGAAATGGTCGCACTGCAAGGTGTTGAAACGATTGATGGCAAAGCACACAAAGATAATTTTTACCATACGCTTGAGGTTTTGGACAATGTTGCTCAAAACAGTGACAACCTTTGGCTTCGATGGTCAGCGATTCTGCATGATATTGCTAAACCACCGACGAAGCGCTTTGATCCAGAAATTGGCTGGACATTTCACGGACACGAAGACATGGGTGCTCGTTGGGTGTCGCGCATTTTTAAACGCTTGAAACTTCCTTTGGACCACAAAATGAAGTACGTTGAGAAATTGGTGCGCCTGCACTTACGTCCAATTGCCTTGGTAAAAGGTTCTGTGACAGATTCTGCTATTCGTAGATTATTGAGTGAAGCAGGAGATGACATTGAAGACTTAATGACTTTGTGTAACGCCGATATTACTTCCAAGAATGAATTCAAAGTCAAGAAATACAAGAAGAACTTTGAAATTGTTACCGAAAAATTAAAGGCTGTTGAAGAAAAAGACCGCATTCGCAATTTTCAGCCGCCAGTATCGGGTGAATTGGTGATGACAACCTTTGGTTTAGGACCTTGCAATGAAGTTGGTGTCATTAAATCGCGAATCAAAGAGGCTATTTTAGAAGGAGAAATTCCAAACGAAAGCAAAGAAGCAATCGAATATATGTTGCAATTGGGCAAGGAATTGGGATTATCAATAGTTCTTGCACCCTCTTTCGCTGAATAATTTTAATTTTACATCTTATTAACTAGAAAGCAATCATGGCTGGATTGAAATTTAGAGTGCTCTTGGATTCTGAGAAGAACGAAGAGATTTTTAGAGATATTTTCATAAGTGACACAGATAATTTTGAGTCCTTTTTCAAGGCAATTGTTTCTTCATTTCGCTTTACAGGAGATGAAATAGCTAGTTTCTATGTGTCAAACGACAGTTGGGACAAAGGCCATGAAATCAATTTGATGGATATGACCTACGGCGACGATGATGTTGATTCATTACCAAATGTTATGAAAGATGCCATTATTAAGGATTTTTTAGAAGAACCAGATCAAAAATTCATCCTCGTGTACGATTTCATGCGTATGTGGATTTTCTTAATTGAATTGATAGGTTACGACAAAAATGATCCTGCTGCTGGACCAGAAGTACTGTTAGCAATGGGAATGGCACCACCAGAAGATTCGCGTATTGCAAGTGAGCAATTATTTGCAGGTGAAGAAGACGAACACGATGATGAAGATGATTTCGGATTTGATGATTTCGACGACGACATTTCCGAAGATGATTTTTCCAATTTTGATGATTACCAATATTAATTTATGAATCCAACTCAAGGAGATCCAATTGGTGCAGCGATTTTAGATTATGCTGCAACTAAAAAACCAACTGACATTATCGTATGCTCAGATATTTGCGAAGATGACATTATTCCAGTTGAAGTATTGTTCAGAAACGCAGATGAAATGCCCGAATTAGAGCTTATTGCCTTGAGTCGTTGCAAAGGAAAAGTATTAGACGTTGGTGCTGGTGCTGGATCACACGCACTTGAATTGTCTGAAAATGCCTTCGATGTTACGGCAATTGATATTTCACAAGGGGCAGTTGACCACATGAAAAAGCAGGGATTGAATGCGAAGAAAATAGCATTTGAAAACTTCAACGAGACAGATTTTGATACTGTTTTGATGTTAATGAACGGAATTGGAATTGCAGGAACCTTGGCTAACTTGGAAAAAACACTTTCGCACGCAAAATCACTTTTGAAGCCAAGTGGAAAAATTTTATGTGACTCTTCTGACATTCGTTACTTATACGAAGATGAAGATGGAGCGCTTTGGGTGAATTTGAACACCGAATATTATGGCAACTTCCGTTTTCAAATGAAGTACAAAAAAGAAACTGGTCCTTGGTTCGACTGGTTATATGTTGATTTTGATAATTTGTTTAAAGCGGCTAAAAACGTTGGAATGAAAGCTGTTCGTGTATTCGAACAAGAAGACAGTTATTTAGCTGAAATCACTTTTGAATAATGAAATTTATTTTATCACTTCTCTCGTTTTTCATTGCCTTAGTTGGATTTTCACAAGCAACAACGGCATTTCCAATGCAAGAAAGTTCATTGCTCTGGAAAATTGAAGGTCCAGGAATTCAAAAAGGATCTTATCTTTTTGGAACAATGCATTTGATTGAGAAGCAATATTTCATATTCCCTGATAAACTGGAGAAAATCGTCAAGAAAACCGATAAGTTGGTGATGGAATTGGCTGGACTTCCCAATCAACTAGAAGCTTTGAAATATGTTACCTTGACAGATGGAACATTTGCCGATTATTTTAGCAAGGAACAAATGGATTCTATCTTAGTTTGGGCGAAAGCAGAACTCAATATGAGTGAAGAAGCATTCACGAAGACCATGTCAAAAATGAAACCTTTTGTAGTTGTGCAGATGGCGACACAAATTCATTTCATGGGAAAAACAGAATCGTACGAGATGAGTTTTGAAAAAATTGCCCGAGAAAACGACATTACCATTGCAGGATTTGAAACCATTGCTGAGCAAATGGGCATCTTCGATAAAATGACCAAGGAACAGCAAACAGAAATGGTGATGGAAACCATTCGTGATCCGAAGAAAGGCATTGAAGTCACACAGAAAATGCAAAAGTTGTATCAAGGTCAAAACGTCGATTCATTGTACTTAATGATTCAAGAAGAAGGCGGAACAATTACCGAGGACCAAGCAACAATTTTAGATGACCGCAACGAACGTTGGATCCCCATGATTGAGGAAATGGCGAAGAAAGAAAAATTATTTATTGCCGTTGGTGCTGGTCACCTTGGTGGACCAAAAGGTGTCATTCGTTTATTGGAACAAAAAGGCTACACCCTTACTCCTGTTAAGATTTAATTCATGAAAAAAATAGTACTTCTTCTACTTGTATTAGTTTCAATTACTGCTTGTCGCACCTACAGTGAAGATGACAAACAATCGTTTGATGCTCAAATCAAAACTTACTTAAAAAAGAAAGGAATTGAATGCGAGCGCTCTGAATCAGGCTTGTATTACAAAATAATTGAAGAAGGCGAAGGTGAATACATCAAATTTACGGATGTTGTGTCTTTTACTTACAAAGGCGAATTCTTAGATGGCGAGGTATTCGACAACGAAAAGAAACCAGTTGATTTCATGGTAAAAGATTTAATCGGAGCCTGGAAAGAAATCATGTTGGAATTAAAACCGGGAGCAAAAGCATTTTTAGTTGCTCCACCGAGTTTAGGTTATGGCGATCGCCAGCTTGATGATATTCCTGCGAACTCTATTTTGGTGTTCAATATGGAGGTTGTTGGGGTGAAGTAATGAACCACTGAGAAGCAGAGAGCACGGAGAAATTCAAGCGTATTATCTCTCACACCAAACTATGTTCCCTATGTTCCTATTGTGATCAAAAAAATAAACCACTGAGAAGCTGAGTGCACTGAGGAATTACTAGTAGACCTTTCTCCAAAATTATACTTACTTGGTCTATGTTTCCTCTGTGTTAAAAAAAGACAATCCCTCCGATTTTTAGCTTTCTAAACACCTCAATAAATTTCATTTTGTTTTAACTTTTTTCCTTGCCTAAACCAATTCAAAACTTTAAATTTGGCAACACAATTAATGAAACAAAAATAATTACTGCAACATGAGCGTACTTGTAAATAAAAATTCTAAAGTCATTGTTCAAGGGTTTACTGGAAGTGAAGGTACTTTCCACGCTGGACAAATGATTGAATATGGAACTAATGTGGTTGGTGGTGTAACACCTGGAAAAGGTGGAAGCTTACATTTAGATCGCCCAGTTTTCAATACAGTGAGTGATGCAGTTCAAAAAACGGGTGCAGATGTTTCTATCATTTTCGTTCCACCTGCTTTCGCAGCGGATGCAATTATGGAAGCAGCAAATGCAGGTATCAAAGTAATCGTTTGTATTACGGAAGGTATTCCAGTGAAGGACATGGTGAACGCGAAAGAATACATCAAAGCGTATGACTGTCGTTTAATCGGACCTAACTGTCCAGGAGTTATTACTGCTGGTGAAGCGAAAGTAGGTATCATGCCTGGATTCGTTTTCAAAAAAGGAAAAATTGGTATTGTTTCTAAATCAGGAACGTTAACATACGAAGCAGCAGATCAAGTTGCTAAAGCTGGATTAGGAATTACAACGGCTATCGGTATCGGTGGAGATCCAATTATTGGAACAACAACGAAAGAAGCGGTTGAATTGTTAATGAATGATCCTGAAACGGAAGGTATCGTAATGATTGGTGAAATTGGTGGTAACTTGGAAGCAATTGCTGCACGTTGGATCAAAGAAAACGGTACAAAACCAGTTGTAGGATTTATCGCAGGTGAAACTGCTCCAAAAGGACGTACAATGGGTCACGCTGGTGCAATCGTTGGTGGTGATGATGATACAGCTGAAGCTAAAAAACGTATCATGAGAGAATGTGGAATTCACGTAGTTGATTCTCCTGCTCACATTGGAGCTAAAATGGCAGAAGTGATGGGCGTAACTGCTTAAAATAAAACGTTAATTGGAAATGCGGTTCAAATGGGCCGCATTTTTTTATGTCATAAAATCTTGTTTCAGAGTTAATTATTAATTAATTTCGTCTTTCAATTAATATTAAAATCTAACTTAAATTACACGCATGAAAAAAAGAATAATCTTATTGTGTATGACTGCAATTTCGTTTGCAAGTTTATCACAAGTAAGGCAAAATGCAATACAGCCTGCTAGCAGTGAACTGTTGAAATCAAAAGTTTCTGAAGGGCTTACTGAAAACCCCACAAAAACATTACTATGTTTGGATACGATTCGATATCCACAGATAAAAGAACAGTTACTTTACACAGATCCTGTTGATGCTAATTTTTACACATTGGGAATTTGGAATGCTGACAATGAAGCAATGTCCCAAATGTTTACGGTTAGTGGATCGGGTCTTAGTTTGCGAGGTGTTGAAGTTTTTGGTTCAAACAATGCAACGTCAGGTAGTATTAACGTAAGATGTCGAATTTTTAACGTCGATGCATCGAACAATCCAATTGGAACGGCACTAGCTACATCAACAGTTGCTGTTCCTGGTAGTCCTCTTCCTAATCCTCCTAATTATTACAGCGCTATGTTTGGAACTCCTTTGGTAGTCACAAATAATTATGCCGTGGTAGTTGATGTGACAACGGCGGGTGGTATTTTTAATATCTTTATCAACGATATTGCACCAGGACAGCCGTATGATGAGAATCTATCAAGAATGACGTCTAGTTACTATCCACCTTCTAACGGTGCTTATGTTTCCATTCCAGTTTTGACAACAGATCTTGTAAATTGGCCGAATGGCCCTCATGACTTTGAGCCTATTGTTGCACCTTTGGTATCATACACTATAAATACGACTGCAACTGCATCCCCTGACCCATCATGTTTGGGACAAGCAATAACCTTCTCAGGTTCAGCAACGCCTTCTGGAATGCTAAGCAACAGAATGTATAACTTCAATGTTTTCGAATCCTATTTCATGGGAGCTACTTCAGACTCAACTTATGTTTGGGATTTTGATAATCTTTCTCCTTTAGTTTGGTCAAATAACACCAACTATACGTATCCTGCTGCAGGCGCTTATGATGCAACTATGTTTACTTTAGGAGGTTTCTGGGAATCTTGTGTGGATTTCGCAACTGATCCAATAACAGTTAATCCACTTCCAACTGTCACTGCAGGTGCATCAAGTACTACAATTTGTCAAGGAACTTCAACAGTGCTTTCTCAGGGTAACGCTGATACTTACAGTTGGAATAATGGAATTGGTGTGGCTATTTCGCCAACTGTTTCTCCGGCAACGACTACCACTTATACAGTTACAGGGACTTCTGCTGCTGGTTGCTCAAATTCAGCAAGCGTTACTATAAATGTTACACCATTAGATAATGCAACATTTACCTACCCTTCAAACACGATTTGTGCGACTTCTGGGAACTCAACTCCAGTAATTGTTTCTGCTGGGACATTCTCAAGTACTGCAGGACTGAATTTTGTAAATACAACAACTGGTGAAATTAATGTTGCAGGAAGTACTCCTGGAGTTTATTCTGTTACTTATACAACGAATGGAACTTGTCCTGATTCTGATATTCAAACGATCAGCATTACAGATATTCCGGATGCTTCATTCTCTTATGCTTCGCCATCATTCTGTACGGGAACATCTAACCCTAATCCTGTATTCGGAGCGGGATCTAGCGCAGGAACATTCACCTCAACTCCCGGCCTGGTTTTCACCAATTCGAGCACAGGTGAAATAAATCTCGCAACTAGTACCGCAGGTAACTATATTATAACCAATACAATCTTAGCAAATGGTTCTTGTCCGCAGGTAGCAGAAACGTTTAACATTGCAATTAATCAAGCTCCAACTGCAACTGTAACAGGTGGCGGAATTGTTTGTGGAGATGGATCTGTGCCTGTAGCAGTAAATGTTGCCTTAACAGGGGCTGGACCTTGGAATGTTACCTATTCTAATGGAACAAATTCAACAACAGAAAATGGAATTACTAGTTCACCTTATGTGATTAATGCTTCTGCAAATGGAACGTTCTCTGTTACACAAGTTTCACTGGGTACATGCTCTGCAGCTGGAACAGGTTCAGCATCTGTTGTGTTCAATCCTAATCCTTTGGTGGATATCAGTCCTTTGAATTCACTTTGTGATAACGAAGGTTTGACAACAATCAGCGCTAATCCTGCTGGAGGAGTGTTCTCAGGATCGGCAATGTCAGGAAATCAATTTGACCCAGCTCAAAATCCAGGAGTTTATCCTGTAATCTACTCTTTCACGGATGGAAATGGTTGTTCAGGATCTGCATCTATTGATGTTGAAGTACTTGAAGCAGCTGATGTAACATTGGATGCATTTAATGACGTTTGCATACAAGACGGAGTAATTACTTTGGGTGGTGCATCTCCATCTGGTGGTGATTTCAGTGGTACTGGAGTAACAAATAATCAATTCGACCCTGTCGTTAGTGGTGTAGGTACTTTTTCGATTACATACGATTACCTAGCATTGAACGGATGTACATCGTCTGCCTCTCAGTCTATTGTGGTGAATGATTGTGCTGGAATCAATGAAATTGAAGGACTGGAAGTGAGTATTTCGCCAAATCCTGCTACAGAGATTGTGACTATCAATCTTAATTTAACAGATTTAACGGATTTAACATACTCTATCTTTTCTGAAGACGGAAAAATCCTAGTTAACAGAACTTTGATTAAGTCAATCTCTACAACGTTTAACACAAGTAGTCTTGCTTCTGGTGTTTATTTTGTAGCTATTGAATCATCAAAGGGGACTTTGGTTAAGAAATTAATCATCCAATAATTATCAATTGGCATATTAATTCCGGGGGAAACCCTACAAAAGGTCGGAAGAATTTTTTCTTCCGACCTTTTATTTTTTATAAACAAAATAATCATTCACTTAGTGGAACTGAAATTACTGCAAGTACTAGCCTTTCCATTTAGACGTAGATGAAGTATTTTATTTTAACTTCGTTTTTTTTTGAACTTGACTCAATTGGTTCTTACCAAAAGTCCTTAGAATAAATAGTATCCCAAGAATGCAGCAGTTGATCATCCGCTTAGTCGATTCCTTTTATTTCATTTTCAAGTCATTCATGCCTTTGAAAACATATCGGTATGCCGCATGCGGTGGTGGAAACCTAGTGTTTGATACTGTTTTGTATTTCGTTTTTTATCATTTTGTATTCCACAAAGAAAATGTGGATCTCAACTTTATCGTGTTAACTCCCCACATCGCTTCATTGTTCTTTGTCTTTCCGATTACTTTCCTTACTGGATTTCTACTAAACAAATACATCACCTTTCCTGATTCGGATATTCCAGGAAAAATACAATTCCAGCGCTATTTTATTGTTTCGATGGGCGCTATTTTGATTAGTTACTTGTTCATGAAATTGTTTGTTGATGTACTTGAGTTTTACCCAACTCCTTCTAAACTTGTGACAGTGCTTATCACAGTTCTCTACAGCTATATTTTTCAAAGTAAATTCAGCTTCGGAAAAGCGAAGTCAGTTTAGATTCAGTCTTACTTTTTTGAGATGGTAAAAGAACTCATTGATAAGGAATATAAAACACGCGAATTCACTCGACTTGCGAATCAATTCATTGAAAAACCTTCTGACATTGCTGAATTAGTTGAAGTATCCGGAAGCAAAGAACCTCATCCCTATCCTGAATACGCTTCATGGTTATTGATTCATATTACCAGAAAAGCACCACAGCTCATTGAAACCTATCAACATAAATTTATTGATACCATCTTAAGTTCAGCGAACCAAAGTGTGTTGCGGAACCTATTAAATTCTTGTGTTTCACTTCCATTCATCGAACATGAAGAAAGTG
Organism: Crocinitomicaceae bacterium; assembly: GCA_021740745.1. GTDB lineage: Bacteria > Bacteroidota > Bacteroidia > Flavobacteriales_D > Crocinitomicaceae > M0103. The sequence continues at coordinate 2,859 of JAIOZF010000008.1, read as the reverse complement.
CTTTTTTGGATCGCCTGCTTGATTTTGTAAAGGATGATACGAATAAGGTAGCATTGCAGGTCTATGGTTTATACAAGCTCAAACAATTCGTTGAAAAATATCCTGAGATCTTGCCCGAAATAAATGGTATCTTAGATTTAAAAGAAGAAAACAATTTACAACCTGCAATGCGCTTTGCAATTCGAAATTTTAGAAAAATTTACAAATAGTTTGCAGACCAATGATCTCTATAAAAAAGATCAATCAAATTGCACCAGATAAAAAATTGCAATTAGAAATTGCTTAATTCAATTGATCACAAGTTTGCCAGTTGCAATTGGGCGTTCATTTTCCGTTATTCGATAAAAGTAAACTCCTTCACCTTTATTCCCTTTCTGAATTTTCACGCTTGAACCTATAAATTCAATCTGTTCAATCAATTTTCCTTGAAGATTATAAATACCAAGTTCTCCATGAATAGATTCTCCCAATGTGATTTCAGTTTCAATCGAAAAAGGGTTTGGAGCCAACGAATGAGCTATTTCATCACTCATTTCAAATAAGCTTGCATTGAAATTGCACGAAGATGACTCATTTAACACAGGGAAATAAGTCGTGTCAATCAAACTGTAACAATTCAGTTTATGGTAGCCGGAAAGAAAATTTGGAAAAATAGATTCAACTAATCCACCTGTACTTCCCGCTCCTTCGTATAAGGCATCATTTTGATAATTAGTTCCATTCAATAGTAAACTAAATTTCTTCAAAAAACCATTTGGCGTTTCTACGCTATCGATAGCACTTACCGTAAAGACTCCACTCGTATTAGACGCATTGTAAGTATACGTTTCTGGTAAAGTGTCACCAATTTCCAAATCAAAATCATACAATAGATATTCTATTTGCTCATCTAATAAGTAAACGAACATTTGTTTGTCCAATGATCTCAATAAAAAAGATGGTGAGGTATTGTTGTAGTAGGTGATGTTAATTGGTAAACAAGATGAATTTATTTGGTTTAAAATCCCTTTTTTAAAGACTTTTTTGTACGTAAAAGCTCCTATTACAGAATCACCATTGATGTAGTAATTGTAAACATCATCTGTTCCCGTACAATCCCAACCTGAATACGCGTGCATTTCTGCCTTCCAAATTGGATTGTTATTCAAATAGGTATTCACTTGTGAAAATCCCATATTCGAAAAAAACAGCATCGTTAAAATGTAAATTAATCGTTTCATAGGAATATGTTGTAGAACTTAAAAACAAAGATACGCGGTTTTAGGCTAACAATTTTAAAAAACCATTACAAATAAAAATTGTGCTCTATAAAAGGTAAACAAAGGGAATTACACTATTCAATGCGTATTCAAAGTGTTAAAAAAATAAAATTATAGTACTATGTATTACATAATACAATCTTTTACATATATCTTTGTATAAAATTATTAACTATGAGTTTAGAGAATACACAAGCCCAAATGCGAAAAGGTATACTGGAATATTGTATTCTTTCCATACTTGATAAAGGTGAAGCATATCCATCGGAAATATTGGAAACATTAAAAGAAGCCAAATTAATTGTTGTTGAAGGCACACTTTATCCTTTATTGACGCGCTTAAAAAACATGGAGCTACTCTCTTATCGTTGGGAAGAATCGCCTTCTGGTCCACCCAGAAAATACTACTCATTGACCAATATGGGTAAAACATTCTTAGCTGAATTGAATACTACTTGGTCAGAATTAACCACAGCAGTGAACCAAATAACTAACAAGAAATAAGATGAAAAAGACAATTTCAGTAAATATAAAAGGCATGAACTTCTTGATTGAAGAGGATGCGTTTGAACTCTTGCAGAATTACATAAATAAACTGACTGCTGTTTTACAAAACGAAAAAGGCGGAAAGGAAATTATTGAAGATGTGGAACTTCGTATTGCGGAATTATGTGGACTTCAACTAAACGAGCGCAAGCAAGTAATTGAAAAGGAAGATATCGAAACGATTCTTTCAACCTTAGGTGATCCAGATTTGTACATTGATGAAAGTGAGCAAGAAACTTCGTCGCAAGCGAACAATTCAAACGCTTCGAATTCATCGAATCAAGCAACAGATAAACGTTTATTTAGAGATGTAGATAATGCAACAGTAGCCGGGATTTGCGCTGGTATTGCCAATTACCTGCACATTGATGTGGTGATTATCCGTATCATTTTCGTTCTGTTCTTTCTTTTTGGAGGATTTGGTTTTCCATTGTACATTATCTTATGGCTTGTCATCCCAAAAGCTAACAGCACAATCGATCGTTTACGTATGCGTGGCAAAGCGATTACAGTTGACACTGTTCGTGAGGAAGTTGAATCAGCCGCCGAACGTATCAACAAAGAATCAAAGAATTTTGCCAATCGCATGAGAAATGACGGTACTTACAATGAACGTTTTTCGAGAATTGGACGTATAATTACTAGTGTCATTGGTTCTGGAATCATTGCATTCGGTCTGTTTCTTCTTGTTATGTTCTTAATATTTGGTGTGGGTGGTTTTCAATTTATTCCCGTTCAAAGTGATTATGGTTTCCTTTCTTTTTCTGAATTAGGTGAATTAGTAATGGAAACGCCTTCTGATTATCAATGGGCTTGGATTGGTGGAGTTGTAATGATAAGTTCCATTATCCTTTTCATCTTACTTGTTGGGACCAAAATGGTATTTAGAATCCGAAATACTTGGTCAAAGTTAAGTCTTGGTTTCTTGTTCTTCTCTGGACTTTTTGGATTCATTGTTTGTCTTTTCATTGGTTTAAAAACGGGTAAAGAAATGGCAATTGAGGGTGAAATTGAACAAGAAATCGGATCTGTTTACGCTGAACAACTAATTATT
>JAIOZF010000080.1 GCA_021740745.1 Crocinitomicaceae bacterium | reverse complement strand
CAAAATCGTTGCATCGTTAATTCCCACAGTTGGTGTCCATGCATAAACAAAATCACCTGCACAATTCGCCGTTATTGTATTTGTAACATTTCCAAATAAGCTAGGACCTTGTGAAAAAACAGGATTTCCTGCCTCATCGAATAAGGTATAGAAACACTCTTCAATCCAATTTCCAATTGCGTTAAAATTGAAAGTAGCAGTTGTACCCGAAGGAATCGTAATTGGGAAGTTTTGTAAATCTCCTGTCGTCAAGGTATAATTAGTGCTGACACCATTTATGACTACAGTGAGTGTATTTCCATTCCAACCATCTCCAAACGCGTCTTCGATTTGCAGGTCATAAATACAATCAGAAACTGCACCTGCCCCATTTAATGTTCCGTTCAATTGTAAATCATTCCCACCACAAAGCGTTGTATCATTACCAGCAAAAACAATCGGACTTGGCTCTACAATAACATTAACTGAAGTATCGTGTACACAGCCAAAATCATCAATTACGGTATATACATAATTGTAGGTTCCTGCAACTGTCGGTTCAATAGAGAGTATATCAGCATTCCCAGACAAGGCTGTCATGTAAGGAGCTGGTTGATTCCAATAAGAAGAATCTGCACCCCAACCAATTTGAGGTTCAAAAACAGTAATTGGAGGATAAAAAGAGGGATCTAAGTTAAGTGCAAAAGAAAAAAGTGTACCATCATCAGCCGCCCAATTATCAACAACTGTCAGGGTCCAAACTCCATTTGCGGGACAACCAAGAAGATTTGTCAAAGGCTGAACTGGTTCATAATCTCCAGCGGGTATTGTGCCTGCACCACCGTTTGCATTTACCCATTCAACCCAAGTATTTGTTGCAGAAGGAGTAAAACAATAAGTAAAAGGTGTTCCCAACGTAGATGGATTACTGCAATCTACATTATCTTCTTGGACAGGAATACCAATTTGAGTTCCTCCACCTCCTTGCTGATGTAAAATAACATTTTGACCATTTGGACATTCGAGAATGATGACTAAATCACCCATAAATGAATGCTCTAAGTCGAAACAAACGCTCTGAATTTGAGATATGTTCGTTATACTCGTTCCCGCTGTAAATCCAGTTTGAAGCAAATCAATGTTTTGAGATACACCAAGCAATGTATCGGGCAAACAGCCATCATCAATTGTTTGTGAACCCGAAAAACCATCCCATAGGACTTCGTATGATTCTGGGTCGGCAGTAAACGTAACATCTTGTCCAATGCAAATGGTTTGATCTTCTGGAAAACCTGTAAAATCAGGCGCTGGGGCAACCAATACAACCAAATCAGTTAAATTGTTATTCGTACAACCATTATCGTCCGTAACAAATAATTGAACGCGATACAATCCTGGTACACCATAACTGTGACTAACATTTGGTCCTGTTGATGTACTACCATCCATAAAATCCCACGAATAATCTGCTAATGTGAAACCCATTTGTGCGAAAGATCCGCTATTTTGAAAATTAACAACTTCATCAATACAGACACGAATACTATCTGGAGCAATTCCTCCAACAATTTGACCTCCAGCAATTGGATCATTACAAGGTGTTTCACATGCTACACTTGCTGTGAACATTCCTGTACCAATGGTATTCGAAGTAAAAGTTAAGGTTATACAACCCGTTGGATTTAATTCGGTTGCTTGAATAACAACACCTTGTAATTGATTCCCGGTATATACACCAAGAAAATTAGCGGATGTAGAAGTGCCATCGTAAACTGACATGTAATCCACATTTGTTTGATTTGGCGCTGGATTATCATCCTGAGTACTCAGATCAAATAAATTAAAAGTGACTGAAATGATTTCTCCAGGAGTATCAGGGCAAAGTGTTATCGTCGTATTTTCATTATTTGAATAACCTGTACCTCCCTGTCCACCAGAGTCAATTATAAAACCAAAACAAGTTGAAATCGTTTGATTATTGTTAACTGCTGAAAATGAAATTGGAGTTTGTCCAAAAGAAAGAATTGAAATGAAGAGAAAAAATAGTAAAGATAAATTTTTCAAAATCTGCTTGTCTTAAAAGTGTACGACTCTAATACGAAAAATGCCCTCAATTGGTTGCTTCGTAGAATAAATAAAACGCAAATAAAACCATTTGATCCATCCTAATGCAATGAAAACAAAAAAACAAAACTAAAACATCAACCTTCTTGTTTTCTTTAGCGCAATAAATTTACATGACCTACGATCATTTTCCGTTCATCATTTCGAATTGTTTTAAATTCAATTTTCCATGTAAAAACACCCTCTTGGCACAGACCTATTTCGCGATTTCCACCATAGGTTCCATCCCAACCAATTTCAGGATTTCGTGATTCAAAAACAATCTCTCCCCATCTATTATAAATCAATAATGTATAGTCAAAAGGGTCAAATCCAGAAGTAAAAATCGGCTTAAATGTTTGATTATATATATCTCCATCTGGAGTAAATGTATTTGGAATATAATACAATAAACCTTCTTGAACTTCAATAATAGCCATTGCTGAGTCTATGCAACCGAACGTTGTCGTTGCAATTAAGGTAACCATATAATTTGCCTCACTATTATCTGGAAAAACGTGAAAAGGATCTGATAGTGTAGACAAAGCAGAATCATCGCCAAAATTCCAACTGTACGTATCAGCACCTGAACTTTCATTCGTGAAATTTACTAAGGTATTGTCTGTCGTAACTGGATTGGGTGAAGCTACAAATTCAGCGTTCGGTTGAGCTTGCACACAAATAAATGAAGGAATTGCGAAAGAAGATGTACATCCATTTGAGTTTGTTGTTGTTAATGCTACATCATAGCAACCTGCTTGAGTAAAAGTTACTGGTATACTTCCGCAGTTTGTAAATGTCAAACCATTGCTAAGTGTCCAAGTACAATTACTTGAATTTAATGTTGTATTAGCTAAATTCACGGAAAGCGGCGCGCAACCGGTTGTTATATCAGAAGTGAAGATAACAATTGGATTAGGATTTACGACAACATTCACTTGATCTGAAGCAGTACATCCTGCCGCCGAAGTACCAACAACTGTATAGTTTGTACTTCCTAATATTGGGACAAATTGAACTCCATTATTCACACCTCCGCTCCAAGAATAAGTCGCTGCTCCATAACCTGTTAAAACAACTGAATTACCTTCACAAATAACTTGGTCATTTCCAGCACTAACATTAGGTAATGCATTCACAGTAACAATGATTTGGTCGGAATCTACACATCCAGCTGTGGAAGTACCCGTAACTGTATATGTTGTAATTCCAGATGTAGAAGGAATAAACGAGATACCATCTGTTACGCCATTGTCCCATGAATACGAATCCGCACCAGCCCCACTTAAAATGACTGAATTACCAATACAAATCGAAATATTACTTCCTGCATCAACTGAAGGAGTTGGATTTACCAAAACAATTAAATTATCAGAATTAACGCATCCATTTAGGTTTGTCCCTGTAACTGTATACATAGTAGAACCGACATTCGGTGTAAAAGCAACATTATTAATAACATTATTATCCCAACTATATGTATTTGCTCCATTGGCATTTAGTGTTACACTGCTACCTTGACAAACTGTCACATCAGTACCAGCATTAATTATCGGTAATGAATTCAAAGTCAACGTAATATTTGACAAACTATCACAACCATTCGCTGCAGTAAAAGTTTGAGAATACGTTCCTGCAAGAGTTTGAGTAAGCCCATGAATTGTTGCCGATTGACCTTGACAAATAGCAATACTAGAATTATAAACAATAACAGGGTTTTCAACAACCGAGAATGCAGGAGAAGTGCCTTGACATCCAAATGAATTAGTTACGCTTATTGTTGAAGGTCCATCTGATTCGATTACGTCTATAAATGAATTTGTTGTCCCATTGTTCCATAAATAAGTTGCATATACTTGATCTGCTGAAATAGTTGCGTATCCTCCAGAACAATATGAATTAGGACCTGTGATTATTGGGCTTGGATTTGGATTGACAGTCAATGTTAACTCATCAGTATTAATACAACCATTTACATCTGTTCCTGTCACTGTTATTGGACTATTGCCAAGACCTGGAATAAATGAAATTCCATCCAACTCACCATTGGACCAACTGTATGATGAAGCACCGCTTCCTGACAATGTTGCAGAAGTTCCATCACAAATGGTAATATCCGCTCCTGCGCTAACTATAGGAAGCGGATTCACTGTAACAGTAACATTACTTGTATTTGTACAACCTAATGATGTCCCCGTAACTGTATAAGTACTAGTACTAAGCGGATAAAAAGGAATGTCTTGAGTAACACCATTGTCCCATGAATATGTCGTTGCTCCAGTAGCCGATAAGGTAACTGGAAAACCAATACAAATTGTTTGTGGTGCTCCAGCATAAACAGGTGGGATTGGGTTAACAGTAATTGAGACTGTTGATGTACTTGTGCAACCCGCTGTGGTTCCTATCACTGTGTAAGTAGTCGTTGCCAAAGGTGTAAATGCTACATTTTGCGTTACTCCGTTGTTCCATGAATAGGTTGTAGCTCCTGTCGCAGCTAGTGTTACAGAAGTACCAGCGCAAATGGTCTGAGGAGACCCAGCATTCACAATAGGGAGTGCATTCATTACAACTGTAGTTGAGGCCGTTGAGACACATCCAGCATTTGTAGCTGTTAAATTATATACCCCAGCAGCCGCCATTGTTGCAGCTGTTATTGTGGGATTTTGACTAGTTGACGTAAAACCATTGGGCCCAGTCCAAGCATAAGTTCCTCCACCTGTGCCATTTAATTGTACTGTTGCGCCAGCGCAATAGGGACCTGTATTTGAAGCTGTTCCAGCAACTGCACTTGTAGTATAGGTTATTATTAAATATCCGGGACCATTGTTCGTTCCTGGATTACAACCACCAGCAGCAGCAGGTACAAGGCTTGAACCGCCACCTCCGCCGCCGCCGCCGTAAGGAGCACTTGCATAACAATCAGCGCCTCCACTGCCGCCGCCATAATAGCCACCACCACCACCACCACCTGGAGAATTATTATTACAATTGTCATTAGCACCTGCAGCACCAAGACCCAATGAACCACTTGCTCCGTTATTTCCACTTCCCCATGGGTTACCACCACTACCTCCAGAGAATTGAGTTCCTCCTGTTCCTCCACCACCAAAAGATGCAACTCCAGTAGATCCAGTTCCACATCCACCTGCACCACCTGCCGCATCCGTAGTTCCTCCTCCCATTCCACCGCCACCACCAGCGACAACAATTCGATTAGCTAAGGCAAAAGGTGAGACTGAAATGGATGTTGCTCCACCTCCACCTCCTGAAGCATTGGCGCCTGAATTTGCGCCTCTACCTGTTCCGCCACCTCCGAATCCTCCTGATCCAGCACCAGTTGATCCAGATCCTCCAACAGAAATTTGTAATGTTTGACCAGGGGTAACATTGACTGTACCCGTTACTACTGCGCCATTACCACCAGCACTTCCACCACCATCTCCACCAGCAGCAGTAATTGAAATACTTGTAACACAAGGCGGAACTACCCAAGTTTGAATTGAACCGGTATAATTAAAATTGACAGTCGTTTGGGAAAAAAGAAATAAACTAAAAAGAGAAAAGAAAATTGAAAGCCTTAGATTGACATTAGAAAATTTGACTTTATTCAATAAATATGTAATCATAGTGAGAAGTTTAATTCCATTAATTTAGGTCAACCGAGGTATAGGGTGAACTAATTTAACCATTAAACGAAACCGAAATCTGCAGAGTTGCTATTTAGATTAGCTAATTATTTAAAAGAGGCTTATCGATGAATATTTATGTGTAACACTTGATTATTAAAAAAATAGGATTGAAATATAGACAATCTTTCAATTCATTTAAAAACATCTATTCCAAAAAACATTCAGATTATTAATATGATAGAATAAAAAAAGGGATAATCATGTTTAGATCCAATTGATACCTTTCTTTAAATTTAGCAAAGTAAATGCTTCGTTTGAATCCTCAAGTGGTACTAAATTATATTCCCAATTTGCTTCAGGAGGCATACTCAAAAGTATCGATTCCGTTCTTCCTCCAGACACAAGTCCAAACTTGGTACCTCGATCATTCACAAGATTAAACTCAACATATCTCCCGCGACGTAGATTCCTCCATTTCAATTGATTAGAATCGATCTCTAAAAGCTTTCCTTTTTCAACTTGGTATTCGTAAATTGATGCAAAAGCTTCACCTAAGTCAACACAAAATTGGAGAATCTGCTCCTTTGTCAAACCACATGTTGTATCTAGGTGATCAAAGAATATTCCGCCAACCCCTCTTGTTTCATTGCGATGAGGAATAAAAAAATAATCATCTGCCCAATTCTTAAATTTTGGATAAAATTGATTATCATATTGATCACAAATACCTTTTAAAGAATGATGAAAAGCAGCAGCTTGAGAAGGTACAATGTAATGGGGAGTTAAATCAATACCACCACCAAACCAAAACGTGCCATTGTCTAATTCAAAATAACGGACGTTCATGTGAATGATAGGAATATGAGGGCTTCTGGGATGTAAGACAATTGAGACTCCCGTAGCAAAGAAAGATTCACCATCTAATCCCATTTGTCGTTTCATGACGTCTGAAACTTCTCCAAATACTTCTGAAAAAGCAACTCCACCCTTTTCAATAATACTTCCTTCTTTGATAGTTCTTGTCCTACCGCCTCCACCAGCTTCGCGCGACCATAAATCTTCCTGAAACAAGCTTGTTCCATCAATTTTTTCAAGTCGCTCGGTAATGAAATCTTGTAAACTACGAAATCGATCAGCAATTACCTCTTTATTCATTTTTCAACTGGCATAAAAACGCCATTTTCTTGACGCATGATGAAACAACGAGTGTTTTCAAAACCATTTCCCGTTCCCGATTGAATCATTTCAAAATCATTCATTACTACAGTTAAATTATTCTTTCCTAATAACATATTAGCTGTAAAGAAATAAACAACATCGAATCCTTGAACAGCCATTTTAGACATATCGGCTCTAAACTCTGATCTAAACGATCGGTGCAGTTGCTTCACTTTTTCAGATTCATAAGTAAAGTCATTCGCACTTGGATATGCAAAACTATAATCCGCATTGTAGATAGCTACATCTTCAAAATTGATCCACTCTTTTGTACCATAAACCCAATAAGAAGAATTGCTATGTTTTGCAATTTCCATATTCGTATTATTGTGAAATTTCATAATAGCTGACTTTTCGGTAGTTGGATATACAATAGCTGTATTCATTCCACGCTTCAAGAAGGTTAAATAATTATCTGGTGTCGTTTCAATTAATTTTGGTCGAGTACCCTTGACACTCAGAGTTAAAAAAGCATTCCTGAATGATTCAAAAAGAATTCTATCCTTCTCACTTGCAGGTTTAACTAGTATGATTTGATCTTTTGTGTGATCGTCTAAAATATGTCTTGCCAATCCTTGCATTAAGGTTGCATCTGATGGAACAGCTTGAAATACAAAAGGATTTTCTTTTAAAACAGATGAATTTACGGAAACAGGACAAACCAATCGAATATTATTTGTTTTACACCACTTCGCCATAAAATCGGCCATTTCAGGGTGTAAAGGACCAATAATCATATCAAGGGACTGAAATTCGGGTTTTTGAAACAGCTTTTTAATTGTATTGGTATCATTTTTTGTGTCGTGAACAAATACTTCTGCTTTCAATCCTAACTTCTCTAGGGAATCCAAAGCTAATTTCGCACCCATATAAAATTCAGTTGAAAGCATAGAAACATAATCTTGCCCACCTTTGTCAAGATTAAAAGGCAACATTATGGCAATTTTATACGTGCTCTTTTTTGGATATAATAAGGTTGAATCAGTTTTCCGAATTTCCTTTTGAGGTACTGGACGAATTTCAATTTTTTGAATAGACTCTTTCTTTACAGGAATTTTTAAAACATCGCCTGGTTTAATTTTAGAATTTTTCAAACCATTGAGCTTTTGCAGTTCTTCAACCGGCACCATGAAGCGCTTCGAAATACTATAAAGCGTTTCTTGATCCAAAACTGTATGATTGATAATAGTATCAGAAAAAGAAATTTTGATTGGATTCGAAACAATTTCGGTGTTTTCAACAGGTTGTTTAACTTCCTCTTCGGTTACTAATTCTTTTGGTGCAAGTCCTTTTTCTACTCCTGTAATTTTCAATTGTTGTCCAATTTCAACACCATCTTGTGCATCAGGATTTTCAGCAGTAATAGATGCTACAGTTACATTGTATTGTTTTGCAATACCAAAAAGTGTTTCTTTTTTCTTTACAATATGAGTAACTGTTTCAAGCTGAACAGCAATCTTAACTTTTTGTCCAACATTCAAACCTTTTTCTAATCCAGGATTTGTCTTTACAATTTCATCTACAGAAACTCCATAAATACGTTGTAATCCATAAAGTGTATTTCCCTGTTCAACCGTGTGAACATAATATTTTTTACCACCTTCTTCAACAACTGGAACACTTCCCGGCTGCGCATAGACGCATGGAGTAATTAAAAATATAAGTAATCCGATTAAAAACCTGTTCATAGTTGAAAATTTTGTTGTGCGTTTGCAAGAGTAATGCCAAAGCAATTATTCCCACTCAATCGTTGCTGGTGGTTTAGAACTGATATCATACGTTACACGATTAATTCCTTTCACTTGATTGATAATCTTATTTGATATCTTAGCTAAAAATTCATAAGGCAAATGACACCAATCAGCAGTCATACCATCCGTAGAAGAGACCGCTCTCAAAGCAACAGCATTTTCATACGTTCGCTCATCCCCCATTACGCCAACCGATTGAACAGGTAAAAAGATTGCTCCCGCTTGCCAAACATCATTGTACAGACCATCTTCTTTTAATCCTTCAATAAAAATAGAATCTACTTCTTGCAGAATACGCACCTTTTCTGCCGTAACTTCTCCAAGAATTCGAATTCCTAAACCTGGACCAGGGAAAGGGTGACGTTGCAATATTTTATCGTCTATTTCTAACGAACGCCCAATTCTTCTAACTTCATCTTTAAATAACAAACGTAAGGGCTCAACCACTGAAAGTTTCATATAATCAGGTAAACCTCCAACATTGTGGTGAGACTTAATGGTTTGTGACGGTCCACCATTGACAGAAACTGATTCTATCACATCTGGATAAATTGTACCCTGTCCCAACCATTTAGCATCCTTCACCAATTTTGATTCTTCATCAAAAACATCGATAAATACTTTTCCAATTGCTTTTCGCTTTAATTCTGGATCTGTCAAACCCGACAATGCAGCATAGAATTTTGAAGCAGCATCAACTCCTTTTACATTCAAACCCATTCCTTTATACGAATCCAATACAGCACTGAATTCATTCTTACGCAATAATCCGTTATCAACAAAAATACAATGAAGGTTTGCTCCAATAGCCTTATGCAATAAGACCGCAGCAACAGATGAATCAACTCCTCCTGATAAACCTAGAATAACTTTATCATTTCCTAATTGTGCTTGCAGACGACTAACTGTTTCATCTACAAAAGATTCTGGTGTCCAATCTTGTTTACAACCACAAATCCCAACAATAAAATTCTTCAAAAGAATAGCACCTTCGAAAGAATGATAAACTTCAGGATGGAATTGAATTCCGAATGTGTCCTCACCTTCAATTTCGTAACCTGCAATATCAACATCAACTGTAGATGCTATAACGCTGTAATGTGATGGAATGACTTTGATTGTATCACCATGCGACATCCATACTTGTGATCCATCAGTCAAATTCTTCGTTAAACGATGTTCTTTGTTTACATAAGATAAATGCGCTCTGCCATATTCTCTTATTGAAGAAGGCAATACTTCTCCTCCGAAATTATGCGCTAAAAACTGCGCACCAAAGCAAACACCTAACAATGGTAATTTTCCCTTGATATTCGTTAAATCTGGTTTAGGAGAAGATTCTTCCCGAACAGAAAAAGGACTTCCTGACAAAATCACTCCTTTTATATTAGGTGTAATTTCTGGACATTTATTCCATGGATGAATTTCACAATAAACATTCATCTCTCTTACTCTTCTGGCAATCAATTGTGTATACTGAGAACCAAAATCTAAAATTAAAATCATTTCATGCATGCCGCAAAGATACCAAAGAATTTGTGAAATAAAATCGAACTTCGTGCGAGTTTTCAGCATTCTATCAACGATGAATTCTTTATAAGTCAAAATAATAGGAAGTAACTTTTAATCGACAATTTGCGCCATTTTGACACACATAGACCCTTTGGAATGGTTTGTGACAATTCGATCGAAATTTTAATGAATTGTTTGACCCGAAAACTCCTAAAAATGTTTATTTTTGGAGCTTTTCAAAACGTTTTATACAAATGATATCTGGACTATTAAAGAAGATTTTTGGTGACAAAACAGCGAAGGAACGCAAAGAATATCAGCCAATTATAGATAAAGCAAACGAATTTTTTAATTCATTTAAGTCAATTAGTGACGATGAATTGCGCGCTCGCACTGTCTTTTTTCAAGATAAAGTAAAGCAATATATTCAACCCTTAGAGGACGAATTAGCTGAATTAAATAAGATTGCGAGTGACATTTCTACGCCAATCCATGAAAAGGAGGCTTTGTTTGAGAAAATTGATAAGCAAGCAAAGTTGATTGATGACAAAATCGAAGAGGTTTTAGTTGAAATTATGCCGGAAGCATTTGCGGTTGTAAAAGAAACTGCTCGAAGATGGTCAGAAAATGGCGATTTAACGGTAACAGCCCAGCAATTTGACCGTGACCTATCTGTCGTAAAAGATGGAATTACTATTGAAGGAGACAAAGCAATTTGGCATAACAAGTGGACCGCAGCAGGTGCGGATGTTCAATGGAACATGATTCATTATGATGTTCAATTAATGGGTGGCGCTGTACTTCACAGAGGAAACATTGCAGAGATGCAAACAGGTGAAGGAAAAACTTTGGTTGCGACCTTACCTGTATACTTAAATGCACTTTCTGGAAAAGGTGTACATATTGTAACGGTGAATGACTACTTGGCAAAACGAGATTCAGAATGGATGGGACCTTTGTACCAGTTTCATGGTTTAAAAGTAGATTGTATTGATAAGCACAAACCAAATTCACCAGAAAGACGCAAAGCCTACCTCGCAGATATCACATTTGGAACCAACAATGAATTTGGTTTTGATTACTTGCGTGACAACATGGCAGGTTCTGTGGAAGATCTTGTGCAACAAAAACATCATTTTGCTATTGTCGATGAAGTCGATTCAGTTTTAATTGATGATGCTCGTACGCCATTGATTATTTCTGGTCCAACACCACGTGGTGAAGAACATGAATTCCATCAATTGAAACCGCGTGTAGAAAGTGTATTAAATGCACAGAAAAACTATGTAACACAGTGTTTAGCCGAGGCAAAAAAATTATTAGTTGTTATAAATGGTGCACCAGAAAATGGTGGAGATCCTAAAAAAATGTTGGAAGAAGGTGGAATCGCCTTATTGAGAGCATTTAGAGGTTTACCTAAGAATAAAGCTTTAATCAAATTCTTATCAGAACCGGGAATTAAAGCGCATTTGCAAAAAACGGAGAACTTCTACATGCAAGATCAAAGTAAGCAAATGAAAAAAATTGACAAGGAATTATTCTTTGTAATCGATGAAAAAAACAACACAGTAGAATTAACAGATAAAGGTATTGATTTGATTTCAGGTCAAGACGACCGTGATTTCTTCGTGATGCCAGACATCGGTTCTGAAATTGCTAAATTGCAAAAACAGAATCTAGCGAAAGAAGATTACCTTTCTCAAAAAGATGCACTTGTTCGTGAATACAGTATTAAATCAGAACGTATCCACTCTATTAGCCAATTATTAAAAGCATACTCTTTATTCGAAAAAGAAGTTGAATATGTTATTTTGGATGGTAAAGTTAAAATCGTGGATGAGCAAACGGGACGTATCATGGAAGGTCGTCGTTATTCTGACGGTTTACACCAAGCGATTGAAGCGAAAGAAAATGTTACTGTTGAAGCTGCGACGCAAACGTACGCTACAATTACACTTCAAAACTATTTTAGAATGTACCACAAATTGTGTGGTATGACAGGAACAGCGGAAACGGAAGCAAAAGAATTCTGGGACATCTATAAACTAGAAGTAATTGCAATTCCTACGCATAGAGCAGCAATTCGCAAAGATCAAAATGATCTTGTATTTAAAACTGCTCGTGAGAAATACAATGCTGTCATTATAGAAATTGAAAAATTAGTCGCAGAAGGAAGACCTGTATTGGTTGGTACAACGACAGTTGAGATCTCTGAATTCTTAAGTCGATTGTTGCAAATGAAAAACATCAATCACAAAGTATTGAATGCGAAGC
>JAIOZF010000007.1 GCA_021740745.1 Crocinitomicaceae bacterium | reverse complement strand
ACGCTCCACGTGCAACTCCACAACTTAGCGCTGCAATAGAAATACGTCCACGATCCAAGATTTGCATTGCTTGTTTAAAGCCCATTCCAACTTGACCGATAACTTGGCTTTCAGGCACTCGTACATTGTCAAAAATCAATTCTGCTGTTTCACTTGCACGAACACCAAATTTATCTTTAATTTTTACAGCTGAAAAGCCTGGAGTTCCTTTTTCTATAATGAATGCAGTGATGCCGTTGCTATCTAATAATTCACCTGTTCTAACAAGCACTACCGCAACATCGCCAGACAAACCATGTGTAATCCAGTTTTTAGCACCGTTGATTACCCACTCGTTTCCTTCTTTAACTGCTGTCGTCTTCATACGCATGGCATCAGACCCCGTGTTAGGTTCAGTTAAACCCCATGCTCCAATCCAATCTCCAGATGCTAAAAGCGGTAAATACTTCTTTTTTTGTTCTTCCGTACCATGATAATAAATATGTCCAGTACACAAAGAATTGTGAGCAGCAACACTCAAACCAACTCCACCGCAAACCTTACCAAGTTCCATAAGTGCAGTTGCATATTCAAAATAACCAAATCCTGACCCACCGTATTCTTCTGGAATATAAATTCCAAGTAATCCAAGTTCGCCCATTTTTTTCATTGCTTCAATAGGGAAAATTTCATCTTGGTCCCATTTCATCATATTTGGACGGATTTCTTTTTCAGCGAAATCGCGCACCATTTGGGCAATCATTTTTTGGTTTTCGTTTAATTCAAAATTCATGTTAAGTTTGGTTGATTTTTAAAAGCCTACTAAATTAGTTATATTGTCTGAATAGTTTTTCAATTTTTCTTTCCCTTCAAGAAAATCTAGGGTTACTAAAAAATCAAAGCCAGCAATTTCACCTCCACACTTCGTGATTAATTCAGCCGCTGCCGCTGCTGATCCTCCAGTAGCCAAAAGGTCATCATGAATTAATACACGCTGGTTCAACTGAATAGCATCCGTGTGCATTTCGATTACCGCACTGCCATATTCTAAATCGTATGAATGGCTGATTTTATTATAGGGTAATTTCCCTTGTTTACGAATCAAAACAAATGGAATTCCTAAGCGCATTGCTAAAGGAAATCCGAATAAAAATCCTCTACTTTCTATTCCAGCAATTGCATCAAGTGAATTATTTTTATGTTTTTGGTAAAGAGATTCAACGATTTCGTTACTTAATTCTGCATCCAACATAATTGTTGATATATCCTTAAACACGATTCCTTCTTTTGGAAAATCGACTACATCACGAATGGTAGTTTCTAATTTTTTTGACAATTTCATTCTACAAAGATAAGTATGGTTTTATTTTCTGAAAGAGTTCTTCGTCAATTAATACAGAAACTTTTATCTCCTCAATAGATTTATACTTATTCTCTTTCTGATTGCGAATTTTCACAATCGAATTAGCAACACTCCAATCAATGTAAGGATGGGCTTGTAATTCCTTTGCATCTGCTGTATTGATCGATATTTTTCGTGATTCCCCCTCATTCAGTTTGAAATAACCTTCGACGCGTGAATATAAATCAACATCTACTTTATTGATTTCAAGCAATTGTTCCTTTTTAAAAAATCCTCCAAGTTTTTCGCGATAATTAATGATCCTGCCAGCGACATACTCTCCAATTCCAGGAATTGAAACAAGTTGTTCTTGACTAGCCGTATTCAAATCAATTACGACTTTTTTCTTGTTTTCGTTTGCAACTTTACTGTTGGTAGTCACAACATATGCTGGCTTTTCACTATAAACAATGGAATCTTTAATCAGTGCGAACAATTCACTTGGAATTACAAAAATCTTTTTAAAATCGGTTTCATTGTAGACACCTCTTTCTGTAAAACGAAGCACTACATCAGCTTGTTTAACTGATAGCCCAAGATTAACCCAGTCTTTCTTCGAATAAGTATTTGGATTAAATTTAGTCGGAGGGACTTTGTATTTGTTCCTCTTACTTTTGTAATTCCTTTTTGCCGATAAACGTTGATTCTTTAATTCGGTAATTTCCTCTTGTGATACTTTGCTTATGGTTAACTCAATTTCTTTGTTATTCTCAAGAGACATTAACAACCTTGGGACAAGAGCAATAATTAAAACAACAACCAGTAAACCGATTACACCACTTCTGCTTCTTTTAGAAAGAAAAAACAGATTTTCATTTTTCATGAAATGATTCAGTTAGACTCCTCATCGTTATCATTAAACGAATCTGGTTCAGGATTAGGTTTAATTGTTAGAACTTTGTAAAAGAAAAAACCTGTAACAACTATAAACACAGCCTGTGTTCCGATAGCCATAATTAATGCGCCTGTACTCATACTGTCAACCTCCCTTCTTTAATTCTTTTTTTATAAGCTACATAAACAAAGTAGGCAATAATTAACCATAATCCAAGTAATAATGCTCTACTAAGGTTCTTAAATAATTTAGTTTTCTCTTCGGCAGCAATGCTTTCTTTTCTAAATGACTCATCTTTCATCAATTTTAAAAGTGCACGTTGCTTTTTAACTGTAAAATATGTAATTACAGATAAATCACGATTTGATTCAATTTTTTCATCTGAATATTTCTCGGTTAAATAATCTGGATTGAAATCTACAAAAGAATCAAGTTTTTTCTGTTGCTCACCAATCTTCTTCTCTATTGCCTCCTTATTTTCATAGAAAGCAATTTTCTCTTTTGAGCCTTTGTGAGATATTGTATCCCATATGCCTGGCAAGCTGTTATACAATACCCATCCTAATAACAAAGGAGTAACATACTTTATGATATATTTAAAAATGATTGGCACTTTAATATCCGCACCCATCGTGATTTCTTTCCATCCACGGTCCATTCCAAAAATCCATGCAAACAATATAATTTCAATGAACGCAAAAATCACTAGAGATACCGTTCCAGCCCAATAATCGTATTCATCAAAAACGCCATTATTAAAGAACAACACTGTTGGTAAGCCTAAAAGGAAAACTATTCCTCCGAACATCCACGCTGCATTCTTCTCTTTCCAACCAAATTCATCTTTCAAAAAGCCCATAACAGGAGTTCCCATTGCTAGAGAGGAAGTAACACCTGCAAAAAACAGCAAACCGAACCAAGCTACACCCGCAACGACTCCAAGCACTCCTCCCCACTGTTCAAATAAATAAGGTAATGTTTTAAACCCAAGACCAAGTCCACCACCTTCGCTTAATAATTCCTTCATTCCATCGATACCAAAATACCCTACTGCAATTGGAATAATTATCGATGAACCTAATACCACTTCAACGAAACCATTCATCCAACCAGCAGACATAGCATTCAACGCTACATCATCTTTAGATCGAACGTAAGAGGCATAACATTGAATTGAACCCATTCCGATTGAAAGGGTAAAGAAAATTTGTCCGGCTGCAGCCAACCATACTTTAGGTTCCCAAATGGTGTCAAATTTAGGGGTCCATAAAAAATCTAATCCTTTAACACCATCAAATAAAGCTCCTTGTTGTCCACCTTGAATCGTGATTGCTTTGTACGCTAGAAATGCTCCAAAAATAATAAGTAATGGCATTCCTATTTTTGCCACTTTTTCAACTCCACCGCTAAGTCCACGAGATAAAATCCAAGTATTAAGTAGTAAACATATCACCCAAAATATAATGGGTTCAGCTGATGAAAGCGACACATAACTATTAAAATGTCCAGCAACCTGGCCTTGTGTTTGACCACTAAATGTATCTACCACTGTATGGTACACATAAGAAAGTGTCCATGATTCTAAATAACAATAATATGCGGCAACAGCAATATTTGTAAATATTCCGAATACGCCAATATACTTCCAGAGTTTTCTTCGGTCCATGGCATCCATAATAAATGGCGTGGAGTGATGACCCGAACGACCACCAAAACGACCAACCGACCATTCTACGAACAACAGCGGAATTCCCATCAAAAGGAAACAAACAAGGTAAGGAATTATGAACGCACCACCTCCGTTTTCTACTGCCTGCACAGGAAATCGAAGAAAGTTACCTAATCCAACAGCGTTACCTGCCATTGCTAAAATCAAACCAACTCTCGAACCCCAACCTGCTGCTTGTGCTTTTGCCATATTTTTATTTTGATTGACGAATATAGTATTTTTCTTTGTACTTAAATAAAATCAAGTGTTTCTTCTAATGTTTTTGGGGAATAGCCCAATTTATCATGCGATTTCATTAGATTAAAACCAGTCTTAGGCGGCCTTTTTGCAGCTTGATTTAATTGTGAACTTGAAATTGATTTTACTTTATCAGTTGGTAAATTAAAGTGATTCGCAACTGTAATAACCAAGTCAAAAATCGACATCGTTTCAGGACCTGAAATATGAAAAATACCTTTTTCATTTAATTCACATATTCGTAAACATGCCCATGCTAAATCGTCTGCCCATGTAGGTGCTCGAAATTGATCGTCAACAATCGTTATTTCTTGTCCCTTGGTCAAAACATCTTTTGCCCAGCAAATAATATTCGAACGCGAAAGATTATTACCTATACCATATACGATGATGGTTCGAACGATTGACCAATTATCGCTGGTAGACTTCAATAACAAATTCTCTCCATCAACTTTTGATTTCGCATACACGCTTAAAGGTGCAGGCTCGTCCGTTTCTTCATAATTACCTTTCTGACCATCAAAAACAAAATCTGTAGAAAGAAGCTGAAAATGTGCTTTAAACTTTTGAGCCGCTTCAAATAATAGTTGGGTAGCCAAAATATTTACCTGTTCACATTCTTCTGGATTTTCTTCACAATAATCAACATTGGTAATTGCAGCTGTATGAATTACATGCGTGGGTTTAAAGGAGTCAAAAACGTTATCAATATTATTTACATCACAGATGTCAAGTGAACGATAATTTTCCTCTGGACAATCAATATTTCTATTTCCTCCTTTTGAGCTTGCCAAAAAGTTGATTTTTCGCTTGAGGCACTGTTGAACCAATTTTTGTCCCAGCAATCCATTTGACCCTGTGATTAGAATTCTCATTATTGATGTATTTCAAATAACTTATTAAAGTTCTCAATTTGTTCGGTAGAACCCAATACAAAAAGTTGTGATTGCGGTAAAACTTTTAGGCTCCAGTCGGGATTAATTATATATTCTCCGCTTGGTGTTTTGAATCCAATTATTGTTACGCCTGTTTGCCTTTTTACTTCAAGCTCACCAATTGTTTTGTTTTGAAATTCTGCGGGCAATTCGTTAAATGAAATTGATTCTATGTTAACACCAGTTGTTCCTTCTGTTTTGACCATGTTCATGAATTCGCTTACGGTAGGATTGGTAATTAGTGATGCCATATGAGATCCACCAATAGCAGCGGGAAGAATCACTTGATTAGCACCTGCCATCTTTAACTTCGAAACGGCTTCTGAACTTGTTGCTCTGACAATTATTTCAATATTAGAGCATTTTTCTCTAGCAGTAAGTACAACGTATACATTGTCTGCATCTTCAGGTAAACAAGAAATAACAGCGCGCGCTTTTGTTATCTCTGCCCTCTCAAAAACATTATCCTTTGTTGAATCACCCTTAATAAAAATATACTTAGGATTCTTGCTGTATTCAGAAATAATAATCTCATCTTTCTCAATAATTACAAAATCCTTTTCACAGAAAAGTAGGTCTTCCGCCACTTGTCTGCCAACACGTCCAAATCCACAAATGATAATATGATCTTTCATTTTGTAAAGTTTTTTATTCAGTTTATATTCTTTCAAAGATAAAGTATACTCTCCTCCTATTAGGTAATTCGTAAAAGTTGAAATTGCATAAGCAAATGAGCCAATACTTGTTATAAGCAAAAAGGAAGTAAACAAACGACCTGCCGTAGATAACTCATGAACCTCACCAAAACCGACCGTAGAAACGGTTATCACCGTCATGTAAAATGAATCAAATGCATTCCACCCTTCGATTATGTAGTATCCTAAGGTGCCAAAAGCCGTTACACCAGCAAGTAGTAAAAAGATAGTAAAGAAACGCTTAAACATTACAATTCCCAGATTGAGGTTTTTTTCTTTGCTTGAAACTTAAAATAATGTTTGTTCTCAAGGATCCAAGCCATTGCTAAATAAAGAATTAACGGTGAGCCTAAGGTGATGAAAGAAGAATAGATAAAACCTAACCTCACTTTGGAAGAACTTATTCCCAGTTTACTTGCCCACCATCTACAAACACCAAAGGAACGCATTTCAAAGAAAAAAATAACTTTTTGAATTAACTTCATCGATTTAAGATTTTGTTTCCAACTCCGCAAGATAAACATTTTTTCTTCAAACAATGTTCATTGTAAAGTTCAATTAACCCTTGACTTTCTTGCGCATTCTTTGGTATAATTCCATATCGCTTCCATGATGAAATAATCGCATTAGATTCAGGAGACAATAATCGTAACAATTCAACTCCACTCTGTGTAATATCCATCCTATCTTTGCTTTTTGCCAACCAGATTAAAAATGGAACAAAAGCATTAATAATAATGAGTTCTCCTAAGGCTTTTGAAATCTTTAAATGACCTGTTAGTTGGTTGTTAACTTTAGCAATTGCATTTTCAATTAAAACGAGTAATTCGATAGGACTTATTTCTGGTGAAATTTCATTCACATTAAAATAATTAATAAACTCAGCAAATTGCTGAATTCGTATTGTGGGAAACCCTGTTGGACGCACCCCAGCGAACTTCCAAGATTTGTTGTTGACGCTTCCAATATTTAAAGAAGCAATGTCCCTCAGATTTCTTTCTTCATTCAAAAATTCACTTATGCGATTTGGATGAAAAAGTCCACTTGCGTATTCAATAGCTAATTTTCTCTTTCTTTTGTTTAATTGTCTCAAAAGACTGTAGGGCAAACGAATTGTTAGTTCTTCAAAAGGCAATTGATTAACTTTTGATCCAAACGCTTTTGCAATTAACCGATAGAGCACCTCTGACGGTTCATTCATACCCATTTGAATTATATCAGCCAGTTTTCTTTCCATTCGTGACACAAGCGCTCTATCAATTGTCGAAGAAATATAAATTTCATTGATTGAATGGAGATGCGGGGAACAAGTTAAAACGTTCTTTAAACCATTTTTCAACTTGAAGTAATTCGAAACATGGTTGGGATCAATTATGGACTTTAATTCCAAACTAGGAATGAGTCTATCGTTTTGATAGACAGGTTGGTTATCCTCATACACTACATGTAAAATCACATTATCGTATGCAGTATCAAATTGATGCTTATGAAGATACCAATCCGAGGATTTAACGTGAAGCTCAACAGGTCCAACCCAAATCAATCCATCGATTTCAATTTTGGCATCATAGAAATCTGGACCATCGTTGTTTTCATTGTGTATTCCTGATGAAATGACTCGAAACAATCTTCCATCTTGAAGATGCATTTGATGAAACGGAATTCGTTTCATTTTCCAAAGATAGTGGAGGTATTCTTCTTTCATATCGTCAATATTGTACTATTAAGATACAAAAAAAAGCGCTGATTAAATCAGCGCTTTTCATTTTTTTTGATAAAATACCAATTAAGGGTATTTAACAAATTTCAAGTATTCTGGATTCGCTGCAGGAGATGTTGCAGGATCAAAGTCCATTCTTAACACTTTACCTTCAGTACGACGATTGTACTGGTGAAGCGTTTCGTATAACTTTTTATTGGTTGTTTTATAGCCGTTTATTAGAGCTTCTGTCAACTTAACTTCAGTATAACCTGGTAATTCATTTCCAGTTTCATCCTTAGGAATACTTACGGCATAGCTATCTCCATTTCTGTAAATAGTTCTAGGCTCTAATTCACCTTTACCAACAGGAACAATTCTTCTTGGATCAATTCCTTTTTGCTCAATTAAATATTTGTAACATGCTCTTGCACGATTTTCAGATAACTTTTGATTGGCAGCATCCTTTCCACGTGAATCCGTGTGTGAACTTAATTCAAGAACCATTTCTGGATACTCTTGTAATAAATTGTAAACGAACAACAATGAATCTGGAGAGTTGATTGTCGAGTCAACTAACAAAGACCATTGGTTCAAAGGGTAACGTACTTCTGGTAAACGAATTGGTTTTTTAGGTAGCAATTGCATTTCAATTACGAAATTTTGATCGTAATTCAAACCAACGGTAGTGAATTGTTCTCCCTTTTTATTTTCATGGTAACCTTCTTTAGAGATGGCAATAGAATATGACGTTTCTTCATTTACATAACGATCTGAATTCGGTTTCTTATCCCAGAAAACAGTTCCTTGTGCATTTGTCATTCCTTCCCACGTTGAGTTATCAGATCCTTTCACTACAACACGAACATCTTTGATTTTTTTCGTTTTGTCACCAGTTTCATTAACGATAACTTTAACATCGAAAATATTCGGAGGCAGTTTGTAGCTGTAGATGTCAGCACCGTATTCTCCGTTTGGTCCTTTTCGTTCTGATGTAAAGTACCCTTTTTTCTCATCCAACTCGATCAAAGCGTAATCGTTATTTTCTGAATTGATAGGAAACCCAAGGTTAGTTGGATTTTCCCATTTATTTTCAGTTCCTACTTTCTTAGCTTTGAATAAGTCTAATCCACCAAGTCCTTGTAAACCATCAGTAGCATAAAATAAATCACCGTTTTTTCCAAAAGTTGGGAACAAGTCATTTCCTGGCGTATTGATTTCAGGACCCATATTTTTAGGAGCTGACCAAGTTTCAGACTTACGATCATATGTTGTATACCATAAATCTCTTCCACCGAATCCACCAGGCATGTCAGACGCAAAAACTAAATAATTTCCATCTTCTGATGCGCAAGGATGTCCAACTGAAATTGTATCACTTGTTTTCAAAACTAATTTTGTTGGTGCACCCCATTCGTCTTTCCCTTTTGCTTCAGACATCCAAATGTCACACCCTAGATTTTGTTTTTTAATACTTGGACAACGTGTGAAGAACATTTTTTTGTTTCTACCATCAAAACAAACAGTCCCCTCGTTATCTTCTGTGTTAATTAAACCATCCGTATCAATTAATTTAGGTTCTCCCCAATTTCCTTTTTTATCAACCTCAGAAACCCATAAGTCCATATAATTTTCACAAGTTCTTGGATCTTTATCTGAACCTGTGCTGTTTTCACGACTTGATGCAAAATAGAACTTAGTATCTTTTCTATCTGCAAACATAGGAGCCATGTCTATCTCTTTCTTATTGATGGCTGTTTGATTCTCTACTACGTGACGCGTTTTGTTGGCAACAAAATTCTTACTGTCCTTGCATGAACGAATTGCAACTTCACCTCTGGTATCTTGTGGTACAAGCTTGTTAAACAACTCATAGTTCTTTACTGCCTTATCGAATTCACCCATCATTCGAAGCATTTCACCGTTGTTGAAATATACTTCTGGTTGAATATCTTGATAATCTAACAAGATAGCACGATCATACCATTCGTTAGCTTCTCTGTAACGCTCTGTGAAACGATAACACTCTGCAGTTTTATATGCCATTCCAGCCTTTTGCTTCTTGGCCATATTTCCTTTTCGAGATAATTTAGAATACGCTTGACTGCATTTGTCTGCAGCTTCACAGTATTTCTCTGATATAAAGTACGATTCAGCTTCAAGAACTATTTTGCTTTGCGCGAAATAAACAAGCGTAACCGCTGTAAAAGCTAGGGAAAGAGCAATTTTTTTATACATAGAGCTATTTTTCAATTTGAAAATCAGAAGCGAAGAAACTAATAATTTCTTAATATTCCCAACAATCAATAATATTTATAATTCTAAAAAATGTTGAAATGTAAAAATAATCAAAACTTATGACTCACAAATGATATGAAAATTAATTGTGTCAAACTATTAACTACACCTCGATTTCTACATTCGAAGTATAAGATTTCCACTTATCCAAAATTAATTTAAAGCCAGTTGGAAGATCAGAATCAAACTGCATAAATTCTTTAGTCACTGGATGGGTAAAACCAAGCGTTTTAGCATGCAATGCCTGACCAGGAATCAAAGCAAAACAGTTGTCAATAAACTTTTTATACATGGCACTTGTTGTACCTCTTACAATTGTGTCTCCTCCATACTCATTGTCATTAAACAATGGATGCCCAATCGATTTCATATGCGCCCGAATTTGATGCGTTCTTCCTGTTTCCAATTTACACTCAATCAAAGTCACTAATCCAAATCGTTCGAGTACTTTGTAATGTGTAACTGCATGTTTTCCATGATCTCCCTCTGGAAAAACAGCCATAACTTTTCTATTTCTTAACGATCTTCCAATATGACCTGTAACAGTTCCATCTTCTTTTACATCACCCCAAACGAGCGCATGGTATCTTCTTTCCGAAGTCCTATCAAAAAATTGTTTAGCTAAATATGTAAGTGCGGATTCTGTCTTTGCAATCACCATTATACCGGTTGTGTTCTTATCTAGTCGATGAACCAAACCTGGTCTCCCAAAATAATCATGTTGACGCTGAGGAAGCTTGTCGAAATGAAAAACAAGCGCATTAACAAGTGTTCCTGTATAATTTCCATAACCTGGATGAACAACCATATTAGATGGTTTAGAAACAACTACTAAGTCCTCATCTTCATAAACAATATCAATCGGAATATCTTGAGGAATAAGTTCGATTTCTCTTACCGGATAGGGCATCACGATAGAAACCTCGTCTCCTGGTTTTATTCTGTAATTCTGCTTTACAGCTTTTTCATTCACCAAGACATTGCCATTTTTAGCAGCATCTTGAATTTTATTTCTAGAAGTATTTGGTAATCGATCCATTAAGAACTTGTCAATTCGAATTACTTCTTGACCTGGATCTGCTTTTAGGCGATAATGTTCAAATAACTCTTCTTCGTCCCCTTCTACTTCTTCAATCTCTTCACTCATTAATTCTTAATTACTTTATAAGCCTTTGTGTTTAGACCTTTCAAACGAATGAAATAAATACCATTTGGCAATGACGACATATCTATTTTTGTTTCTTCAGCAGAATTAATTAGGCGACCATCTGTTGAATATAAATCTGCACCTTCATAATTTGCACCATTTACATCAATAGTTACACTGTTACTAGTTGGATTTGGATAAATTGAAACAGAAATTTCTTCATTCACAATTGATGGCACTCCCAATTCTGCATCAACGGCTGTCGAGAAAATTGGACGTATCATCACTGAACCATCAAAATTCGAAGTTGACCAATTTACACCATTATTGATGCTGTAGTAAGTTTCCGTTTTATTATCTAAATTTCGATCTAAACCAATATTTAATCTTTCAGCATCAAATTGTTTCCATCCAACAAAAAAGGTTTGACCAACAGCCACCTTCATTGTATCTTTAAAATAATAGGTAATAAATCCATTCTGATCATTTGAATAGATTGGCTGTCTTGGGAAAAATGATTCATCCTGATATAAAACTGTTCCAGGAATTCCATCATTATCATCCCATACAGTTAAAAGAAACAAATTATTGGACACATCATTTACGGAAGGTACAAAATGCATATTCATCCCAATTAACGAGTCTACTTCATAGGCAGTGTACTTAATTGCCAAACGCGCTTGCGCACCTGTTGGACCATAAGCGGCCTCAGCAGAGCCATCGTCATAGCTATAATAATTACTGAATTTTTGAGTCGCCACCGTTGAATCGTTACCAGGGAAGTTAGGGAATTGCGCCGAAGCTGTTGCTAACAAATCAAATTCTACTTGTGTTCCTAATTTTGTAATATCATAAACATATCCACCTGAGAGATCATGTTCTGAATAATAAGTAGTTCGCGGACCATAATTAATAGCGCCTCCTGACAAATCTTGGGCGATTAATGTATAGTTACCTTCTGCGCTTCCGCCATAATTAATCTCTATTGCTCCATTTTGATTGTTCTCTGTCAAATTACTTCCATTGTGCACTACAATTTGCGCAGCATCGTTCATTTTTCCTGTTGAATTATTTTTGAAATGATCCCACGGTACAGAAGTATATGTTTTTAATAGACTTCCTATTGTATAAGAAAAAGCGAAATCTTTAAATAAGGTATCTTGATAGCCAGAAAGAGGGCGCAAATGGACATAGTCAATATGGAAATGATCTAGAGAACCTGAGAGAGCGCCATAGTTCTTGAAGCGAAATTGAAACCCTTTTTTGAAATATTTCGCATCCTCCACTAAAATTGTGGCAGATTTAAATGGCTCTGTTGCTCCACCATTGACGCTCCATACTCTAAACCACTGATCTAAGTCTTTCGCATAAAACTCAAGCACTAAAGAGTCGCCATCCTCCGGAATATCTCCAAATCCTTGTTTTTGATATAAAAAACTAAAGTAAACTGAATCTCCTGCATTTAAAGGTGCCATATCTAGTGGCTTAGATGTCAAGAAATCTGCATAATTGGTTATTGTTGATCCAATCGCATAAGGAAACCCATTTTCATCCAATCCATCAAATGTGACAACACCTAAAGATCTTGGCTCAAAGCCGTAACGGTAATTATGATAGGCTTGTGCATCTAGCCAAAAAGAGTTTGCATCATTCAATGGTGCAAAAAATTGTGTTGCTGAATCCTGATAGTATTCTGGTCCAACAATCCAAACTGTATCGGGGATATCAGGAGCTCCAATTGTATCATAAATGTAAAAAGGAGGATACATACTTGTTGGAGTATACACCACCGGATAAGTGCTTAAATCACCAACTTTAACGATGCTATCATCAAAATTCTGATCAATGAAAGTAGCAGTGTTCAAATCATATACACGTCGAAACGTCTGTTGTCCAGTAGCTAAAAAGTCATTTGATATTGGTGATGAAGTTATATTATTTAACAATTGGTATTTCTTATCACTTGTAACTCCAAAATCTGAGTAATCAGCATTGTATTGCTGAAAATGATTTTTGCTAAATTCATCAAAAAATGGAAGCGAAAGTGTATCCGATATATAAATAAACGTGCTATCGAAAGTACTTCCTGACTTCAGTATATTCAAACTGTTAGCAGCATTTAGACTTGAATTAAAAGTTAGCGGACCTATCTCTTCACCCTGTGAAAAAACGGAAGTGAAAACTGAAATAAAAGTAATTGTTGATAGTAAAAATTTCATAAGCTGGTCATTAATTAACCACATTATTGAACATCCTTAGAAGCATAAACAGTGATCGTAGAACCATTTGGAATTTGCATTCCTTCCAGGAATTCTGGTGATTGTGACTGAATAAATGCTCCCAAAGAATCCTCTGCAGTGGCGCAATCAGGGCAAACAGTAAACAATTCAAATTTGCCTAAAGATTCTAAACGCATTTTAGCCTCCATTATTGTCAAACCAAAAAGATTTGGAATATCAACAGGAGCACCAGCTTCATTTCTACCAACTACTAATGTTATGGTAGATCCAATTGGAATTCGAACCCCTTCTTCTATTTGTTTACCTTGATACATTTGTTTCAAAACTGCACCATTCGCTTCGTTTGTTGGTTGGTATTGAATTCTGTATTTTAATCCTCTATTCTTTAAAATACTTTCAGCAAATCGTTCCGATTTATCCACTAAACTAGGCATTTCAATCATTCTCGATTTCTTGGAAACGCGCAAACGAATAATTCTACCTTCTTTTACAAAAACTTTTGAAAAAGATGTTGGATCAGGGTCTTGATCTATAATTGTTCCTTCTGGTTTTGAAGGGTCATAAATTGAATCTAATACTTCATAGGTTAAATCTAGCTCTTCCAATATTGTGGTTGATTTCGCAACTGTTTTACCTACTAAATTAGGAACGGAAATCTGTTGGCCATGATTTGTATAAGATGAAAGATAAAAAATGGTTATTGTAATCACCAAAAGGTAAAACAATACAACCAAACCAAATTTCTTAAGAAACTCTCTGGTCCAAATAAATGCTCTCAGCTTTTTTAACGTATCCATAGATTTAATTACAACCCGACAAATATATGCATTAACTATGTTATTATTAACAGAAATTAGAAGTTTGGAGACAAGGCATGTGACTTGTAAAAATCTTCAATGCACTTGAATGCTTCTTCCGGAGTGTCAACAATTGAAAACATACTTAAATCCTTAGACGATATAGTTTGCTCCATATTTAACATGCTTTCTTTAATCCAATCGAAAAGACCTTGCCAATATTGTTTGCCAATTAGTACAACAGGTCGCTCATTAATTTTCTTTGTTTGAATCAATGTCAAGGCCTCAAAAAGCTCATCCATTGTGCCAAAACCACCTGGCAAGACGACAAAACCTTGTGCATATTTCACAAAAATCACTTTACGCACAAAGAAATAATCAAATTCTAAATTATGCTCTGGATCAATATACGGATTATGGTTCTGTTCAAATGGCAAATCAATGTTTAATCCAACCGACTTTCCACCTCCTTGCTGAGCACCTTTATTTCCAGCCTCCATAATTCCTGGTCCACCACCTGTGATAACACCATAGCCAGCGCGAGAAAGCATCTCAGAAATTTCCACACCCATTTGATAGTACTTATTATCAGGTTTAGTGCGTGCTGAACCAAAAACTGAAATACAAGGACCTATTTTAGCCATGCGTTCGTAGCCCTCAACAAACTCAGACATTATTTTGAAAATTGCCCAACTATCGTTAATTCGAATTTCGTTCCAATCCTTTCTTATCTTACTCATTCTTTAATTTTTATTTTTTTTCTGACTTAATCAGAATCCTAAAAGTACGATTATATTGATGGAACGTATTTTGACTTTTTTTATTTTTTCAACACTTTTGTTCACACAATTAGCTTGTTTAGTTTAATTTCGAAACGTGAAAAAGCTTTTACTCAGCATCTTTCTTATTCTAAACATCACCCCAATAATTTGGAGTCAAGATCGATTTTTTACATCTGCCGACTCATTGAATAAAAAACGTTTCACCATTGTTTCGATTGGATTAGGTTCAACCTGGGCTGGAGGTATGATTGGGCTCCATGAAATTTGGTACAAGAATATTGAAAAATCGTCCTTTCAGACATTTAATGATGGTTCTAATTGGCTTCAGATGGATAAGATGGGACATTTTTACACCAACTACCATCTGGCAATGAATGCGAGTGAATTGTATCAATGGACTGGTTTATCACGAAACAAATCTATTGCTCTAGGATCTAGTATTGGATTTGGTTTTCAAACAACACTTGAACTTTTCGATGGATTTAGCGCCGAATGGGGATTCTCTTGGTATGATATGCTCGGTAACACTCTGGGAACAGGTGCTTATGCGATACAAGAAATAGCTTGGAAAGAACAGCGTATTCTTCCTAAATTTTCCTATTCTCCAAGTCCCTTTGCTGAGTTAAGGCCTGAAGTACTAGGTTCAAATTTCACGGAACAATTATTAAAAGATTACAATGGTCAAACCTATTGGTTATCCATTAATCCATCTACTTTTTTCAAGCATTCCAAACTTCCAAAATGGGCGTGCTTTTCTGTTGGATATAGCGCGAATGCAAAAATAAAAGGAGATGCCGATTCGTTTGTTACTCCTGATGGGACAAGCTATTTTGCACAACGTGAATGGCTTCTTTCACTTGATATCGATTTTAGTCGAATACCAGCTAAAAGACCATGGGTTAAAATGGTATTAAAACAGTTCAATGCATTAAAAATACCTTTTCCAGCACTCATCTTAAGCGATGGAAAACTACATGGTCGACCTTTTTACTTTTGAAGCAATTCCACGCTAAATTCAAAATCAACCACATTTCCTTCCTTCGGATCTGGTTTCATACCAAACTCCGTTCTATCTAGTGAAGATTTACCAACCAGAATAGGTTTGCCATTTATTGATTTACCTATATACTTTACTTGCACCGTAATATTCTTAACTACTCCAAGCATCGTAAAAGCACCTTGCATTTCATATCCATCACCCTTCGCTATTAATGTTGATGTTTTGAAGGTCATTTTATCAAATTTCTTCACATTGAAATACCCAACATCCATCAAAGATTCATCGCGATACTTATTGAAAGTGGTTAGCTCATTTACAGGTAAATCAACACTAAAAGTTGAATTTGACAGATTGGTTTTAATTTGAATATCACCCGTCACAGTGTTAAACGCACCTTTTGTGCGCCCCCCTTTTGGTCCCAATTCAAAATTGAGTTGCGCTGTTTTTGGATTAATGGAGTAATTTCCAACAATACTATCTAATGAAATACCTTTCGATTCAAAATGACTTTTCTTCTCTTCGATTTTACTTTCTTTCGTTGCAGCTATTGGACTCAGAGTAGTTTTGTCTGCCTCAGTCTCTTCTGAATTAATCGTTAAAGGCACTAATACTAAACCTAAACCCATCAATAAACTTACCAAAGCTACACCCATTTGACCCTTCACTTCCAAGACAAAACCGAATGATAGTGCTAATAACGCAATTAAGAAACTGTCCACGCCACCGAAGTCTGCTTTTTGTGTCCCAATTAGCATTAAACCACTCATCACCAAAACAACAAGCAGAAGGGCTGCACCAATAGCGATGGGCTTATATTTTCTTGCTGACAACATACTTTTCATCAATAAATACAAAGCCGCTCCAAATAATAATCCTTCGGCTGACTTACCCAGCGAAAGATCGAGAACATCAATTCCGGCAAGACTCAAAAATAAATTTAAGGATGAAAATAACAGAATGAACCCTACAGTGTTTTGATAAGTGTTATTCTGATAGAATGTTGAAACTAAAAATCCAAAAGCAAAAAGATAAACTCCAAAATAAGATGCAAAAAAACTTGAAATAAACATTCCGATGCCAACAAGGAGAATTACAACAGCATGTTCAAGTTGATCTTTATTTACGATTTGAAATGGTTTGGCAACAATTTTCACTTTCAAGCCAGCAATAGGAATTATCAAAGTCCCAAAGCCAATTAAAAACAAACTTGATAGACTTGACAATTCAAGCACGTACTCATTGAAATTAATCTGAATACCAGTAGGAATTAGAAAAATTGCGGTTAGGACTAATGGAAAAATAAACTTCCATTTCAAAGCTTCAATTTTTTTAATGTTAGCAAAGGCAAAATTCAAGAATAGGTATATGATTGGCACAATCATAAAACCGTAAGATGGATTTTCGAGAGAATTTAGCTGTGTAAATCCAATTAGTGTTGTAAAAACAATTAATAGTATTGTTGTGAGTTTATTCCAAACGTAGAAAATAGAAAGGAACATTACCATTGCAATAAACATGAATAAATAAGCCATACGATTTTATTTTGAACAAAAATACAAATTATATACCATGGTATATAATTAAGCGAAAATAAAAAATCCCCACCTAAGTGAGGATTTTCGATATAAATTTTATTTCTTAATTCAATGTGAAGTTGATTGGTAATCGACAACGCACACGTGCTTTTTTACCTTTCGCTTCACCAGGTGTCCATTTAGGCATGGTACGAACAACTCGTTTTGCTTCCTTGTCCAAATCAGCACTTACACCTCTTTCAACTGCAATATTTGAAATTGATCCGTCTGCTTCAACAACGAATGATAAATAAACTCTTCCTTGCTCATTCATCTCAATTGACGTTTGAGGATATTGAATGTTTTGAACAATCCAACGCTGTAATTCAGCTGTTCCACCTGGAAAACCTGCCTCTACATCTGGGAATTCAATAATTTCTTCTTGAACTTCAATCACTGTTTCTTCTGCAACAACAATTTCTGGCATCACTTCAACAACAGTAGTTGGTATCGTTTCCTTATTTTCTTCTTCAATAATTTCTTCTTGAACAGGTTGCGGTGCATCAACAGATGGCGGTGGTGGGGGTGGTGGTGTATCCTCATCCTTTTTTACATCCTGTTGATAATTAACGGCCGCTGTGGTAGCATCAACTTTTGACAACTCACCATTATCTACAGCTTCAGTATATGAGAAAGATGCTAGCACCAAACTACCGACAAATAACAATCCAATAAAAATAATTGGTGTTTTCAATCTTTCGATATCCGCTTCAACATTTTTTTTAACTTCCATGACTCATAAATTTAATTGGTAAATATATAAAATTTTCTTTTGCAAATAGTGTTCCAAAAATCAATAGACCTTTTGATACACTATATAAAAGCTACAGATTAAACAACTTTACAATCTAATTTACCAAACGTTCAATTTCTATTCTAAAAAATCAACCAATTAAAGCTGAATACGCAGCTGCGTCTAACAAATCGTTCACTTGAGATGCATCTGAAATTTTTACTTTAATCATCCATCCGTCACCATAAGGATCAGAATTTACCAATTCAGGATCAGCCTCTAACTTTTCGTTGAACTCGATAATTTCACCAGAAACAGGCATAAACAAATCGGAAACTGTTTTTACAGCTTCAACTGAACCAAAGACTTCTTCATGATCAATTGATTCACCAACTGTTTCAATTTCTACGTATACAATATCACCTAATTCGCCTTGCGCAAAATCAGTAATTCCAACTGTTGCAACATCTCCTTCTACAAGCACCCACTCGTGGTCTTTTGTATACTTTAAGTTTTGAGGTACATTCATTTTAATAAATTTTGTCGCAAATGTATTATTTTTTCAAACCCATACATTGGATTTTTAGAAATTGTTTTTGCTTTTTTATTAACTTTTAAAAATCACTTACCGATTTTTAGTGCAATTCGTATTTTAGAGTATGTTCTCCTATAATTTAAAAGACATGAATGCTTTTTATTAAATTTGCAACCTTATGATAAATCTTGATCAATTTAAAGAACTGTCTCAACGGATATCGGCTATCGAAGCATATCTGAAAATTGGCGAAAAAAGAATCCAATTACAGGAAGAAGAACTTAAGTCGCAAGACCCTGATTTTTGGAATGATGCCAAAGCTGCAGAAGTTAAAATGAAGCATATTCGTAACCTAAAATACTGGGTTGCAACTTACGATGAATTAAAAACAATTCTTGATGATCTAGAAGTCTTGATGGAATTTGCCAAAGAAGATCCATCTGAGGAAGAAAGTGTTGATTTATTAGCGGATGAATTAACGAAGAAAATCGAAGAACTGGAGCTCAAAAACATGCTTTCTGGTGAGGAAGATGCATTGAGTGCAGTTATTCAAATAACAGCCGGAGCAGGAGGAACCGAAGCATGTGACTGGGCTGGTATGTTGATGCGTATGTACATCATGTGGTCTGAAAAACATGGTTACAAAACGAAAGAACTTAATTTTCAAGAAGGTGATGTTGCTGGTGTAAAAACCGTAACAATCGAAATTGAAGGCGAATTTGCTTTCGGTTATCTGAAAGGTGAAAACGGAATACATCGATTGGTCAGAGTAAGTCCTTTCAATTCACAAGGAAAACGAATGACTTCATTTGTCTCTGTTTATGTTTATCCTTCTGTTGATGACACAATCGAAATTTATATTAATCCAGCTGATATTAGTTGGGATACATTTAGATCTGGTGGTGCTGGTGGACAAAATGTCAACAAAGTTGAAACAGGTGTTCGTTTGAAGCATGCTCCTACTGGAATTGTAATCGAAAATACAGAAACCCGCTCTCAATTAGGAAATCGTGAAAAAGCAATGCAATTGTTGCGTTCTCAATTGTATGAAATCGAATTAAGAAAGCGCGCTGAATCGAGAGAACAAATTGAAGCAGGAAAGAAAAAAATTGAATGGGGATCTCAAATTCGAAGTTACGTGCTCGATGATAGACGAGTAAAAGATCACCGAACAGATTTCTCGGTTAATGATCCAGACAAAGTTCTAAACGGTGAATTGATGCCTTTTTTGAAATCATACTTAATGATGTACGGAAGTTAATCAGTGTAAATGAAACTATTCACCATTTTCTGAATAACCATTCACCTCATTTTCTAGCAATATACCATTGTATTTATCTATACCTAACATTCTTTTAATACACCATTAACAGTTGTTTTAAATTTACTGATAACTCAATTGGCCTACCCAAAAGTATCGTTCAAATTTAAACACAAACTATGAAAAGAATGTCTTTAACGTTGTTAATGCTTGCTGCACTGCAGTATATGCATTCTCAAATAACCATCAACAACACACTTTATACTCCCTCTCAACTTGTGGATGGAATTTTGGTTCCAGCAGGGAATGGTACCACAATTTCAAATGTTACTTTTTCTGGGGTTTACAATAATTCAAACCGCTATCAAGTTGGATACTTTACAACGGCAACAACTACACTAGCTCAAATGGGCTTTAGTTCGGGGGTTGTTTTATCAACCGGAAACACTTCAAATATACCTTTAACGTTAGGCCAAAACCCTCAGGCAGCGACTCAAATGAGTACAAATTTTGTTTCATGTACAGCTGGCGAAATTAGGGAAGGAGGTACATGTGCTACTGTTATTAATGATGTCAATATTCTTGCAGGAGCAGCCAATTACTACAATGCAGCTATTTTAGAATTTGATTTTGTACCTGTATCAAATGTGGTTCAATTCCGATACATTTTCGGTTCAGAAGAATATACAGACAACAGTGGTTTGATAAATTATCAATGTTCTTCATATAATGACAAGTTTGGATTTCTTATAAGCGGCCCAGGTATCGCAGGAGGACAAGGATTTACGAATAATGCAAGAAACATCGCTAGATTAGCAAATGGATCACAAGTATCAATTAACTCAGTAAACGGCGGGACCGTTGGCTCAAGTGGTGGAGCACCTTCAGCATCAAATTGTCAATCTGCCAATCCTGCATGGATTCAGAATAACTCAACCGCCGAGTACCTAGGAACAATTGATGGAACACAATTAAATGGGAATACAATCATTTTAACAGCTGAACAAACTGGATTAACTCCGGGTCAAACCTACCATATTAAATTACTTATAACAGATGTAAACGATGGAGCATATGATGCTGTTGTTTATCTTGAGGCAGGAAGTTTTACAACTCTATCATGCACAGATCCTTCTGCACCAACATTGGGATCTATAACTCAGCCTACATGTGCCACACCAACAGCCTCAGTCCTATTATCAGGTCTTCCCTCTGTTGGTGATTGGACGGTAACTGCCTCTCCTGGAGGAGCAACTCTATCCGGAAATGGAACGAGTGCCAATTTTGTAGGATTGAATCCTGCAACTAATTATTCTTTCATTGTGACAAATACTGCAGGTTGTTCATCCGTTCCTTCAGCTAATGCACTAATAAATTCAATTCCATCAAATCCAACGTCACCAGCAATCGGAGCGATAACACAGCCTTCTTGTTTAACACCAACTGGATCTGTCATTTTAAGTGGATTACCATCAACAGGGACTTGGACAATTACCTCATCACCGGGTGGTTTGACTCAAACTGGAACAGGAACGAGTTATACATTCACAGGCTTGGCATCAAATACAACCTACACATTTTCTGTTACAAATTCAGCTGGGTGTACTTCAGTTTTATCCAATAATGCAGCAATCAGTTTATACACTCCTACCTCACCTATTTTAGGTGCAATAACACAACCCACTTGTCTGATTTCTACAGGAACAGTAGCATTAAGCGGACTACCTGCAACAGGAACTTGGACAGTCACTGCTGCACCGGGTGGCCAAACAATCAATTCAACAGGTACAACGGCTAATTTTTCTGGTCTATCTAGCGGGACATCATATACATTTACAGTTACCGATAATAGCGGGTGTATTTCAGCGGCCTCTTTAGCAGCAGTTATAAATACACAACCAAACACTCCTGTACAGCCTGTTTTGGGAGCTATTCAACAGCCAAGTTGTTTATCGAATACTGGAAGCGTGGATTTGTCTGGATTACCTGCTAGTGGCAATTGGACTGTTAATATTTCGCCAAGTGGAAGTGTTTCGGGTTCAGGCAATACAACTACAGTTACAGGATTGGTTGCCTCTGGAATATATAATTTTACAGTTACCAATAGTTCTGGTTGTACCTCAACAGCAACATTAAATGCAGTCATGAATGCAATACCAACTGCACCAAGCGCACCAATTGTTGGAGGAATTACACAACCATCCTGTATAACACCAACTGGTAGTGTAGATTTATCAGGACTTCCTGCGGGCAACTGGACAATTACTGCATCACCTGGAGGCCTCACTCAAACTGGGAACACTTCTGCAACAACATTCAGCGGACTGTCTTCAAATACAACGTATTCATTTACAATTACTAACACAGCAACTTCTTGTACATCTGTCAACTCAACCAATGCAGTTATCAACTTGTTTTCACCAACCCCTCCGATTACAGGAGCTATCGTTCAGCCTACGTGTTTGATTTCAACAGGATCAGTTTCGCTAAGCGGGCTGCCGTCAACAGGTGCTTGGACAGTTACTGCATCACCTAGTGGATTAACATTAAATTCTACTGGTACAACAGGTATATTTTCTGGGCTTTCTTCAGGTACATATACTTTTTCAGTAACAGATAATAGTGGATGTAATTCAGCAGCTTCATTAGTTGCAATAATCAATGCTCAACCATTAACACCTTCTGCACCTAACATTGGTGCCATAACTCAACCCAATTGCATCGAAATTACAGGTAGCATCGAAATTACAGGATTACCAGTTGGAAATTGGACAATTTCGGCAAATCCTGGTGGCAACATAACTGGGGCGGGATCAACATACACATTTACAGGACAACCCGCGAACAGCAGTTATACCTATACCGTTACAAATGATCAAGGATGTGCATCAATTGCTTCAGAAATAGCAGCGATTAATGCTGTACCGACTGCTCCTAATGCTCCAATCATTGGTTCAATAACCCAACCGACATGTGCAATTCCTGATGGATCCGTAGAATTATCTGGTCTGCCTTCTACAGGAAACTGGACTGTAACAGCAAATCCGGGAGGTATCGTTTTAATAGGTTCAGGTTCAACTGGCACTTTCATTGATTTATCAGCATACACAACTTACACATTCTCTGTAACTGATTTAAATGGCTGTATTTCACTCAACTCTTTATCCGCTGCAATTGACCCGATTCCGAATGCTCCTGCATCCCCTACCGCATCTGTAACAATTCAACCGACCTGTGCACTGCCAACTGGAACATTAGAAATTACACTTCCTTTAGGAACAAATTTCACCTATAGTTTGGATGGTATTAACTTTCAAGCATCTCCTATATTTGCTGGCTTAACTCCCGGGATTTATTCAGTTTATGTGGAGAATAATAGTACAAGTTGTATCTCTAATGAAACACTTCTAACAGTTAATGCTGTGCCAAATGCTCCAGATGCACCTATTGTGAATATTACTGAACAACCCACATGCTTAACTCCTACAGGCTCTGTTGAAATCGTTTCTCCAATTGGTGCCAATTTCCAATATACGATGACAAATGGAGGCTCAATTATTCCTCTCTCCACAACAAGTGTAGGACTTTTGAATCCAGGACAAACCTATTCCTTTACGGTTACAGACATTAATACAGGATGTAGTTCTTCTTCCTTTGATGTCACACTAAATAATATACCTGTGCCTGAAACGGTCGATGCTGGTGTTGATTATACAATAAACTTAGGCGAATCAGCCACTTTAACAGCCTCTGGCAATGGAAGTTTAGTATGGGAAAATGGCGATATAACAAGTACAACGGTTAGTCCAACTGTAAGCACAACATATGTAGTCACTTTAATCGATGCAAATGGATGCACGGACACCGATTTTGCGACTGTATACATTGCTATTGAATGTGGTGATTTATTTGTTCCAACTGCCTTTACTCCAAACGGAGATAATATGAACAGTCAATTTAGAATAAAAATCAATCCAAGCTGCGTAGAAGAAATGTCTCTAAAGGTGTATGATCGATGGGGGGAAGTTATCTTCCAAACAGAAAGTCCTACCGGTTCTTGGGATGGAAAATACAAAGACAAGGAACTTGATAGTGGTGTTTTCGTTTACACGCTAGACATCAAACTAAACTCAGATACAGCGTCTAAGAAGTATTCTGGAAATGTTACACTAATCAAATAATTGATAGACATGAAAACTTTTAAATTACTTATCGTTTTGTTGTTTGTTGGATTGCAAACACTTAAAACTTCAGCACAAGATGTGCATTTCTCGCAATACAGAATGACACCTTTAATGGTTAATCCAGCCAATGCTGGTTTCAATTACAACTTGAGAGCATCTCTCAATTATAGAGAACAATGGAAATCTGTTGCTACTCCTTTCACAACTTCTGCATTCTCGTTCGATATGAATACCATAAAAGATCAACGAAAACGAGCTTCACTTGGAATAGGTTTTCAGTTCCTAAACGATAAAGCAGGAGATGCAAAAATGGGAATGACACAAGGAAATTTAAACATTTCAAGTGCTATCAAATTAGACGAATTAAGCAAGTTGAGCTTCGGAATTATGGCTGGTTTTGGTCAACGCTCCATAGATTACTCGAATCTTCGTTGGGAAAATCAATATGCTTCAGGAGCATACAACAGCAATTTAGTTTCAGGAGAAAACCTTAATTCAAATAGCTTTACCTATCTCGACGCTGGGGCTGGTTTTGCTTGGTCATATGGAAAAGATCAAGGATACATCACTCAAAACAACGGTGTAAAAGTGAACTTTGGCGCTTCTGTTTTTCATTTTGGACTTCCCTCTACTTCGTTTATCGGCGCATCTTCAGAGAAAATGAATACAAAAATAATTGCATACGGTAACATGGAGCTCGGAAAAACAAATACGAATTTGACCTTTATCCCCGAAGTATATTTCTTACAACAAGGTGCACAAAGAGAAATATTAGTTGGTAATGTCTTTCGTTATTTGATTAATGAAGGATCGCAATATACAGGGTTCGTAAAAACAACAGCCATTTCACTCGGTTTAAACTATAGACTTAAGGATGCTTTAATTACTAGTATTCAATTAGATTATGCTAATTATTCACTTGGTTTTAGCTATGATTTCAATCTATCTTCCTTGTCAACAACAAGTAATTCAAGAGGTGGGTTTGAATTTAGTTTACGTTTTGTAACTCCTAATCCTTTTGCCCAAGGATCGAGAGCACGAATTTAATAATCGTCTTTTTGATTCAAGTCGAACAAAAGAATTAGAAAAAAAAATCGTTTCTTTGGCTTCAATTATGAGCCTTAAGAGACGATTTTTTATTTTCACAATCTTGTGTTTTTGGAACGCGTTAACCGTTGCTGCTCAAAATAATGAGTCTGAAGAGTTAAAAAAATTAGATTCAATCGCTTTTTCATCTTTAGAAAACAATGCATCTAAAGTACTAATGGATGCAGGCAATTTATTAGACGCCAGTCTTAAAGGAAAGCCTTCATTTTATACAGTAAATGCCTACACAATTTTTGCGATTGTCAACAAAAACAGAGGTTTTTATGTCACGGCGCTTGATTACAGTTTAAAAGCACTAAATACGGCCGAAAAAATAAACGACATGGCCCGAAAATCGGCATGTTTAAATAACATCGGGAGTGTTTACCAACTTCAACATGAGTATGAGAAAGCCATTGATTTTTTTAATCAAAGTCTAGAATTAGAAAAAAAACTTAATCAACCGCTTCAACAATCAATTCGTTTTTACAACCTAGGAGAATGCTATAAAGACATAGATAAACTAGATTTGGCTTTGACGTATTTTAACAATTCCTTGATTATTGAAAAGAAATTAAAAAACAATGAGGGGATAATCTACGCTGAATTAGGAATTGCAGATGTATATATACAAATTGAAAGATTCTCTGACGCTGAAATAGTACTTGAGAACATAGGACGAAACATTACAAATAATCAATTTGAAGAAAAAATAATTTTCCATAAGCTGAAAGGACAATTATTTCTGAAGAAAGGAGACAATCAGCTTGCATTAATCGAATTTA
Source organism: Crocinitomicaceae bacterium (assembly GCA_021740745.1). Classification (GTDB taxonomy): domain Bacteria; phylum Bacteroidota; class Bacteroidia; order Flavobacteriales_D; family Crocinitomicaceae; genus M0103. Next base: position 33,128 of record JAIOZF010000007.1, on the reverse strand, counting down.
AAGAAGGTGAAAATCTTTCAAAAAAACACAATATCCGCACTCATTTAATAGATTTACTTAGAACACAAATTTCCATCTATGAAGAAAATGAGGATTGGAAATTAGCAGCTTTGAAATACAAAGAATTTAGTGTTTTAAATGACGAAATGAATAGCTTACGTATTAAAAACCAACTTGACGATTTGAATTATCGCAATGAAATAATTAAAAAGCAATTGGAGTTAGAATATGTGCAAGAAGAGCGAGATTTAGCAAAAAAAAATGAAGAATTCGAAAAAGATTTAAGAATTTATGGGCAAAAAATAACTTGGTTTGTTATTCTACTTCTCATTTTTTGCCTTGGATTAATATTTTATGGTGTGAAAAAATTGACTTCAAAAAGAAATGATTAAGTCCTTGAAAAATAAAGTTTATATCGCTGCTGGATTTGGTGCCTTACAGGTGTTAATATCCTTATTTTTCGGTTCATTCAAGTTTTTTCCAACTCAATTTTCAGAAACCACTTATGCAATATTGATTTTTACATCTATTTCTATTAGTGAACTTCTTCTACTACTTGCTTCTGACCGATTCATTTCAACTATTGGTAGAGTTAAAATATTTTTCTGCCTGTCTTTTTTAATCAGTGGAATTCTTGGACCTCTTTTAATCTTTTTGCTTTTCGCAACCCAATTGGGCAATCTATTCATCCATACAATTTCATTTTTTATTGCAGCCTTAGTTCCAAGTATTCTCGTGCTGCTTTATTATCTATATAAAGATGCTGAAGAAAAAATTGCAACTATGGGTAAGGTTTCTCTAATTTCTCATCAAACAGATCCAGAGCAGCAAGAAAAAGTATTTCATTTGGAAAATGATAATGGTAAATTACTCTTAGAAGTACCAATTGATCGCATTATCTGCTTCGAAGCCAATGATAATTATGTGATAACCTATTATCTCGATAAAACCGATCTACTTAAAAAATCAATGGAGCGTGTTTCTTTAAAAAAGATTGAGGAATTATTAGAAAAAGAAAACGTGATTTTCTGTAGGGTTCATAAATCCTATTTAATAAATCCTAAACATCTTGAAGGAATAAAGGGTAAGGCACAAGCATACAAATTGCAGATGTATCTCTTTGACAATCTGATTCCTGTTTCTAGAAGCTATGATATCAGCATACTAGAAACACGTTCTTTTTAAAAAAAGTTTATTATCGCCCATTTTTATTTAAAAAGAGGATCGTTCTCGCGGTCTGAAACTATTTTGCAATCAAGCACTTTTTAGAAATTACTTCTAACCACTCACATTATTAAGACAACAATTCACCCCATTAAAAGACTTTATACCCTTTATTCTAGCTTCTTACGTAACATTTTTGTGACTAAATTATTAACGCAATATGTTTGTCTTGTTAAACCAACCTAACGAACCAAACTTATTGCTATGAAATCATTTCATTTGGTGAACTTGTCCAAGAATATTAAAAACCTTAAATTTAATTTCTGTACAATTTTGTTAACCTGCATTTCACATATATCCTTATCCGCTACTTATTATGTGAATGATGGAAGCACAATAGGTGACTTCTATTGCACAGCAATCGGAAACAACTCAAATAATGGTTTGTCGCCTTCAACTCCTAAGGCCACACTTACTAATTTATTGACAACCTATTCTAGCCTCTTAACTTCCGGAGATATTATTCGAATAGATGCTGGAACTTTTAATGATGCCAATCTTGTCCTAAGTATTGCTGGTATTTCTATAACTGGCGCTGGACCGGCAAAAACGATATTCGATAATGCTGGCGTAAGTTCAGACGCAAATCGTCTGTTTGAAATTACGGCAAATAATATAACAATAGCCGGAATTTACATCATTGGATACAATAACGGAACTGGAGGAGCAAGCGCGATCCAAGTGTCAAGTGTGAATGGTATCGTATTTAATAATGTTCTGACAGATGAAAATCGACCAGGGGGTGGCTCAGCCACAATCGTCATTGATGGTGGTTCATCGGTGACTTTTAATGGAGGTGGATCAAACTGCAACTCTTCAGGTTCTGTAGCGGGTGGCGGCGTAAATGTAGAAGGTAATGGAAACAATGTCACTTTTAATAATTATTCATTTTCAAATAATTCCAAAGATTTTCAAGGGGGATCTGGGTTATATATTTTAGGGAATAATACAACTAATGTAAACGTCACAAATTCAATTTTTGCTGACAATCGGAATACTTCAGAAGGTGGAGCAATATTTATTAGTGGAGCTAATTTAAGTGTAAGTGGTTCTTGTTTTTCTAACAATTCTACTTTCGCCGGTTCTGGACCAAAATACGGCGGTGCAGTGACAGTTGGAAGAGGTGCAACTGTCTCTTTTACGAACTGTACTTTTACGAATAACTCTGTAAGTAATAGCGGCAATGGCGGTGCAATTGCTATAAATACTAGTTTGGCAGGGTCAGGTAATACTGCAACAGTTAATTTAACAACTTGCACCTTTACTAATAATTCTTCCTCTTCGAGTGGTAACCATATATATGCAAGAGTAGGATTCGGTAATCAAGCAATTTTCAATATTAACGAATGCACTTTTAGTGCAACTGCTCAAGCAATCAGAAATGATAATACCGCAATAATTAACTTGCAAAACTCGGGAAATCCGTCAAGATCAGGGACTATAAACACAATTAATACAATTGCTCCTACTACCAGTGCTATTACCAATTACCCTTTGCTTCAAGGCTCATGTTACGGCACAGCGTTGCCAGTCGAATTAATTGACTTCTCAGGCAACTGCAAGGACTCGCACGCTAATTTAAGTTGGTCTACAGCAACAGAATACAATAACAACTATTTCACAATTTCACGGGCAGAAAGTAATTTGGAATTTTATGTAATTGCCACAATAAGTGGACAAAACACAACGACTGTGCAAACTGATTATTCGTTTGAAGATTATCAAACTTTGGCAGGTATTAATTACTACAGAATTGCACAAACTGATTTTGATGGCAACGAAAAAATACTAAAAACCATTTCTGTCGATAATTCTTGTTCAATCGAGGGTAATCAGGAAATTAATTCCTTTTTTAATGCAGAAAATCAGTCCATTACAATTAACTATCAATTTGATGAAAATCAAACAATGATGGCAGAAATATATAATTCAATGGGACAACTTGTTCAACGAACTGAAGTACTTACTTTGGCGAACAATAGAAAAGTTGAAATCAAATTAAATGACGCTCATTCGACGGGGGTTTACTTTCTGAAACTGACAAATGATTTTGTCTTATACTCAGATAAGTTTACAGTCAATAAATAATAGTATAGGTTTAAGTTAGGTACAAATTTTAGGTATATGACACAAGCAATTTTAATTCCAATCATTATTGACATTCCGTAGGGAGTGAGATATGCTTGTTGTTATAAAAAAGCCTTTCTCACTTGTTGAGGAAGGCTTTTTAGTTATCCATGTAAATTTTTAATGTTATGTATTATTCAGATGAAACAGTAGTTTTTTTAAACGGTGAATTTGTAAAAGCAAAGGATGCTAAAGTTGGATTGTTTAATCAAACAATGCACTATGGGAATGGTGTTTTCGAAGGAATTCGTTCTTACGACACTCCAGATGGAACTCGAATTTTCAAAGCAAAAGAACATTATGATCGCTTGCATTATTCTGCAATGATGATGCATATCAACTTGAAATACTCCTCTGAGGAGTTGGAACAAATCACGTATCAATTACTTGAAATGAATGGTTTGAAAGATGCCTACATACGCCCCTTAGTCTATTTAGGGGAAAATATGTCTTTAACTCCAACCGATGAAGTTCATGTTGTAATCATGGCTTGGGAATGGGGCAAATACCTTGGTGATAAAATGTTAAAGGTTATGTTATCATCTTATCAGCGACCAAATCCAAAAGCATGTCATGTGCAGGCAAAAGTAGTAGGACATTATACCAATTCAATCCTCGCAACTACTGAAGCAAAATCAAAAGGATTTGACGAAGCGCTATTAACAGATATGAACGGCAACGTGGCAGAAGGTCCAGGCGCAAATTTCTTCTTCGAAAAAGACGGTAAACTTGTCACTGCTCCGCTGGGAAATATCCTATCAGGCATAACACGAGCAACCGTTTTTGAATTAGCGAAGGAATTGAATATTGATGTTGAAGAACGCTACTTTACACCAGAGGAAATCTACAAGGCTGATGCGGCTTTCTTTTGCGGAACCGCTGCAGAAGTAATCGGTATTGAGCTCTTTAACGATTATACGTTTCCGATGAAATGGGACGACACAAATAGTATACTTATCCAACGCATGTACAAGCGACGTGTTGCTACAAATGAATACAAAGAAGTTTATCTCTAAAAAAAATGGAACTAAACAAATACAGTAAAACCGTCACTCAAGACGATACACAGCCAGCATCTCAAGCAATGCTTTATGGAATCGGTTTAACAGAAGAAGACTTGAAAAAAGCCCAAGTCGGAATAGTTAGTATGGGGTATGAAGGAAATACCTGCAATATGCATTTAAATGAATTGGCAAAAAACATTAAATCCTCGGTTTGGGATGAAGATCTTGTTGGATTGATTTTCAATACAATTGGAGTAAGTGATGGGATATCAAATGGAACTAACGGAATGCGTTTTTCATTGGTTTCACGCGATATAATCGCCGATTCCATAGAAACCGTCATGGGAGCGCAATGGTACGATGGAATGATTGCAGTTGCAGGATGTGATAAAAATATGCCAGGAACCGTGATTGCAATGGGACGCTTGAACAGACCCTCAATTATGGTTTATGGAGGGACAATCCACTCTGGTAAATGGAAAGGCGAATCGCTGAATATTGTTTCTGCATTTGAGGCATTAGGTAAAAAATTCAGTAATTCTATTACGCCTGAAGATTTTAAAGGAATTGTAAAAAATGCTTGTCCTGGTGCCGGAGCTTGCGGGGGAATGTACACTGCTAATACGATGTCCTCTGCAATTGAAGCACTTGGAATGAGTTTGCCTTACAGCTCATCGAACCCAGCTTTGAGTCCCGAAAAACAGCAGGAATGCTTTGATGCCGGAAAGGCAATACGCTTGCTATTGGAAAAAGATATCAAGCCGCGAGATATCATGACGATGAAGGCATTTGACAATGCAATCACAATGGTGATGGTACTCGGTGGATCAACGAATGCAGTACTTCATTTAATAGCAATGGCGCATTCTGTTGGATTGAAATTGACAGTTGATGATATCCAACGTTTTAGTGACCAGACTCCTGTTTTAGCAGATCTTAAGCCAAGCGGAAAGTATCTTATGGAAGACCTTCACCGCGTTGGAGGGGTTCCAGCTGTATTGAAGTACTTACTAGGCAAAGGATTGATCCATGGTGATTGTTTAACAGTTACAGGAAAGACCGTAGCAGAGAATTTGGCGGACGTTCCAAATCTGATGGAAGGACAAGATGTTTTCCGTGATTTGAGCGATCCGATAAAAGAAACAGGTCACTTACAAGTCTTGTATGGCAATCTCGCAGAGGAAGGATCAGTAGCAAAGATAAGTGGCAAAGAAGGTGAGTTTTTTGAAGGAACTGCTGTTGTTTTCGAAGATGAATTCACTGTAATTGATGGAGTGCGAGATGGTCGTGTAAAGGAAGGAAGTGTAGTTGTGATAAGCTATTGCGGTCCAAAAGGAGGTCCAGGAATGCCGGAAATGCTAAAACCTACTTCAGCAATAATGGGCGCTGGACTAGGTTCAACTGTGGCGTTGATCACAGATGGAAGATTCTCTGGCGGAACACATGGCTTTGTTGTCGGACATATTACGCCAGAAGCAATTGAAGGTGGAACGATTGCCCTTGTGAAGGATGGAGATAAAATTTCAATCGATGCTGTCAATAATAAATTGACGCTCCACATTTCAGAAGAGGAAATCGCACAAAGAAGAATGAACTGGAAACAACCTGAATTGAAGGTAAAACAAGGCGTTTTATACCGCTATGCGAAATGCGTTGCATCAGCTTCTGAAGGTTGTATAACTGATAAATAGTGAAATGAATATAAGAGGAGCAGAGGCAGTTATGCACTGTCTGCAAATAGAAAAAGTTGACACCATATTTGGTTATCCCGGAGGAGCGATAATGCCGATCTACGACGCATTATATGATTTTAAGGACACAATTAATCACATTTTAGTCCGTCATGAACAAGGGGGAATTCACGCAGCGCAAGGCTATGCGCGCACATCTGGAAAGGTAGGTGTATGTTTTGCAACATCGGGTCCTGGTGCGACGAATCTGATCACTGGATTAGCTGATGCCATGATCGACTCGACACCTGTAGTATGTGTGACTGGTCAAGTGGCATCACATTTATTAGGAACAGACGCTTTTCAAGAAACAGATGTTATCGGTATTTCCATGCCTGTGACGAAATGGAATATCCAGGTTACCAAAGCTGCCGATATTCCAGATGCGATGGCAAAAGCGTTCTATATTGCTCGTTCGGGTAGACCTGGTCCTGTGTTGGTTGATATAACAAAAGACGCTCAGTTTGGAATGATGGACTTTGAATATAAACCATGCGACAAGATAAGAAGCTATGTGCCAACACCAAACATTGATCTTGCACGAATTAATGAGTCCGTCGAATTACTAAACGCAGCTCAAAAACCTTTGATGCTCATAGGTCAAGGTATATTTCTTTCAAACGCTGAGCAGGAATTAATGCTTTTCGCCGAAAAAAGTGGAATCCCAATCGCTTCAACCTTATTAGGTCTGGGTGCTTTTCCAGCGGATCATAGTTTGTATGTTGGTTACTTGGGAATGCATGGAAACTATGCACCAAATGTTTTGACGAATGATTGTGATGTGCTCCTTGCAGTTGGAATGCGATTTGATGATCGTGTAACAGGCGATGTTTCCCAATATGCGAAGCAAGCGAAAGTAATTCACATCGATATCGACAAAGCAGAACTCAACAAGATTATTCCTGCGGATATAGCAGTACACGCGGATGCGAAGGAAGCACTAACAATGCTGACCGAACTTATTAATCCAAAGCAGTATGCGCATTGGTTGCAGCAATTTCGTGATCTGGAAGCAGTAGAAAAAAGTGAAGTTGTAAATGAGGCCATACATCCACTGAGCGATCAGTTAAAGATGGCTGAGGTGGTTAACCTTCTTTCTGAAAAGACAAATGGAAAAGCAATCGTTGTTACAGATGTTGGTCAACACCAAATGATAACCTCGCGCTATTACAAATACAAAGGTCAACGAAATAATGTCACTTCTGGTGGATTGGGTACAATGGGATTTGGATTGCCGGCAGCAATTGGCGCCAAACTCGGAAATCCAGAACAAACGGTGGTTGCAATCATTGGTGATGGTGGTTTCCAGATGACAATCCAAGAACTAGGAACGATCTTACAGTCACAGGTTGATGTGAAAATCATGATCTTGAATAACAATTTCCTAGGAATGGTGCGTCAATGGCAGCAGCTGTTCTTCGATAGGCGTTACTCTTTTACAGAAATCGTCAATCCAAACTTTACAGCAATTGCTAAAGGCTACTCGATTGAAGCAATCAAAATCACAGAGCGCGGTGAACTGGATCAGGCACTGGATAATATGCTCAACTCAAAAGGTGCATTCTTACTAGAAGTTGTGGTTGAACAGGAAGAAAATGTGTTCCCAATGGTAGAAACAGGAGCATCTGTTTCTGAAATGCGATTGAAATAAAAGGAAAAAATGGAAACAGTATTTAATATATCAGTCTTCACGGAAAATAGTATTGGAATCTTGAATAGGATCACAATCATCTTCACCAGGAGGCATTTGAACATCGAAAGTATAACTGCTTCAGAATCAGAAGTAAAAGGTGTATATCGCTATACAATTGTTGTAAAAACGAATCTAGATCAAGTAAAAAAAGTTGTTGCACAGATTGAAAAACAAGTTGAAGTCTTGAAAGCATTCTTTCATACAGATGAGCAGGTAGTGCATCAGGAGATTGCTTTGTACAAAATCACAACGGAATCATTTGTGAATGGAGGTACTGAACACATTGTGCGTAATCATCATGCCCGCATCCTGACAGTGGACAAAGAATTTACAATCATCGAAAAAACAGGTCAGCCTGAAGAATTGCAGGATTTATTCAATGAGTTAGATCAATATGGTGTATTGGAGTTTGTCCGTTCTGGACGCGTTGCGATATCAAAACCAATGAAAACATTAGAAACATATTTAAAAGAATTAGAAGCAGAATAAAATGGAAAATTACTTCAATACATTGCCTTTTAGAAAGCAAATAGAACAATTGGCACAATGCATTTTATTGAATCAATCACATTTCGAAAACGGAATCGAAGCCTTAAGAGGAAAAAAAATAGTGATTGTTGGATGTGGAGCTCAAGGTTTGAATCAAGGACTAAATATGCGTGATTCAGGTTTGGATATTTCTTATGCATTGCGTGCTGATGCCATTGCTGAAAAAAGAGTTTCTTGGAAAAATGCCAGCGATAACGAGTTCATTGTCGGGACATACGAAGAAATGATCCCTTTAGCTGATGTTGTGTGTAATCTTACACCTGACAAACAACACACTTCGGTCGTGAATGCCATCATGCCATTGATGAAAAAAGGAGCAACACTTTCTTATTCTCATGGATTCAACATCGTTGAAGAAGGAATGAAAATCCGTGAAGATATCACCGTAATCATGGTCGCACCAAAATGTCCAGGAACAGAGGTTAGGGAGGAATATAAGCGTGGTTTTGGCGTTCCAACATTAATAGCTGTGCACCCAGAGAACGATCCTGAAGGAAAAGGTTTGGAACAAGCTAAAGCATATGCTGCTGCTACTGGAGGACACCGGGCAGGAGTTCTGCTGTCATCTTTTGTTGCTGAGGTAAAATCTGATTTGATGGGAGAGCAAACTATACTTTGCGGTGTGCTTCAAACAGGATCGATACTTTGCTTTAACAAGATGGTGGAAAAAGGTATCGAACCAGGGTATGCCTCTAAATTGATTCAGTTTGGTTGGGAAACAATAACAGAAGCATTGAAACACGGTGGCATAACTAATATGTTGGATCGACTGAATAATCCAGCAAAATTGGAAGCATTCCGTTTGTCGGAAGAATTAAAAACAATCATGAAACCATTGTTCCAAAAACACATGGATGATATCATGAGTGGTGCTTTCTCAAAACGCATGATGGAAGATTGGAAAAATGGTGATGAAGAACTGCTTTCGTGGCGCCTTGCAACAAAAGAAACGGCATTTGAGAAAACCACGAATATCCCTCATAACATAAGTGAACAGGAATTCTTTGACCACGGAATCTTAATGGTTTCATTTGTAAAAGCAGGTGTTGAATTGGCCTATGAAAGGATGACCGCGACTGGAATAATTGCAGAATCAGCTTATTATGAATCTTTACATGAGGCACCTTTGATTGCCAATACCATCGCAAGAAAGAAATTACACGAAATGAACCGAATCATTTCTGACACAGCTGAATACGGCTGTTATTTATTTGATCATGCATGCCAACCTTTGTTAGCAGACTTTATGAAAAATGTAGAAATCAATGTGATTGGCGGGCCATTCTCAATGGAATTTCAGGTTGATAATATGGAATTGATTCAGGTAAACAAGTCAATCCGTGAACATGAAATAGAAATTGTTGGTACTAGGTTGCGTGAGGCAATGACCGATATGAAAAAATTGAACTAATTCAGCATGAATGTTTTAAAAGAAATAGAAGAAGCGCAAATCCGTTTGAAGGGCATTGTCACTGAAACACCTTGCAGCCCAAGTTTCAATCTATCTGACAGATTTAATGCTCGAATTTATTTAAAGCGAGAAGATCTTCAAGTTGTAAGATCCTATAAAATTCGGGGTGCCTACAACAAAATAAGTGCGTTAAATACAGAACAGAAGCAAAAAAGAATCGTTTGCGCAAGTGCAGGTAATCATGCACAAGGAGTCGCCTATTCTTGTCATCTTTTGAACATTCATGGAACTATTTTCATGCCTGCTACAACCCCCAAACAAAAGGTGAAACAAGTAGAATTATTCGGAAAAGATAAAATTGAGATTGTGCTCATCGGAGATACATTTGATGATGCTTACAACAAAGCAACTGCGTATTGTAAAGAACATGAATTCATTTTTGTTCACCCGTTTGATGATAATATGGTAATTGCCGGACAGGGAACAGTTGGCTTAGAAATACTTCAACAAGTTCAGGAGCCGATCGATTTTCTTTTAATGCCAATTGGTGGTGGTGGATTAGCCGCTGGTGTTTCTTCTGTCTTCAAGGTTTTAAGTCCACATACAAAACTAATTGGAGTGGAACCAGAAGGCGCCCCTTCCATGAAAACATCCCTTGATGCTGGTCAAATAGTTGTATTAGAAAGTATCGATAAATTCGTTGATGGCGCAGCAGTTAAAAGAGTGGGCGATCTGAACTTTGACATTTGCAAAGAAACACTAGATAAAGTTGTCCTTGTTCCTGAAGGAAAAGTTTGTTCTACTATTCTTCAATTGTACAATGAAGAAGCAATGGTTGTAGAACCCGCTGGCGCTTTGTGCATTGCAGCATTGGATTTCATCAAAGCTCAAATAAATAACAAAACAGTAGTTTGCATAGTAAGCGGAAGTAACAATGATATCACAAGGACAGAGGAAATCAAAGAACGATCGCTGTTTTACGAAGGTTTAAAGCATTACTTCTTAATTCAATTCCCTCAGCGCCCGGGAGCGTTGAAAGATTTCGTTACAAAAATCATTGGACCTGAGGATGACATTACTTTTTTCCAATTCTCGAAAAAAAACAACCGAGAAAGCGGACCTGCTGCCGTTGGGCTTGAATTAAAAAACAAGGAAGATTTACATGCGATTCAAACGAATTTAAAGATGCTTCAATTTCAATTTGACTATCTAAATGATAATCCAGCTTTATTCAATCAACTCATCGGTTAAAAAAATAGATTCACATTTGATAAATAAGTACTTTTGTCACCTGAATTAAAACTTGGGGAATGACAAATAAAATCATGGTATATCACAATTCTCGTTGTTCGAAAAGTAGATGTGCACTTGAGTTCCTTCAAGAGAAGAACTTGGATTTCGAAGTAATTGAGTACTTAAAAGATGTTCCCACAAAATCTCAGTTAAAAGCTATTATCGCTCAATTAGGCATAAATCCTCAGGAGTTAATCCGTAAATCTGAAGAAGAATTCAAAACTCATTTCAAAGGTAAAAACCTTTCTAATGATGAATGGATTGATGTATTGTTGAAATTTCCGAAACTAATTGAACGTCCTATCGTAGTAAAGGATGGGAAAGCTGTAATTGCTCGACCAACTGAACGTATAAATGAGTTATTATAATTGAATCTATATAGCTAAATGAGAACAAAATACTTCGATTTAATTGATCAAACATTTGATTTTCCGCAAAACGAATTCAACTTGCATGATGATCGTTTATTTTTCCATGGTATCGATTTAAAGCGATTGATTGATGAATATGGCACTCCGCTAAAATTCAATTATTTACCACAAATTTCAAATAACATTCAACGTGCCAAAGGTTGGTTTAGAGAAGCCATGAATAACCTTGGTTATGCTGGAAATTACTACTATTCATACTGTACGAAAAGTAACCATTTCTCTTTTGTATTAGACGAGGTAATGAAGAATGATGTGCACATCGAAACTTCTTCTGCATTCGATATTGACATTGTAAGAAATTTATACAATTCAGGAAAACTCGTTGACGGACGCTATGTTATTTGCAACGGTTACAAAACTGAAAAGTACATTGACAACATGTGTGGCTTGATTAATGACAAAAAATTAAAAGTCATACCAATCGTTGATAATACGCAAGAATTACAAGAAATACTAGCCAAAACAGAGGAGTCCATTAAGATTGGTATTCGAATCGCTTCTGAAGAAGAACCGAAATTTGAGTTCTATACCTCGCGTTTAGGAATTCGCTACCGTGAAATCGTTCCTTTTTATAAAGCCATTGTAAAAGATAATCCAAGAGTTGAAGTAAAAATGCTTCACTTCTTTATTAATACAGGGATTAATGATACTGCTTACTATTGGAACGAATTAACTAAATGTCTGCGTGTCTATTCTGACCTTAAAAAGATTTGTCCTGAATTGGATTCATTAAACATTGGTGGTGGTTTCCCAATTAAGAAGTCTTTGGCTTTTGATTTTGATTACGCTTACATGGTGCGCGAAATACTTATGCAAGTAAAACGCGTTTGTACTGACAATGATATTCCCGAACCAAACATTTTTACAGAATTTGGATCGTTTACTGTTGGAGAAAGTGGAGGAGCAATTTTTAGTGTTATCCATCAGAAACAGCAGAACGATAGAGAAAAATGGAATATGATTGACTCATCTTTCATGACAAATCTCCCTGATACATGGGCGATTAATCAACGCTTTATAATGTTGCCTATAAATCGCTGGAACGATGATTATGAACGAGTGCTTTTAGGTGGATTGACATGTGATAGTGATGACTACTACAACTCAGAACAACATTCGAATGCCATTTACCTTCCTAAATTCGATCGAAACAAAACACTGTATATAGGATTTTTCAATACGGGTGCTTACCAAGAAACGATTGGCGGTTTTGGCGGACTAAAACACTGCTTAATACCTGAACCTAAGCATGTTTTAATTAAACGTGATGAGAACGGGAAACTCCAAACTGAGCTTTTTAGCGAGGAACAAACCGCAGCTGATTTTATGAAAATTTTGGGTTATTAAATTAATTTAAATTTAAGCGAATATTACGAAAGAAAATAGCTAATTTCGCAACCTCAATTTTTTGTAGAGACCTCATGAAAATCGAATCTGTTTATTTCAAATCCAATTCATTGTTTGGTAATTTTATTGGCCCTTGGTTTACTAGTCGCAATATAACTTCCCAAGAATACACGAATAAATCGGAGGATGCAGATGATGGTATCGATGGTCTCGTTATTTTTAGTGAAAACCAAGAAGTTGATCGTGATATTCTTGAAGTAAAAGCTTCTTTTGATAGACGTCAAAAACCAGTTCACAAAATTGACATCAATGGTACCGTAATGGTTGCAGTATCAAACCTAGATTTATGGATTGAACGCAATGGTTGTAAGAAAATTCTATTCTTAGGTCCAGATTCAATGGTTAAAAACTCGAATTTAGAGCGTTTATTCAACAGTCTTCATTAACACATAGCCATGTGAGCTTCTTTTTCGAATGCTCCATCCATTGGTTCCCACAATTCAATACGATTCCCTTCCAAGTCTAGAATATGGACAAACTTGCCGTATTCGTATTCTTCTAAATCTTTAACGATTCGAACCCTTTGTGTTTTCAGTACTTCAAGCATTTCAGTCATATTATCAACCCTGAAATTAAGCATGGCTTGCTGACGCTCACTCCCAAAATAATCAGAATCTGATGGAAAGAGTCCCAATTGAAGAAATCCTTTTGGCGATGTATTGTCATTAAAAGAAAACAAAACACCATATGGATTTGTTGTCATTCCTAAAACATCACGGTACCAATTGTTCATTTCCTCTGGATTATTACACTTGATAAATATGCCTCCAATGCCAGTCACTTTTCCCATAAGTAGCTTTTTAGTCCGAATATAAATAAATGATCAACAGTTTTTATAATTTCACAGTTTAAAGGTTGAATTGAAATGTCCAAAAAAGTTATTATTGTAGGATCTGGTATTGCAGGAATTAGCGCGTCAATAAGGTTGGCAAAAGCAGGCTTTACAGTCGACGTTTATGAAGCGAATTCTTATCCAGGTGGAAAATTGAGTGTTCTAAAACTTGGGCATTATCGCTTCGATGCAGGTCCCTCCCTATTCACCATGCCTCAATTTGTAAATGAACTTTATGAATTGAACCAGCTTGACCCCAACGAATTTTTTGAATACTTCACCTGCAACACCACGTGTCACTATTTTTTTGAGGATGGTACCTTTCTTCCACTATCGAGCAATCGAGAAACGTTGTTGGACACAGTAAAATCGGTTTTAAAGATTGATACAGCCCCACTTGAGCGACATTTAGCGAAAAGCGCATATATTTACAACAAAACACATAAAGTCTTTTTAGAGCGCTCCTTACACAAATTCAGTGCCTACCTATCCAAAGATATCTTGAGCACCATTGCAGCCATTCCAAATTTAGGTTTGTTCACAACAATGCATGCTTCGAATGAAAAAAACTTGAATCACCCCAAATTGGTGCAGCTTTTTGACCGTTACGCAACCTATAATGGTTCAAACCCCTATCAAGCTCCAGGAATTCTAAATATCATTCCTCATCTAGAATTTGGAATTGGAACATATTTCCCGAAAAAAGGCATGAATGATATCACACAATCACTTGTGCGCTTAGCTGAAAAAATTGGAGTAAATTTTCACTACAATTCACCGGTGCAAGAAATCATTGAAGATGGCAAGGTGATTAGTGGAATTCGAGTGAATGATTCGTTTATTCCAAGTGACCTTGTTTTTTGCAACGCTGATGTAAAACCTGCCTACAAATTTTTACTAAAAAACACGAAAGCGAACAAAAAAACACTGGCGCAAGAACCATCTAGCTCTGCAATGATTTTCTACTGGGGAATCAAAAAATCATTCGACAATTTAGACTTGCACAATATCTTTTTTAGTGAAGACTATAAAAATGAATTTGCGACCATTTTTGACAACCAAGACGTTTGCGATGATCCAACTGTTTACGTGCATATCAGTTCTAAATACGTGACCGATGATGCTCCAAAAAACTGCGAAAATTGGTTCGTTATGGTCAATGTTCCATCGAATAGCGGTCAAGATTGGGAAGAATTACGCAAACGCATCCGAAAAAACATCATTCTAAAACTGAATCGTCTTTTAAACATAGACTTAGAAAATCTCATTGAAGAAGAGGACTTTTTAGACCCAATTCGCATTGAACAAAGAACATCAAGTTATGCAGGAGCGTTGTACGGCGCAAGTTCGAATGACCGCAATGCTGCATTTTTTAGACACCCTAATTTCTCCAAGGTGAAAGGCCTATATTTTGTTGGAGGAAGTGTTCATCCAGGAGGTGGCATCCCACTTTGCCTGCTCTCTGCGAAAATAGCGAGTGAAATTGCGATTCAAGACTTTAACTGATTCAAATCATACTCATAAACTGAGGCAAAAATTCAGTGGCCTTTGAAAGATAACTTTGTTTATATATTCCTTCATTCAATCTGTATTGAGGAACGAAAAAGTAAAATTATAAATTGTTTATTTAAATGGAATGTAACTAATTCATGAACGAAATTGTTTGATTCATGTAGTCACTAAAAACTTTCCTATGAACAAACTATTTATTGCATTTACCTTAATGTTAAGCTTTTCAGGTATCACCCAGGTTGAACAACATATTTCATCCAAAATTAAATCGGTCAAATTGTTTCTAACCTCTGGTGAAATGCTTCATGACCAAGCAATAAAAGTCATAAAAGGAAGAAACAAATTAATTTTTTCAGGAATTTCCGCTTTTGCTGATCCACAATCGATTCAATTTATTTCAGATGGTTCTTACCGCTTGGTTTCTGTCTCTACTGAAATGGACTTTACCGCAGCCGAATCATTCAATCCACGTATTGGCTTATTAAAAGATACATTAGAAGTTTTAAAAGACAAACATCAATTTAACACTGACAACATTGGTGCGTACCAGGCTGAATTAGAGGTGCTAAACGCAAACAAAAAGTTAGGTGGACAAAACCAAAATTTGACAGTTGCACAAATTAAGGAGGCGGGTGAATTTTATAGAATTCGTACCTTAGAAATTAATAAGGCACTCAGCAAATTGAAAAAGGATCAGCAGAAAATCGATGAACTGATTGAAAACACACGCTATCAATTAATTGAACTCAATTTTGACGAAAACCAACGCAGTAATCAAGTTGTAGTGCTGATTGATGCAAACGAAGCTCAAACCTTAAAATCTACCTTGAAATACCTTGTATCTGATTGTGGTTGGGCTGCAAATTATGACCTATCTGCATTAGATTTAAACCAAAAAATCAATCTTAAATACAAAGCCCAGGTATATAATAACACCGGAAGTGACTGGAACGATGTTGATTTAATTCTTTCAACTGGTGATCCAAAACTATCAGCCTCTCATCCAGTAATGTCGCCATGGTACTTGAACTATTCTGACGTTTCAAGACTTTCGGGTAAAAAATCATATTATGCACCACAAGTTGTGCAACAAAACTACCGACAGGAAGCACAAACCAATATCAACATGGCAAATCAATGGGCTTATGACAACTATACGCTCGATAGCGATGAAAAGGAAAAGCGGGGTACAACAAGATTTCAAGATTTAGGATTGGTTCAAAATCAAAACACCCAAAACGCGAATGTTCAAATGCGTCAAATAGAAATTTCAGAATTAACTGCTGAATTTATCATTCCTTCTAAATTCTCTTGTCCATCAGATGCCAAGCCATACATGGTCGATGTAAAGGAAATGAACTTAGATGCCACTTTCTCTCATATTACGGTACCTAAACTAGACAATGGCGCATTCTTAATGGCACATATTGTTGGATGGCAAGAATTAGAATTAATTCCTGGTCCGACAAACGTATATTTTGGCGGAATGTATGTTGGTCTCTCAGAAATTGACACGCGTAACGTTTCGGATACGCTATCACTTTCATTTGGTCGCGATAGCAAGGTAGTCGTTATGCGCAAGTTGAAAACAGAAATGAGTACGAAAAAAGTCATCGGTGGAAACAAAAAAGAATCGTATCTGTATGAAATTGTTATTCGTAATAACCGCAATACACCTATAAATATTGATGTTTATGATCAAATCCCTATTTCAAAAAGTAGTGACATCACAGTAACAACAGACCAAATATCTGGAGCGAAAAACAATGTTGAATCTGGAGAAGTACTTTGGAGTTATGTAGCGCAACCTAATGAAATAAAAACGATGGAAATCGGCTATACGGTAAAATATCCAAAAGACGCTGCTATTACCTTGCAACGATTCCGCACAGTATCTTGTCCGTCATTCTAAGTAATTTTTAATTAGTAAAAAGGTAGTTGGGAACAAATCCGACTACCTTTTCTTTTTGAAATGTAATTTTCTCCTTAATTTGGCGTTCTCAACAGACTTAAATAAATATAATGCGCATTTTATTCATACTTTCATTTCTTGTTTCCATTTTCGCTTTTGGTCAAAATTCGAACAATCGATCTAGATCTGAATTAGGTGTGTTATTAGGCGGTTCCTATTACCTTGGGGACTTAAACCAATTTGGTCATTTCAATAAAACACAACCAGCGGTCGGTCTGCTCTACCGTTACAACTATCATTCGCGTTTAAGTTTTAGAGCAAATTTCTCCTACGGTAAAGTCAAGGCCGACGATGCCGATTCAAAAATAGATTTATTGCGAAACCGTAACTTGAATTTTGAATCCACTATTTTTGAATTAGCTGGTGGAGTAGAATTCACCTATTTGCCCTTTTTCTTAGGAAGCGAACGTTACAAAGGTACCGCATACATTCTTGCTGAAATTGGTGTGTTCAGAATGAATCCTAAAACAGAATTTAATGGCGATATGATTGAACTTCAAAGTATTGGTACAGAAGGACAAGGATCTGATTTATCGTCAAAAAAGAATTATAGTTTGACACAAATTTGTATTCCATTAGGTGTTGGTGTTAAATTCGCCTTAGGTAAAAAAGCAGCGGTAAGTTTTGAGTATGGTATTCGCAAAACCTTTACTGATTATTTAGATGACGTAGGAAGTAATTCATATGTCGATGGGGTTGAATTAGCTGCGGCGAATGGACCTTTAGCTGCACAGTTATCAAACAGAAGTTTAGATGGCTCTCGTTACGGAAAAAGAGGCAATACATCAACTTCAGATTGGTACAGTTTCTTCGGTACCATGATTACATTCAGACTTGGGAAACCAAACAAATGTCCTATGAATTAAAAAAGACTCCCATTTCTGAGAGTCTCTTTCATTTTATACGTTTAGATTTTAGTGATCGTGTCCTTCGTGATCTCCATGGTCGTGACCATCTCCTTCACTATGTGCTTCTCCTAAATTCATGATTTCAATATCAAAAACTAAATCTGAATATGGAGGAATTGCGCCTGGTCTTCCTGCTTTACCGTATGCTTGAAAATAAGGAATGAATAATTTTATTTTCCCACCTTTTCCAATCATTGCTAATCCTTCCTCAAATCCAGGAATCATTTTGTTATCGATGTACACAAAATCCATTGGTTGACCGCGGTCATATGAAGCATCGAATTGCTTTCCGTCTCTTCTGAACGTTCCACGGTAGTGAACAGACAGTTGATTCCCTTTTACTGGTTTTGCCCCTTCACCTGGTCTTTCAATCATATATACTAAACCTGATGCTGACTGCACTGCATTTGGGAATGTCTTTTTGATTTCGTCAAACATGTATTTTTTGTAATCATCTTCAGACATCGCAGCAATTTTTTCTAACTCAACTGCATTCTTAGCTTCTAGAGCAATCTTATCGTCGTTTACTTTTTTGAAAACTGCGTTTGCGTCCCATTTCTTCGCTTCTTTACCGACACGAATAATCTTTACAACTTGCATTGAATCACCTTGTGCGATCGAGTTAACCACATCCATTCCTGAAATTACATGACCGAAAACGGTGTGTTTTCCATCTAACCAAGGAGTTTCTTTGTGTGTAATGAAAAATTGACTTCCGTTTGTTGCCGGACCTGAATTTGCCATAGATAGAATACCTGGACCTGTATGTTTCAAGTCTGGGTGAATTTCATCTGCAAATTTGTAACCTGGACCACCACTACCGTTTCCAGCTGGGTCTCCACCTTGTATCATGAAATCTTTGATGACACGGTGAAATTTCAATCCATTATAAAATGGTTTTGTCGCTTTAAAATCTCCATTCACAAAATTACCTTCTGCCAATCCAACAAAGTTAGCAACAGTCATTGGAGTTTTAAGGTGTTCTAAAAGAACCATGATCACACCTTTGTTAGTTGTAATCTCCGCATAAATACCTGGTTCCATTTTCGGTTTAGCACCAAAGCTAACAGCCGTTACTCCCATCAATAACATTATTAAACCTATCTTCTTCATTCTTCTATTTTTACTTTGTTAAACATTACACGTATTAATTTCGCTTGTCTTTACCCCACAACATCTTGTTACGAATCGTATCAAGGAAATTATTCTCTTCAAATTTAATGACGTTTATCATAAATTCAGCTTTTTCAATCAATACTTCTTCTCCTCTTCGGATATTCATTGATTTTCCATCTAAACTGATTAAATATTTTCGCTCTCTACCTTCCAAACTCAACTTGATTGGTAAATGATCTGGAACAACCATTGGTCGCACATTCAAGTTATGAGGAGCTATCGGTGTAAGTATATGTACTTTACAACCTGGTGTTACAATCGGACCACCACAACTTAGGCTATACGCTGTTGAACCTGTTGGAGTGGAAACAATTAATCCATCTGCCCAATACGAATTCAAGTATTTATCATCTAGTGAAGCATGTACAGTTATCATTGAACTCGTATCCTTCTTGTGGAAAGTAACCTCGTTTAAAGCAAAATTATCATCACCGAATAAATTTTCTTCGGTTTTGATACGAAGCAAAGAACGCAATTGGTATTCATATTTCTTGTTTCGGATCATATCAAGCGAACTTTCGATCTGATCTCTCGAAATATTTGCCAAAAACCCTAATCTTCCAGTGTTAATTCCAATAATTGGTACTTGCGAATCTCGGATATAACCAACTGTTTCAATAAAGGTACCATCTCCTCCCATACTGATAGTTAAATCAATACCACTTTTGAAGTCACTATGCGATTCAAATACCCCAAATTTTGCCATTTGTGGATTCTTCTCAGTCAGATTTTCCTTTAAACTCTTTTCCAAAATTGGTGTCCAACCGAAGCTGAGCAAAATCTGAATTAGCTCCTCAAAATAAACGAGGTTCTGCTTATTTACCTTACGACCAAATAGTGCAACATTCATGATTAAAACTTCATAAAATTCATTAATGCATCAAATCGTTGTTGCATATCGTCATCTACTTCACTCTTCTGGAATGCAGCTTTCACCACATAATCGTATCGTTCAAACGTTCGGATAATTGAGGACAATTCAATTTGATTTATTTTCAATGTCACCTCCACCTTCGTTGAATCAACCGAAGACATGATATAAGAACTTAAAATTTTCGCATTGTTACTTTCAACAATTTGACCGATTTGCGCCATCGAATAGTCCACCGCGTTCATTTCAACCACCAAAATACCACCTGATTCACGAATACTTCCCGTATTGGCAATCACCGTTAATAAATGGTAAACACTTGTGCACCCTAAATATTTTTCATTTTCATCTAAAACAGGCAGCACACTTACGCGATGTTCCGATATTTTAGCAAGCACTTCGTAAATATGTGCATTTGCAAAAACATAAGGTCGCGGCAAATGATCGAATAACTTATCCAATTTTTCATCCAAATGCATTTTATCCAATACGTCAGCTTCTGACAAGACACCGACAAAATTTCCGTTTTTAAGGACTGGCAAATGAGAAACTTTCAATTCATCCATCCAACGCAATGCGTTTTCTCCCGTATCTGTATGCGTTAAGGGAGGTATTTCTTCTGTAATTAATTCTATTGCTCTCATTGTTGCTGCCAAAGTAGTAAATTACTCTCTAAGTTCGTACTTTTGAGCTGCCAAAAATTGTACCGTATTATGACAAAGCTCAGTGTAAACATCAATAAAATAGCAACGATTCGCAATGCGCGAGGTGGAAAAACACCTAATGTTGCACAATTTGCGATTGACTGTGAACGATTTGGCGCTGATGGTATAACCGTTCATCCACGCCCAGATGAGCGACACATTACCCTTCAAGACATTTACGATTTGAAGCAAGTGGTAACAACAGAATTCAATATTGAAGGCTATCCTGATGAGCGTTTTTTGAAAATGATTTATGAGGTTCTTCCAGAACAAACAACTTTGGTTCCTGATCCACCACATGTATTAACGTCAAATGCTGGTTGGGACACTGTAAAACATTTTGATTTATTAAGCGACTTAAACCAACAATTTAAATCCATTGGTGTTCGAAGCTCCATTTTTATTGAACCAGATTTAAACTTAATCGATTACGCTGCAAAAACAGGTGTTGATCGGATTGAATTATACACAGGACCTTTCGCTGAAGACTTTTCTACCAATCCAGAAAAGGCCATTGAAGCATATGCTAAAGCGGTCGAACATGCCCTCGGTTTAGGCTTGGGAATAAATGCTGGTCATGATTTAAGTTTGGAAAATCTGCGCTTCTTCAAGCAAAATTTAAAACGACTAGATGAAGTTTCAATCGGTCATGCGCTCATCTCTGATGCTTTGTATTTAGGAATTGAAAATACCATTCAACGGTATAAGTTTTTGTTGAGGGATTAGAATTAATTTAAATGACAGCTTAAATTCAATAATTTTTGGGATTAATTCAAAAACAACAAAGGCTACCTCGCATGATGTAGCCTTTTATTGTGTGTCTTAGTTAATAATCTACTTCAAAATCACTTTGTGACTCTCAACAAACTGACCGTTTAGGTGAATTTCAAGGAAATAAATTCCTTTGTCTAAAGATTCCAAATTGATAACCTCTGCATTGGATAAACCTTCGGAAACATATCGCTCAATTTGTCGACCATTGATATCTAGTACATTTATTTCAAAAAGTCCTGACTCTAATTCTGGAAAATCAACAGTTAGAATACCTGAACTAGGGTTTGGATAAACATTCATTAGGAATTTGTTATTTACCTGTAGATCAGAGCCCGCATTGGATTGATTATTCAACTGTAAAGCCGACGAAGCCACAAGGAACATTTCTGGTTCAAACTCCTCATCAATAGTTCTGAGCATACACGCTGCTTTCTTTGAGATGATTTCATCTGTGGCATTCATTTTAAGATATTGTAATTCCTGCACTAAAGTTGAATCAGCATTTAACAGCATACACGTAGAAAGTGAATTGATTCTATTCAATTCAATCGCTGTTATAGCATTCAATTCAGGACAAGAAGAAACTGTCAATAATTGATTTCGGGTTTCATTTGCTTTTACTTCATCTTCGACAATAATATAAGAAGAAAGAAGTAATTTCAATCGTTCCTCATCTCCTTCTTCCTTCAACAATTGAATAAGAGCATTAAAGTTTGCTTGCTCTGAATCATCCAATAACAAATCTCTGAATTGCTCATTAAACAATTCATCGTACACACTTTGCAAATAACTTATTTCAAACATCAAACGAGTTCTTTCTGAAAAACCATTTTGAGCTGCTGCTATTTGGTTTCTTGTTCCGTTCGGCATATTCACATTTAACAATGCATTTTTAACATCAAAAGACAAATGAGAATTCGCTAATAAAACTTGTCTTAAATTACCAATAGGTGGGTTTTTAGCAATATACGCAAGTATAACTTCGTCGGACAGATAAGGTGAGGCAGCCAAAAGCGCATTTTTAGAATTACCTGGGGAAGCCGTGCTAATTAAGCTGATTAATCCTTGTGTATTTCCGTTATCAATTAATGATTTTAACGCATCTATTTCGCTATTCAATTCCGATTTCAAAGCAACAGTTAAAGCTGGTATTTTTGAAATTAACTTTGAAGGACATGTACCACTTGGATCAGTAATAATCATAGGTGGAGTGCCCCATAACGCTTGTTCTAGTTGAACCGTTCCATTTACCAGATTACCACCAACTAAATTTTGCGAAGTGTAAGAATCTGGCATAAATCTAGGGGCATCGATATACGAATATTTAAAACGCTGTGAATTATCAGAAACAAAAATATCATGAGTCAACACAAAAGGTTCATTTGTTAAGGAAAATTTATTTCCAGCAACTCGCTGTTTTGTTTCTAATAAAGTTGATCCTCCACCAGGTTCACCCTGTAAATAGTGAATTCTTGCAGACATTAAAGTCAAATCATGTTGATAAACGTCTCTTTGGAAATCATTACATTTCCAAGTCAAACCCTTTATTGATAAAGCTCCAACGGGATTATTGTTAACATCAATTTGTACTCCATTGATTCTTTCAGTTTGTCCACCGATTTTTATATCATGAAAATAATTTCTATAAATTTCATTTTGTACTGGTCCCGAATTATTAACAACAATACCATAACTCAAAGCACTTCCAGTTGCAACGGTAGTATTGTCATACTCGTAGAACATATTATTTTCAACTTTGTACTCTGATGAACTATACATAGCCAGACCAGCAGTTTGAAATAAATCTGATTCTCTGACGGCGAAATCGTTTGAAGTTATTTTCTCTGCTTTTGTACCTGTTACATGAATACCATATTGATTATCTATAAATCTACTTTTATCACATGTAAAACTTAAAAGATTAGCATTAGAAGTTAAAATTCCGAACTTTAAGTTTTTGAAAGTATTTGATATTTCACCCGGACAAGGTTGACCAATTGGCACAATAGTATTACACAAAGGAGTTACGTAAAATTGCGATTCTGTTGCATTAATTCCTCTTCCGTCGGGTAAAGAAGTATATGAAGGAGTTGTATTATTTTCGAAATCACATCCTTTGAAAGCGATTCCTTTCACCTCTTCTAATCTCGCATGGTCCTGATATGATGATTGTTTAAGAGGTCCTTGCCATTGAAAATTCACATCATAGAAATAAGATAAGTTATTCGGTCCTGCAACGCCTCCTGGTCCGAAATAAGGTTTGAATTGGACACCACGTTGATTATTGTAAAAAGTTGAATTCCCAGACGCTCGCACTATGCCTCCATTTCTTGCATTTACGAAACTGAAAGGCTGTACAATTGGAAATGATTGACATAAATCTGAAGGTGAATATGTCACATTTCTTTTCGAAAGTAAAACCCCAACCCATGCATGCTCAATACGTGATTGGTTTTTCATTTCAAGTCTACCTTGAGAAGAGTTGGTCCAAACACCTTGAGTTAGAGTTTGATTACCCCATACTTCAACACCAAGCCACAAAGCGTTTGGATCACATCCTGAATCAACAGAAAGTGTTGTTCCATCTAAAATCAATCGTCCACCTTGCCCCAAAGGTGAGGTACTGTTCTCAACGACCAAGCGAGCACCTGGAGCGAAATATAGATTCATCCCTTGAATGGTAATTGTTGCTCCGGCAGGAATTCTAAGCTCATTTTTAATATAAACATTTACTCCTGAACTTCCATTTATTGGATTACCACCACTAGTCCAAATTTGTGTGCCATTTGCATTGAAATAATCAATATTATAAGCCTTATTGCTCAAACAACATTGCACACCTTCTAGAAGAAAATCTGTATAATTCATACCATCGATTTGATCCGGAAGATTATACAATTTTAAATCCTGTGAAAACAAAGGATTTGTATCTTCAAAAGTTGCTGTATTACTGATATTAGAAACAATTTGCAAAGTTACGTTAGGTGTTGTAGGAAAAGGAGGAAAAGATGGATTAGATGTATTTAATAATTTGTACAAACCATTAGCATTAGAAAAATACAAATCTCCATTAAAACCTAGTTCAAGCATAGAATGTTGAATATCAATACCACCACTTACATTAATGGGTCTCAAATTTAAAGTTGGATTACTAAAATCATAGAACTCGAACTGGTTTGGCTGAGAACTGTTAGTAGAATGAGTAACATATAAATAATTACCATTATCTGAAAATTCAATTCCTTTTAACGATGAATAGTATGGTATACTAGATATATTGTTCACAATGAATGAAAATTCCTTTATAGAACTACCAATTAAATTTCCTGTTGGATCAAGTTCAGCGGTTAATAATTTCTGCCAAATTTCAGTTCCGTTTATTGAGTTTCCAGTTAAAACTTGCTGTGTTTCATAGGGACATGCAATTCTATAATTACCATTAGATAATTTTACTAATTCCATTTCTGATCTTGATAAATATGGATTAAATGTTGGAGACGAAAAAGGAAGAACTGGACCATCATAGGTTACGCCATTCGTACCAATTTTTAAACGGTAAATTCCAAGACCATTTGATATAAAAACAAATCGATCATTAGAACTAGTTAAGTCAGAAGCTGCAATAAAAATATTGCTTTGCTTGCCAGGTGAAGCATCATCGAATTCAAAACCAGGAATAATACTTTTGACTGCTATTCCTTTAGTTGACACACCAAGCTGAACCAAAGCGCCATAAAACTGACAGCTCGCATTTGAAGGAGGGTTCTCATTTAATAAACTCATATCTAACAAGTAGATATAGGGTGTTTTTTGATAAATAGAATTATCAACCTCTGTTGTTATGATGTAATACTGCGAACAATTATTTGGATTTGGAACAATAACTATTTCTGAAGCACCTTTTACAGGTGTATTTTCATACGATTCAAGACTTGAAATAATATAGCCATTTTTATCAAAAATAATATCGTCAATTATGAAGAATTTAACCTCACCTTGAGCATCTACAATCATATTCGATGCATTCGTAGGTGTTTGACCATCATATCCATCATAAACATTGTTGTTATTGGGGCCATATGTTGGCAGTGTTGAGTTTCCAAAACCCAATTTATGATTTATTGGACTTAATATCCAATTTGGATTTTGAGCAAATGAATAACCCGTGATTATAAAAGTCGCAAGAAATATAAAAAAGTTGTTTTTCATAGTGAAAAGAATTAGTTTTGGTGAAAGTCCTAAAAAAAAAAAAACATAACGCAACTTATTGCAATGAAAGTTATTAACACAATTGTTTTTTTATTTTTCAACTTTTCGATATTATGTCAAACAGCATTTTATCAAGATATTTTAAAAGGTGGATTTACTGGATCAGGATTCTCTACAGGAGGGGTAAATGGTGGGAATGGTAATTTCGTCATTGATATTGAGATTGGAAGTTCTATTAAAAAAGCATTTTTATTCTGCACCAAATATGATAGTATTGATCAATTATCACTTGATTTTAATGGGAATATTTTAGCTTTTAATGAAAGTTCTAAAATTGGATTAGATTACAATGCACCATATGCCCCTCCCAATTTTTCAGCAATATGTTCAGTGCACGCTTTAGATGTTTCAAGTTTTATAAATCCAGTGCAATTGACTTACCCTATCAATATACCTATTCAACCAACAAACACAACGATAAACAAGTTTGGCGATTTCTATTTATGCGTCATATACGAAAATAACCTATTAAATACATTGGGTATCAATATTGGAATAAATGATAAAATGATGACCAATTCCGTTGAATATAATTTTACTGACTTTAATTCATTTGATTTAAATTTTCCATTTGGGTTGTCAATAAACACTGATATTATTTGGGATACAATAATGGACGGATCCTTGGTATACGTAAACAATAATTACATAGGTATTATAGGTGGTGATGAAAATGGATATACAGGGTCTGGTGTTGATGGTGATTTTTATTATCAGAATTCTCAATTGTACGGCCTTCATAACGATTCACCAGATAATATTCTAAGCGGGGCTGACGGTTTAGCAGATATATCTACTTATTTGATGAATTATTTAAATCCCATTCATATAAGGTTTGAAAAGCAAATTACAAGTCCATTTAATATTTATTCAACTTTTCATTTTGCCTACACAACAACCTGCGATACCTTCTCTGTTTCTGTTCCAAATGACACCACTGTATGTCAAGGCGAGACATTGCAACTTTTTGCTACAGGTGGTAATTCTACAGGCGCATTGCCCGCTTACGAATGGATCCCTGCAACAGGTTTGAGCTGCAATACTTGTCCCAACCCAATATTCACCGCAGATAGCAGTATGCTTTATACTGTTCGCATTCGCAACAACGATTCCTGCTCTGTTGTACGACCAGTGAAAATAATTGTTAGACCCAAGCCACAAATAGGATCAATTTTAATTGTACCAAGTGAATGTGGCACAACCAATGGTAGTATTACTGTTAATTCCATGAATGGTACTCAATTGCCCATTTCGTATACAATTGATGGTAATTTACCTCAAAGTAATTCTGTCTTTTCTAATCTTTCAGCTTCAAACTATACGATTGCTTTAATTGATGGTTTTGGCTGCCAAAGCGAGGACTCTCTCGTGGAAGTAGGCACTGTTAATTCTACCATTGCTAATTTCACAGTTTCTCCATCAACAGGAGCAGCTCCTTTAACAGTAGCTATTGCAAATAGCTCTCAAAATGCAAATAATTTTAATTGGTTTGTTAACGACATACCGCAAGGAACAAGTCTGAACGCATACACGTTTAATACTTCAGGGAATTATACCATCGAATTAGTTGCTTGGCAATTTGACCCGACTTGCGCTGATACTTTTTCTCTCACCATATCAGTTTATGATTCTGTAATTATTCAAATTCCAAATGTTTTTACACCAAATAACGATGGAATTAATGACCATTTCTCGCTGAATTCTAATTTTGAACTTCAAGCAGATGTGAGCATTGTAAATCGCTGGGGAAATGAGGTTTTCAGTTTTACTGGAAATATAAATGCTGGAACAACAAATCTTTGGGATGGAAAAGACATTTTTACACAAATCCCCGTTTTTGATGGTACTTACTTTTACAAAATAACCTTCACAGCGCCGGAAGGAAGTTCTCTACCTTTTGAAACAGGTACATTTCCAATAAGCAAGGAAGGGTTTGTTGAGGTGCGGTCTTCTCATTAAAATAACATCCTATGGAATCATGGTTCCATTTTGTATCATTGGAAGTAAGGATATATTCTTCAACTCAAGCTCCTTCAACTTATGCATGTATGGTAAACTCAAATGCTCTTCCAGCATCATTAAGTGTTGCATTCGATGACAGTCTGATCCCACAAAATCGACCAACCCAGCATCGATTAGTCGCTCAGCTTGTTTTCTTACATGCGGACCATAATTCCCTGTTAAGGAGTTTAGATTTACTTGAATATTTACACCTAGATTTCTAAACTCAATAGCTTTATCTAAAGAATTGTGATAATAAGGATACCTTTCAAAATGAGCAAGAATTGGTTTGTAATTCGCAATCTGCATTTCGAAAAACAGTTGATTTTCAAATTGCGGAGCTGAATGAAAGGAAAATTCAACTAAAACATATTCACCAGCAATAGTTAAGGCAGTTCTATTCTTGATAGTTTCCATTAATTGGTCATCAAAATAATATTCTGCCGCAGCCTCAATTTCAATCGACAAACCAATCTTAGTAGCTGCTTCTTTTACTTGGGTAAGTCCAGCTAAAATGTTTTCTGGCCTATTCGGATAAACCTCATTCATGATATGAGGAGTCGTGATGACTTTTTTATATCCAAGACTTTCAAATTTCGCTAACATGGCAATTGTTTCATCCATACTGCGCGAACCATCATCGATACCTGGAATTAAATGGCTGTGCATGTCAACACTAATCAGCCCCAAATCAAATAGAACTTGTGGTGATCTCTTAGAAAATATGTTGGTGAATAAACCCATCAACGGTTATCATACATTTGGGTATAGTATTGTTGGTAAGATCCGGAAGTGATTTTCTCCACCCATTCGGTATTCTTCAAATACCAATCAACCGTTAGTTCAAGTCCCTCTTCAAATGTAATTGATGGTTTCCAATTCAATTCTTTCTCTAATTTACTTGCATCAATTGCATAACGCAAATCATGTCCCTTACGGTCGGTCACAAATGTGATTAATTTTTCAGATTCACCAGCAGTACGGTTTAATTTTTTGTCCATCAATCGACAAAGAAAATGCACCAATTCTATATTTGTCCATTCGTTTAATCCACCAATGTTGTATGACTCACCAATTCTTCCCTTGTGAAAAATCGTATCAATCGCTTTCACATGATCCTCTACCCATAACCAGTCGCGTATATTCTCCCCTTTTCCGTAAACAGGCAAAGGTTTATTGTTTTGAATATTGTGAATCATTAAAGGAATCAATTTCTCTGGAAAATGATGACTTCCATAATTATTCGAGCAATTCGACATTTTTATAGGCAAGCCATAGGTATGGTAAAATGCAGAGACGAAATGATCAGATGATGCTTTTGATGCAGAATATGGACTTCTTGGATCGTAAGGTGTTTTCTCTGTAAAAAGACCTTCTTCGCCTAAACTACCATACACCTCATCAGTAGAAACATGGTGAAAAACATGTTCACCTTCTTTCCATGCATCCTTTGCTATTTGCAAAAGATTAACTGTTCCTACAACATTGGTCATCACGAAATCCATCGGACCTTCTATTGAACGATCAACATGTGATTCTGCCGCTAAGTGAATTACATCTGTAATTTGATAACTGTCAAATACCGATTTAACATCATCTGCAGAAACAATATCTCCTTTTTGAAAAACATAGTTTGGTGCTGATTCGATGTCTTTCAAGTTTTCCAAATTGCCTGCATAAGTCAACTTGTCAAAATTGACAATCAAATAATTGGGATACGAGTTAATTAACAAACGAACCAAATGAGAGCCAATAAAACCAGCTCCACCTGTAACTAACACTCTTTTTTTGTAGTCCATAAAAATTAATATTTGAACAATGCAGTTTCTTAAATCAATTCGTTGCCGTTGCTCACAATCCACCAACTAAGGCATACACTCGCTGCTTTTCGCTGTCCTCGATACATCCGCTAAGGCGGACACTCGGTCAGCGAAAAAATTTACAATGACCAGTATTCTAGCTCCTTAATTTTTCCTTTGAAGATTCCTTTCACATCAACAAATACTCCTTTACCGTCTTTCATCAAAGCTTTGAAATCATTTTCATTCATGTTTTTGTATTCTTTGTGGTTCACAGCAACAATAATTGCATCGTAATCCGATCCGGCTTTCTCTACTAAACCGATACCATATTCATGCACCATTTCTTCTGAAGAAGCGTGCGGATCGACCAAATCAACATGTACTTGGAATGATTTCAATTCATTCACAACATCGATTACTTTTGAATTACGGATATCAGAAACATCTTCTTTAAACGTTGCTCCCATTACCAATACTTTCGCATCTTGAATGTGCTTTCCTTGCGCAATCACTCGTTTCACTGTTTGTTTACCGATATAGAATCCCATTGAATCGTTCACATAGCGTCCACTTGTTATTACTTTTGAATGATATCCTGCTTGCTGCGCTTTGTGCGTTAAATAATAAGGATCCACTCCGATACAATGTCCACCTACCAAACCTGGGAAAAACTTCAAGAAATTCCACTTTGTTCCGGCTGCTTCAAGTACTTCGAAGGTATTAATCCCCAATTTGTTGAAGATAATTGATAACTCATTAATTAAAGCAATGTTAACATCACGCTGCGTATTTTCAATAATTTTTGCTGCCTCAGCAACTTTGATTGATGCTGCTCTATGTACACCAACATGCACAACTAATTCGTATGTTTTTGCGATTTCTTCTAATGATTCTTCGCAACATCCCGAAACAACTTTAATTACATTCTGAAGTGTATGTTCCTTATCTCCTGGATTGATTCTTTCTGGCGAATAACCTACTTTGAAATCTTCTCTAAACTTCAAACCAGATTCTGCTTCCAACACAGGAATACAATCTTCTTCCGTACAACCAGGATAAACGGTTGATTCGAACACAACGTAATCTCCTTTTTTCAATACTTTTCCAACTGTTGCACTCGCTCCAAGAAGCGGACGAAGGTTTGGTAAGTTTGAGTCATCAATTGGTGTTGGAACGGCAACAATATAAAATTGAACGTCTTTCAAATCATTGATGTCAGCTGTAAATTCAATATCACACCCTTCAAAATCACTTGCTACTAATTCGTTACTAGGGTCGATTTTATTTTTCATTAAATCGACACGCTCTTGATTGATATCAAAACCAACTACTTTGATTTTGCGGGCAAATTCAAGTGCGATTGGCAATCCCACATATCCTAATCCAATAACTGCTAGTTTAGCATCTTTACTTAGGAGCTTATTGTAAATTGAATTGTTCATTTCTAACTTTATAAATACGTTCAATAATTTCTACCACTTTTAATCCTTCCAATGCATTTGTTGTCGCAGATGTTCTACCTTTTAAGGTATCAATTACATTGCGAATAACATAATTATGATTGGCTGCAGAACCTTTGTAAGCACCGTAATCATTACCTGGATTTGTTGGAGCTAAAACAGGCATTTCATAATCTGTGATATTGCAAACTTCTACTTCATTCATGTATTGTCCACCTATCTTAACACTTCCTTTTTCACCAATGATGGTGATAGAACTTTCTAAATTTTGGTTCGCAACCGATGTCGAGTAATTGATACTTCCCATTCCACCATCAATAAAATCAAAACTTACAAAGCCTGAATCTTCGAAATCGGTTGAATCTTTGTGCGTGAAATCAGCAAATTTTCCTTGAATATTATCGATATCACCGAACAACCAATACATGATATCAATGAAATGAGAAAACTGTGTAAACAATGTTCCACCATCCAAGTCTTGTGTACCTTTCCAACCACCTTTTTTGTAATAACGATCATCGCGGTTCCAATAACAATTCAATTGAACCATAAAGATTTTACCCATTTTTCCTGATTCGACAACAGATTTAATCCATTCTGAGGGAGGAGAATATCTATTTTGCATCACACAAAAAACTTGCTTGGAAACTTGTAATGATTTGAAAATCATTTTTTCGCAGCCTTCTTTTGTCAAACCCATTGGTTTTTCACACACCACATGCTTTTTTGACTCCAGAGCCATCAAACTTTGAGATGCGTGGAAACCGTTTGGCGTGCAGATGTTAACTACATCATATTCTAAACCTGATGCTAACAACTCCTCGATTGAAGCAAAAAATGGCACATCAAAATCGTCAGCGCCACAATCACTTTTTGATCGAACGTCAACCATTGCGACCAATTCTGCCTCTTCTTCGCGGCGAATCATTTCAGCATGGCGCTTACCGATGTGACCAGCACCTACGACAGCAAATTTTACTTTTTGATCTTCTGTGATCATACTTTTATTTTTTTGTTCTGTTTTTTGTTGTTAATGTATTTGAAGGTCGCGACCTCCACTTACATACGTACAACAAAACCATTTTCCAATTTATATTCTTGCTGACTTTCTGGACAAATGGCCTTTCCCTCAGCATTAAACTCTAATCGATGACCAAATTCACTCATCCATCCAATTTGTCGAGCAGGATTTCCCACTACTAACGCAAAAGGAAGAACTGTTTTTGTGACAACCGCTCCTGCACCAATAAATGCATACTCGCCAATATCGTGTCCACACACAATTGTTGCATTTGCACCAATGCTTGCCCCTTTACGAACGATTGTTTTTGCATATTGATCACGTCGGTTCACACCGCTTCGTGGATTCGTTACATTCGTAAAAACCATTGAAGGACCAAGGAATACGTCATCCTCACATTCAACTCCAGTGTACAATGAAACATTGTTTTGAATTTTTACATTGTTGCCAAGTATAACGCCAGGTGAAACAACTACGTTTTGTCCGATATTACAACGCTCCCCAATAACACAATTTGGCATTACATGGGAGAAGTGCCAAATTTTGGTTCCTTCACCAATTTGACACCCTTCGTCAATTATAGCTGATTCATGTGCGAAATATTCCATTAGCGAATGATGTATTTATCAAAGTCATTATGATCTGTTTGCATTAATTCCTCTTGCGATAAGCTTTTGAAATATGCATACGTTATTTTCAATCCTTCAGCGCGATCAATTTTCGGCTCCCAATTTAATAATTGTCTTGCCTTTGTAATGTCTGGTTGACGTTGTTTTGGATCATCAACAGGCAAATCTTTGTAGATTACCTTTTGGTTGGTTCCAGTTAACTTGATAATTTCCTCAGCAAAATCCTTGATAGAAATTTCTGATGGATTTCCAATATTTACTGGATACGGATAATCGCTATGAAGCAATCGAACTATTCCTTCTACTAAATCATCAACATAGCAAAAAA
>JAIOZF010000079.1 GCA_021740745.1 Crocinitomicaceae bacterium | reverse complement strand
CATAAATACCCATGATTTTTGAACTTACATCATTGAATTTAGCTTGCTGTTCACCAAAGGACTTTTCGGTAGATTCGATGATTTGCCAATCTACTGAACATGAATATACTTTTGACTTACCATTCATTTGCTGTTTAAATAAATCTATCGCCTTGGTTAAATTCATTTGAACGATATCAAGCTCATTTCGCTGTATTTTCATTTCATCTAAATCTTTTTCCAATAATTGAAATTTATCTTTGTTCAATCTGGCCATTTTTGATTTAAATGCAGTTATTTCTTGGTCCAAGCTGACTAATTTAACATCTAACTCTTTTTTAGATTCTATTAACGATTTCTCAGCATCTGTAAAACCTTTTATGTAGGTTTCAACGGATACCATTTTAACCGTTGGTACAATCTTTTCATTGACAAACGCGCTAAATTCTTCGGCTTCTTTGACTGTCTTTTCCCCAATTTTCTGAAGTTCTTTAAATTTTAACTTTAGACTTTTTTTCGTTGTTTTAAATTGCGACCATTCTGAAGTTCTAGAAGCAATCTTTTCCTTTCCTTTAGTATAAGATTTAAAATCACTTTGAATTTTATTCACTTCAACCTGCAACAATTCAAGTTGCTTTTTTGACTTGTCAATTTTATTCATTGAAACAATAGCATCACTATATGGAGATGCATTTCCAAGACAATTCAAATTTTTGTAATCATTTTCGAAAGCGCTGATTTGTCGCAATAAATTAGTGCAAGTGCTGTTTGCTGATTGAACCGAATCACTTATTTTGGAATCAATATCACTCGTTTGATAATAAACAGTGCAGGAAGTGAAAGAAAAAAGAAAACATGCCAACAATTTAATCAACGTGGCTCTAAATAACTTTGTCATAAAAAAGGGTTAATGCTGTCCAAATGTACAATTTTTGGATTTAAATTTAACCTTCGCTGAATTCTAAAGTACTCTTTAAAAAATTAGTCTCTAATGAAGTACTTTTTGATTGTGCACTACTTTTCTTCCAAAAATGAATAATAGAGAATTCAATCACTTTTTTCGTTTATTTCAATGTCTGTAACTTTAGTTACCTTTAAAACCTAATCAAACAATTAGCTTTGTTGAAAAATTAGAAAACATGAAAACAAATAGACTATTCCCAATTTTTATCCTATTTCTCATTTTCGGTACCGTAAGTTGTGCTTCTATCTCTCAAGAAGAAACAAGTGCTGGAAGTTATAAAAACATTCAAGCAACGGAATTCAGTAAATTAAAATCAGATCCAAATACCATCATCATTGATGTGCGCACTCCAGCGGAAACTGCAGCAGGTGTAATTGAAGGAGCATCTCTTTTCGTTGACTATACAGCTAGTAACTTCGGAACTGAAATTAACAAATTGGACAAAACAAAAAATTACATTGTATACTGCCGAAGTGGTGGAAGAAGTGTGGGTGCATCTGAACAAATGATTGCTGCAGGTTCCAAAAACGTTTACAACTTGGAAGGCGGAATTTCAAATTGGAAAGGTGCTGTTGTGGCTAAACCATAAGAATGAATACATTACAGAATTATAAAGGGGCAATTCTTCCACTCGTGGTTGGACTTGCCTCTTTTTTTCTTTCTGCTTATACACCATCAGCAATTAATAGTGTTTTAATTGCATTGGTTCTTGGTATTGTCATCAATAATTTGATTTCTATTCCGGCATCTTTCGATAAAGGTGTTTCGTTTACCAGTGGAAAATTGTTAGAAATATCGCTTTTGTTCCTAGCGTTTGACATTGATTACCGCAGTATTGCTTCGCTTGGAATTGGAAGCTTTGGAATTTTAATCTTAGTTGTTTTCTCATTACTCATTATCACTTATTTTCTTGCAATCAATCTTAATTGTCCGGGTTCAACGGGTTGGTTAGTCGGTTTTGGAACGGCCATCTGCGGTTCCTCTGCAATTGCTGCGCTTTCACCGAGTGTTTCCAAGAACAAAGAAGATGTTGCTATTTCAATGGCAGTTGTGAATTTGTTAGGCACACTGGGAATGATTCTTTTGCCATTTATATTACTTAAAACAAATTTGGGTGCTTCAGAAATCGGACTTATGATTGGTGGATCCTTACATTCAGTCGGAAATGTGGCTGGTGCAGGATATTCTTTGAGTCCAGAAGCAGGTGAAGCTGCACTAACATTTAAATTGGCGAGAGTTGCGTTATTATCACCTGCATTGATTTTCTTCAACTATTTAGTAAATAGAAATACTGTTAAATCATGGAAAGAACATTTCCGTTTACCTTGGTATTTAATTGGATTTATTCTGATTACAATTATTAGCTCTGTTATTCAATTTCCTGAAACAATGCTTTCTTCTATGGAAGTTACAGGGAAAATTATTTTAACGATTGCAATGGCAGCGATTGGTTTAAAAGTAAATTTTCAAAACCTAATTAAATCCGGAAAAAGCGGATTACTATTCGGAGTTATCATCTTCGCCATTCAACTTGGACTTTTAAGTCTATTCTTACTTTTTTAATGGGAGCGTTTTTTTTTAACTTATTTAATTCACTCTCTTAGCGCCCAGGCTTTCCATATTTTACCATCCTTCACTTCGTAAATCATCACCAGATAAATCACATCTTCAGCACCATTTCTTCCTGAAATACACTCATAATCAATGACTTTATTTCCAATAACCGTTCGATTTAGCACCTTTGAATTTAACGCTGGCGATTTTTCAAAAAGTTCTAAATAGGCACTTTTGACAATCTCCCACCCCTCTTTTGAAGGAGCATTTTCCCCTAATGTCCAAAGTTCAATTTCAGCGTGAAAAACTTCCATAAAAGCATCAATATCACGTAGGTTATAGGCTTCTAATTGTTGCTGAACAATTTGATCAGGTGTTTGAGAATAGGACATAAACGAAAATAAACTAATGAAAATACCTAACAGTTTGCTCATAATTGCAATTTATTTCTTTAAAACTAGGATGTTAAAAGAAACAAGGTTCGACTAATAATGTTTAACTAATCTCTAATTTGCATCTCATCTAGTCAAAACCACCGAAAGAATCTTAGGATTGAAAAAAGAAATCTTGACATCCCCTTCTTATTTTCGTATCTTTGCACTAGTTCTTTGGGGTCGACATTGGATTTGACAGCGATAGCGATAGTCAAGTGTCAGCATGCAGAGCGTTGTAGTGAAGCTCTTAAATATCTTGCTGCGAACAATAATTGACAACACGTCATACGCACTTGCTGCTTAATTTACTGAATGTAAATTGGCTTAATCCCTCCGAAGTATAGTAGGTAGGACAAGTACTCCCTCCACGCCTCTGCCCATTAGGTATGGTTTTCGGGAGTTCAAACTTTTGGGCTGGTAAAAGTGATTGTACTAAGCTTTTATAAGACACCAGTATATAAGCTTTGGTCTTGGGTGTTCCCGTCCGTGCCAAGGTCGAAAACCAATCAGGAAATAAGCATGTAGAAAGCTTGAAGATTCGTCGTTTGGACGAGGGTTCGAACCCCTCCGACTCCACGTAATTAGGGTTGTATTGTATTGATTATCAGTACCTTACAACCCTTTTTATTTGAATGTTAAAACATTGGTTAAAACAAAATAAGACAAAAATTAAGTGGTAGGGTTGTATATGTTTCCATTTAACACTGATTCATTATCCTTGGTCAAGTTCAAATAGTGAAGGTGCAGTGCCTGAATTTTATCTTTTGTAGTTTTATTTATCATCTTAAATCAAGTATTTAGCGTGAAAACACATTCTAATATACATGTTTTCACGGTAAATTAGTGCATTTTAGGTTTTTGATGACTTTTATTTTCAGAAATTAAAAAGATAGATGAACAAAGAGTGCGTTTTTTGAATTTTATTAAGTCTCAAAAATCGTTTTGTAAAGCATGATCAATTTATTCAAATCCTCCAAAAAAGGGGTTCGAAAATAGGTCGTTGAACTTCACAAATAAAACCAGTATTGAATCAATTAATACTGGTCTTTTTGTTTCCTATTCTACATATTGGGCTTAAAACAAACTTTATGTCAAAATACTTTTCCTTCCTTTTTTTTAATTATTTTAGGCTCATCAATTCTTAGAATTTGTTATCATAAAAAGTAAAGATATGACACTAAAAAACTGTTTAATTGCATTGCTAATTGCTTTATTGTCAGTAAATGTGAACGCTCAAAAAACCAAAACAGATAAAGAATCTGCAAAAGCGAATCAAACCAATCCACTTGAAGGTCTTAGGAAAGCTGGTCCTGACGATATCGATCCTTCAAAACCTATGATGTTAAACCCAATGATAACACCGATTTATTTTGAAGATCTAACGTTACTGCAAGAAAAAGATTTTATGAATGCTATGTTTTCTGGGGAATACATGCCAGAACCTTATATCGATAATGATAAAGTTGTAAAAGCTTTTGTTCTCCGCAAAGCTACAGAAGAAGAGAAAAAAAGAATTCAACAAGCGCAAGCCAATATGCCGGAGCAAATGCAAATCCAAAATGAGATTATTGGCAAGGAAGCAATTCCATTTTCTGTGACAGACATCGCAGGAAATAGCTATTCTCTTGAAAGTTTGAAGGGAAAAGTGGTAGTAATAAATTTTTGGTTTGTTGAATGTAAACCATGTGTAATGGAGATGCCAGAGTTGAATGAATTAGTTGCCAAATTTAAAGATACCGATGTTGTATTTCTCGGATTTGCAACGAATGACAAATCAAAAATAGAGAGTTTCCTAAAGTCAAAAACCTTTAATTATAATATAATTGCAGGAAGCAGCGAGATTGCTAATACGTATGATGTTTATTCGTTTCCAACACACCTGATAATTGATAAAAATTCTATCATCGCCTATTCTGCAACAGGTTTGGGGCCAAATACAATAAAGGAGATTGAAAGTAAAATCGAAGAATTGATAAAGTAACATTAACGAATAATTGAATTCGCTGGCTCTGCCTAATTTATTGATTCTTCAGCTATTATAACCTTTCAAAATCCTCTATTTCACTTCCTTTGGTCTTTTAATTTCTGTCAATAAATAGCTTATTTATGTTCCTTTTTCGTATTATTGCAATGTACTCATGAACGCTGCAAAATTTGCTTTTTACCTTGTGTTTTTCTTTTCGTTTTTCCTTGTAGGATGCACGAAGGAAGTAAATATTGACATTCAAGGCTTCGAACAACAATTAGTTGTAGAAGGAAATATTGAAACAAATGGCTTCCCAATTGTTTTGCTTTGTTTATCGCAAGATGTTTATGCACCAACTAATCTTGGCAATTATCTAAGTTCTTTCGTTACGGACGCTAGCGTCTCTGTTACAAATGGGACGCAAACAGTTCAACTCTCCTTGTTTTCTATCAATGATTTACCCGAAGCGTCGAAAAAAACTGTTGCTGAAATCTTAAAACTGGAATACAATGAAGTTGGATTTTTACCTATTTTGGTTTATTCAACTACTGATCCTTCAATTAAAGGTGAAATTGGCAAATCATACACCTTAAATATTCTTCACAAAGGAAAAAACTACTCAGGAACCACATCTATTCTTCCACCTGTTGCTTTAGATAATCTAACATGGAAACCCGAAAGCTCTAATCCGTTATATGGATACTCTTACGCCTTACTTTCTGACCCTGCGAATGAATACAACGCCTATAAATGGGAAGCGAAGCGCATCAATATTCAATCAAACGGTGAAGAATTAGATACTCTTTTTCGAAAAGGACAAAATGGTTATTTTGACGATCGATTTTTTGATGGAATCACATTTGAATTTGATGCTCCAAATCGACAGAAGAGAAAAAATCCTAATCATTTAGAAGAATACAAACGATTCTATATGTTAGGTGATTCCGTTGTGGTAAAATTTTCCCGTATTGACGAGGCTGCATTCAATTTTTTTGATAAAAAAGACGCACAGGTAGGTTCAGCAGGAAATCCGTTTGCAACTCCTGTAAATGTGCCTTCAAATATAACGGGTGGTGCCTTAGGTATTTGGGCTGGAGTTTCTCCGTGGTATGACACTTTGTATTGTATTCCTTAAAAGCAATAAAAAACGTTCAATAAATTGCTAACTTTTAAGAATTTTGAAATTACTGAATTCTTAGCACCCACCAAACAACACTTCTGTCCCCACACATTTAAGTAAACCATTCGACACAGTCGTATTTGATAAATACAAATAGGATTGATAGTTATTTCTTACGATTAAATCTGGAATTTGATCATCATCAATTAAACCACAAACTTGCACTGTAATACGCGGTATTTCGTATTCATCATAGGTGGGCAATTGAAGCAAAAGTTGTGACATTTTTCGACCTGCATGGTTGGTCCAATCCAAGTATAATTTGAAATCGCGAATTCCTTCTTGACCATTTTCGTTCACTTTTGTACCAGAAGTTGATAACCAAAATTTTGTTCCATTGTGGGTGAACTCTATTGATTCATCGGGGCCCATTTCTTTGTTATAAGGAACAAATAAATCAAGGTTCTTGGGCGATATTCCATAAATCGGATTAAATGCCATTTCGCAATTTTCTCCTGGACTAACAATCGGTTCAATTCCTGTGAACGGACCTTTTTCATTGTCTAAAACCGGGTCATACACTTTTTTAAATTGAACTTGACTCGCTTTTAAAGTTAATTCGCCTGTATCGTTCTTGTACAATCCAATCCACTTCGATTTTGCTTTTAATTTTTTTAACTCATCAGATTCATGATATCCGCCAGCTGCTGGTGTAATAAGATATGATTCTATTTCAAAATCTGATGGGAAGGTCGTTTCATCCTCATTAAAAACACCTTCAGAATAATCGTCCTGAGGATCTTCAGCAACATCCTCTTTGTTTAATTCTACTGCTGTTGCTTCACTGTTATTATCCTCTTTGGTGCCATTCGTTTTATCAGAAGAACAAGCATAAAACAAGCTTACTATTCCTAGATTGAGAATTACTTTTTTCATAAATTGCCTATTGTTATTTTTAACTAACCCTTAAAAATCGACCTCAACAAATATAAGGTCCCCACCTTCATTGGCGATAACTTCTATTTCGTTTTCAAATTCCTTTTGAATGTGCAACGTATCACCAGCATTCAACATTTCACCTCTGCAATTATAAATACCACTTTGAACATACAAAAAACTCATCACACCTTTTAATTCAAGTTGTTTTGATTCGTTAGTTGAAAATGGAAAATGCTGCACACTTCCTGATGCTCCTTTTTTACACATCAAGTTAAAATCTTTCACTTTACCTATGCTTTTTGTATCCCACTCACCATTAAAATGGTCTTGGTCAAACGTTTTAAGTTCTTTTGTGTAACGGCCAACGTGCTCCAAGATTAGATTCCCCTCTAAGATCATCAAGGTGCGATCTATGCCTTCGAAAAAGGTAAAAGTGGATATTTCTGCCTCAACCGTTGCTGTGCTTATTCGAAAAAGAAAATCCCTCGTTAAAAAATCACCGTTTTCAGGAAAAATAAACAATTCAGTACTTGTTCCATTGGCCCATGCAATTGTTTTTGAGATTGTCGCCTTGTAAAGTCTTGTTTTCATGCCATCAATATGTTAATCAATACCAAAAACAAGCGGAAGTTTTGTAACGAACTCCTTGCGGACTTTCGACTGTTGCTGCCACACATACTTTTCCATTAACCCCACGTGATCGACGCTGCGTAATTTCATCCACTAACTCTTGGTAAATTTCTGGCCCATTTCCAGAAAATGACATCACCCCT
The DNA here is from genome assembly GCA_021740745.1 of Crocinitomicaceae bacterium. Lineage (GTDB taxonomy): Bacteria > Bacteroidota > Bacteroidia > Flavobacteriales_D > Crocinitomicaceae > M0103. The sequence goes on along the minus strand of JAIOZF010000079.1, from coordinate 4,932 downwards.
TCTGAATCACCTGACGGATTGAATTCGTTGTACGCTGAAGAGCCACCACCATCTGCAAATAGTACTTCATACGATATGACTTTGTAGAAGAAATTATCTAGATCAGCCTCATTTTTGTAGCCAAACACAAATACACGAGCCGTTAAATCTACTTTTTCGTCCACTTTCGCCTTACCCCAATATAATTGAGGCTGTGGCATACTCTTCGTTGGAAGTTCGATCACTCCAATTATGGCATTTGTTGTGGCGTCCATCACTTTCAACTTAGCAATCTTTTCGCCGACTTTTGGTACAAAAATATACCCCGTCCCTACTTTTGCGATGGTTCCAAAATCTACCGCAATTTTAAATTCCTTTTCATATTTTTCGCTGGTAAATTTCACCTTGTTCTGGTAACCATAATACATGACTGTATTGGAAATTATAGGACCATAATCCGATAGTTTTTTCGTTGAAACCGTTTTATTTACTGGAGTTGTTTTCGCAGCTTTCGCTTGGATTTTTGAAATTGCTTCAATGTAGTTCTGATTCACATTCGAATTCGTCGAATCGATTGAAATAGCCTTTTCCAACTGCTTTTTTGCATCTTCATATTTTCCTTGAGAAAGATACAATGCACCTAAATTTGCATAACCTTTCACTAAATCAGGAGATTCTGTGATGGATTCTTTAAATTTCACTTCTGCCGCTTTAGGATCACCTCTTTGTAGTAAAATTTTTCCAGCGTTAACAGTTGTTTCAGACCAATTTGGTGCAAATGTCTCTGCTTTTTTAATGGCTTCTATCGCTTTCTCTAAGTTATTCATTTGTGCATATAATTGCGCCGTCACATTAAAACCATAGGCACCTTTTGGATCCAATTCTTCAATTCGTTTCATTTTTTCAATCGCCTGAGGAAATTTCGATTTATCACCTAAAGCCAAAATCTCATATACTTCTAACATCAGTAAATTGATTTCTAATTTCTTTTCGTCCAAAACATAATCTTTCCCTAACTCCAACGCTTTCTTTGCATAGCGAATTGCTTTGCGTATTTCTTCTAAGCTCGGTTGCTGAGCATCACCATTCACCAGCGGATTCAGCACGCCAGAAATGTAATTATTTAAGCCAATAATCAATGTTCCATCAATCTTGTACTTATATTTCGATAAATCTCCACATTCCATTAATTGACGATGAATATCAACTGCTGCATTCATGTCTGGATTTACTTTTACTTTTTGAAAGGTCACACTTCCATCATTTTCTGCCATAGCAAGTGTGTAGGTTGATGGATCGTAACTTATAGACATTATTCCACTTGTATTCGCCATCTTCGATTTCAAAACAGCACGTGTTCCCAAATCTATAATTCCCACCTTCTTTTGCTTGCTGCCAATGAAGCAAAACTTTTCAAATGGATCGACCTCTAGATCTGTCACATCAGCATAACCGAGTGCTATCTCTGTCTCCAACTTCAAGGTCTCAACTTGCCATTTTTTTAATTTACCATCATCGCCACTTGTTAGAATGGCATTCGATATGGGCAATAATTTAATAGCAGTTGCTCGACCGGTGTGCGCAGCAACACTTAATACTTTCTTTTTCGTAGTAATATCGATTGTACACACTTTCCCATCATCACCCACAGAATAAAGTGTAGTGTTCTTAAACTCCAAATCTGTTACTCTTCCTTTGTGCGCTTTGATTTGCTTAGAAGTATTCGATTCAATGTCAATCACATGAATTGTTCCTTTCAATGTTCCCGCAACAAGTGTTTTCTCTGAAATAAACTTCAAGGTACTAACTTCAGCATCCAATTTTGGAAGAGTGGTAATTAATTCAACTGAAGAGGGATCATAAAGCGTAACTATTCCAACTGCGTTGCCGATTGCCAATATATTTCCAGATGGACTAAAATCTACACGCGTAGCGTTTTTTTGATCCTTGATCCATTTCGGATTTTTCAGGTCTTGTCGCGTGATAATCGAAACACCTTCTGAACCAGCTGAAGCAGTATACACTCCTCCTTTAGCCGATGTAACTGATTTCACAGCACTTGAATGGATTTTTTTTGATTGTATCAATCCAACAGAAAATGCCTGTTGATCCAATAAATCTAATTCATCGTTGAAAAACTTATTAGCAGCAGTTTGTTCTATTAACAATTGCATGAGCGACTGACATCTACTTGAAACCTCTCCGAATGGAGCAGTAACAGCTTTCTTTTTACCTAATGCAGTAATGGCCAGCGACAAATTATCTTGTTTTTCTGCCTCAGCCAATAATTTTTCATTCACTGGAGCGATTTCCTTCATTAATTTACCAGTGAAAACAGGGGTTTGCTGACCTTCTCTTTCAGTCACAACTTTCGTTTGAACATAGGTCTGAAGTTCTAATAATGAAATCTTTAAATCCTTATTACTATCTGCCAAACCCATCATTCCTTGAATCAAATAATAGGTAAAAACACCATGACCATTGCCATATTTAATTGACTCTTCTGAGTACTCATTGTGCTGACAAGAAATCATTGTTGTGGTATTTATGTTGATTCCACTCATCATTTTGTTGGCCTCTGCAGATAAAACTGACCCAGAACGGCAAGCATCCGCGATCAAAGTTACCTCAACACCATTTTTATCGGCCTTATCAATGATTTCACTAATTCTTTCAAGCGATAGTGCCTCTCCATCATAATAAGGCTTATTATTGCTTTGTTCACATTGGTTTAAAAGCAAATATCCATCACCATAATATTCATCCACGTCGCCATGTCCTGCAAAGAAGATGATCACTTTATCGCCTGATTGTGCTTCGAAACGCAAGGTGTTTACCAATTCAGTTGAAACTATGTTTCTTTTTGCTTCTTGATTTAAGAAGAGTTTAAATTCAATATTTCCCCACGTTTTTAGGTAATCATGAAAGAGCTGAGCATCGTCATCTGCAAAATCCAATTGTTGATCTTCCGGTAAAAAAGCATATTCTGAAACACCGATAAGTATAACATGTGTTTTTCCTGACGCAGCAGAAGTATTCTCGGCGGCTCCCCCTCTATTGGAGGTCTGTGAGAAGACGAATAGTGTTAAATGACAATAAATTACACTGAGTAAGAATGATTTCATTTCGTGAATTTCAAGTGATGTTCAAAAATAATCAAAATCAAGAATCGAAAAACAAAATTTTCCTTGATTTGACAGACCGGACTATAAATACACCAATTGAACTTTCGTTACATAAAAAGCTTATTCACAAAGAAATAACCGCTACGAATACTTCATGCGATTTTTACTTGATATAGCGAAAATGCTTAAATTTCTAATTGACTATGAAATTTTTAATTCACTGGAAAAACTATTTTATTTCCACTAATAGTTAAGCGTTTAGTCTAGCTCGTTTGCGAAGAAGAACGAAAAGAATTAATTTCGCTACGAAAATATAATGACTTTCAATCACTTGGAAGATTTGTAAACGAATCAATAATCCCTTGTAATGAAAAAACTCTTCCCCATTTTTTTACTTATTTTTTTATGTTCGCATCTTTCGTTTGGCCAAAACAAGGATATTGAATGGTTAAAGTCGATTAACAGTTCATATACGCCAACTGGTGGGAAAATCATGAAAGGATTTACGCATAGTATTAATCCAATTTCCTTGGGTTTACCTGCAGGTATGTTGATTGGTGGAATTGTGAAAAAAGATAAAGAACTTCGATGGAACAGTTATGAAATGATAGCTTCTACTATTTGTAGCGGAATTGTTACGACAAGTATGAAATTTGGCTTTGATCGCGCGCGACCTTTTGTAACTTATCCGAATGATATTACCAAATACACTTCAGCTGGATCCCCTTCTTTTCCTTCAGGTCATACTTCCATGGCCTTCAATACAGCTATGACAATTAGCATGATCTACCCCAAATGGTATGTCATTGTTCCCTCCTTTGCTTGGGCTTCGACGGTTGGATTTTCAAGAATGTATTTAGGGGTTCATTATCCAAGTGATGTATTTGTGGGAGCATTGATAGGTTGTGGAACAGGAATCGGAACCCACTATTTATTCAAGCACATCAAGAAAAAACAAGCCGAAAAAAATCCTACAACGGCTTTATTCCTGTGACTTATTTCACTCGATCTGGATAATCAGTAATAATACCCTCTACTCCGCGACGAATTAGCTTTTGACTGATCTTTTGATCATTAACTGTCCAAGCAAACGCTTTGATACCTTCTTTTTTCAGTTTACGTGTCTTACTGCGTTTAATTGTTGGATAAAACATTCCCAAAGCATATGGTTTGAACGTCAAATCCTTTAAAAATGTGCTGGCAGATTTTAAGGGCAAATAGGTCAAATACACGCATTTGTATGCTGGCATCAGTAAGTGGATTTCTTCTAAGATCCGTGCATCAAAAGACATGAAAATAATGTTTTGCTTGTAAGCAAAATCAGCAATTTCTTTTTGGATTAATTCAGCGTATTCCTTTGGAGCAGGTTGATAAATTCCATCATCCTGCGGACTAGATTTCACTTCAAATAAGATGATGGCCTTTGAAAGATCTACTTGCGCAAAGACTTCTTGTAAAAGTGGTTTATGTGCAGCAAACTTAAGCTGCTCTGGGAAATTCGGATGCGGTTTTAAGCCACAATCATAGGTTTCAATTTCTGCTTGAGTCATCTCGTACATATTGATGCTCTTCTCATTCACGATTTCACTTCCATCGGGCATTAAACAGAATTTACTTTCAAAAAATGGATCATGCGAAACAACCAATTGCTTGTCTTTATTAACCACAACATCCCATTCAATACCATCAATCCCTAAAGCCAGCGCTTGATTAAATCCTTCAATGGTATTTTCCGGATACAAGCCCCTAAATCCTCGGTGACCGAAATATTGAATAGTATCCCTCTGCGCCATGATTGGTTCAATAAAAAGTAAGACTAAAAGCGCAA
>JAIOZF010000078.1 GCA_021740745.1 Crocinitomicaceae bacterium | reverse complement strand
TAACTATGCGAAAAAATTTCAGGTATTGCCGAGATTCCTTTTTTTGTTTGATTATTGTTAGAAACAACGATCATATCGTCAATTACATAATCATGTTTTAGTGTATTTGCATAAAGTAAAAATGAAGGTATTATCCAAAACCACCACTTTTTACTTAATTCTAAAATAGCATTATTCATTTCCCAAACGCAAATGGCAACAGATCTAATGCCGAATTAAAAATAAGAACTCGATTATTCTGACTGATCAAAATTGTGCGAAACGCTGTTAACTGTCTATTCTCTGTTTCTATCATAACTTGACGGCAGCCACCGCATGGAGTCAATAAATTCTCTTTTGGTAATAAATCACCTTTTGCTACAATACAAATTGTGTCCACTTTTACATTCGGATAATTTGCTCCAGCATAAAATAAGGCAACTCGTTCAGCGCAAAGTCCAGATGGATAAGCAACATTCTCTTGATTGTTCCCTTCTATAATTAAACCATTTTCTAATAAAACAGCAGCTCCAACTTGGAATTTACTGTAAGGAGCATAAGCACGGCTGCATGCTTCAAATGCTTTATCGACAAGCACTCTGTCCGATTCATTCAATTCTTTCCAATTGTCTAATAATGTATATTCTATTGTGTGTCTGTAATTCATTTGTTTTATTTGAATTCCAAATTTAAAAAAAAAGCAGTTAAATAGTTGGATAAACCTTTACGAACGAACTAATCTTGCATGAGTTTGCACAATGGAATGATTCTCACTAATTTTGCAACCTTATGAATCAATACAAAAAGGTCGCATTTTACACACTCGGTTGTAAACTTAATTTTTCGGAAACGTCTACCATTTCAAGACTTTTTGAAGATTCAGGCTATGCGAAGGTTGATTTTGAAGAAACGCCTGACATTTATGTGGTGAACACTTGCTCTGTAACAGAAAATGCCGATAAAAAATGTAAGCAATTAGTAAAGCGGGCACTTAAAATAAATCCAAATGCTTTTGTTGCAATAATTGGCTGTTACGCTCAATTAAAGCCCACAGAAATTGCTCAAATTCCCGGAGTTGATATTGTTTTGGGTGCGAATGAAAAATTCAATTTAATTGAACACATTGAAAAGTTAGAATCAAAGCCAATTGAAACGGTTGTTTCCTTTGAATCTATTAAAAATACCAAAGATTTTATTCCTTCTTTTTCATATGGCGATCGCACTCGTTCATTCCTGAAAGTTCAAGATGGCTGCGATTACTTCTGTACGTTTTGTACGATTCCGCTTGCACGTGGGAATAGTCGCAATGCAACTATTGAAGAAACGATTGGAGAAGCGAAAAAAATTGCAGAAACCGATGTCAAAGAAGTTGTGCTTACAGGAGTGAATATTGGTGATTTCGGTCAAGGAGGAGAAGAAAACCTTTTCGGTTTAATTCAAGAATTGGACAAGGTTGAGGGAATTGATCGGTTTCGGATTTCATCAATAGAACCGAACTTATTGAGCAATGAGATTATTCAATTTTGTTTGGCCGATTCAAAACGATTTGTACCGCATTTTCATGTCCCATTGCAATCTGGGAATAATCGTTTACTAAAGGCTATGCGTCGCAAATATTTGCGTGAATTGTATGCCGAGCGAGTTGCTCACATCAAATCTCTACGACCAGATGCTTGTATTGGCGTAGATGTTATAGTTGGCTTTCCGGGTGAAACCGATGAAGAATTCATGGATACAATCGATTTCCTTAAAGATATTGACATTTCCTATTTACACGTCTTCACTTATTCAGAACGAGCAAACACAACAGCTGTAAAACTTGGCGATGCTGTGCCGATGAATGTGCGCAAGGAAAGAAGTAAAATGCTACACATCTTATCTGATAAAAAGAAACGTTCATTTTACGAACAAAATATTGATTCTACCCGCACTGTTTTATTCGAAAATGAAGAAGACACCGGAATAATGTATGGTTTTACAGAGAATTATGTAAAAGTAAAAGCTGCATTCGATCCAACTAAAATCAATACTTTCCAAACGGTTCGTTTAACAGAAATTGATCGAGATGGTGTTATGAAATGTGCGTTTGTAGGATAAATCTTAATTCCTCCATTCCTTCATTTTTTCATTCCTTCATTCCTCCATTCCTTCATTCCTTCATTCCTTCATTCCTCCATTCCTTCATTCCTTCATTTTTTCATTCCTCCATTCCTCCATTCCTCCATTTTTCAATTCATTCCTTCACTCCTTCATTCCTCCATTCCTTCATTTTTTCACTCCTTTAGTCATTTCACGTTTTCCTGGAGGCCCCGGTAATGGTATCACTTCAAAACCTAATGATTTCAAATTTCGTTTAAATTGACCTTGTGCACAATAGGTTACAAGGATTCCACCAAGTTTTAGGCCCTTGTGCATTTTTTCAAGTATTGAAATTTCCCACATACTTGCTTGTGCTCTTGGACCAAAAGCATCAAAATAAATAAGATCGAATTCATTTTTAGGGATTGAATAATCTTCTATTTTCTCATGTATTTTCGTAAAGTCAAAATTGTGATTGATAGTAATTTTCTCATTCCAATTTGATTGGTGCATTTGCTGAAAATCAACTGCATGCTCCTCTCCTACTAATTCTATGTAATTGATTTCAGAAATATGTTCAGCTGATACAGGAAAAGCCTCTATGCCCACATAAGAAATGTGTTTCTGCAGTTTTTTTGATTGAATAGATGTGAGTAAAGCATTCAAACCTGTTCCAAACCCCATTTCAAAAACGGAAATTTGATCTGATTCAATGGTATTTAAACCATTTTCAATAAAAACATGCATCGCTTCTTGCAAAGCACCGTGATCAGAGTGATAATTCTCGTCCATTTCAGGTATATAAAGCGTACTTGATCCATCAGCAGTTATTTTCAACTCTCTTTTCATGCTGCAAATTTAGTTTGTTTTGGTATTAACAATTGTTGAAAACCTTTTTTAATATCTTTTCTCAATTTAATCGTTAACAAAGAAATCAATACGGCAATTGATTCCTTATATTTGTTGAATGGAGAATACACCCGAAAATAGTCGAAAGCCAGCCGCAAGAACGAAAGTTGCTCCTGTACTTTTAAATGAATTAGGAAAAATACCACCTCAGGCGGTTGATCTTGAACAGGCTGTTCTTGGTGCTATGATGTTGGAAAAAAATGCAGTGACGGATATCATTGACATTTTAAAGCCACAGAGTTTCTATGATCCAAAGCACCAGTTCATCTATGGTGTTATCCGCGAATTATTTGGAAGCTCTAGTCCTATTGATCTTTTAACGGTAACCAATAAATTAAAAGAAAACGGTGAACTAGAAGCTGCTGGAGGCGTTGCATACATCTCACAATTAACGAGTAGAGTCGCATCTTCAGCCCACGTTGAATACCATGCACGTGTAATCTCAGAGAAGCACATTAAACGTGAATTAATTCGAATGGGAAGTGAAGTGATTCGCGAAGCATTTGATGACACAAAAGATACATTTGACGTATTAAACAAAGCAGAAAGCGACCTTTTCCAAATTGCAGAAAACAACATGGGAAAACACGTTGATGTAATGCAAAATGTGGTACGTCAAGCAATTGAAGAAATTGAAAAAGCATCGAGAAATTCAGATGGTATTTCAGGTGTACCAACAGGTTTTCATTCCTTGGATAAATTGACTTCAGGATGGCAGAAATCGGATATGATTGTTATTGCCGCTCGACCTGCGATGGGAAAAACAGCCTTTGTTCTTTCTATGGCAAGAAATACGGCAGTAGATTATAATATGGGCGTTGCGGTTTTCTCTTTAGAGATGTCCTCCGTTCAATTGGTAAAACGTTTGATAGCTGGAGAGGCACGAATCAGTGCTGAAAAACTTAGAAAAGGAGATTTAAAAGATCACGAATTTCAGCAATTACATACACGAATAGCAAAATTAGCAACTGCGCCTATCTATATTGACGATACTCCAGGTATTAGTGTTTTCGACTTGCGTGCGAAGTGCCGTCGTTTGAAAATGCAATATGATATTCAATTGGTTATCATCGATTACTTGCAACTAATGACCGCTGGTGGATCAAAAGGTAGTGGTAATCGTGAGCAAGAAATTTCAACAATTTCTCGATCAATTAAGGAAATCGCAAAAGAATTAAATATTCCAATTATTGCATTATCTCAGTTGAGTCGTTCTGTAGAAACACGGGGCGGTGATAAACGACCAGTATTATCTGACTTACGTGAATCTGGTGCGATTGAGCAAGATGCTGATATCGTTTCGTTCATTTATCGTCCAGAATACTACGGACTTTTACAAGATGACGATGGAAATTCAAATGCTGGTGTTGGAGAAATTATTGTGGCAAAGCATAGAAATGGTGCTTTAGATAAAGTGCGTTTGCGTTTCGTTGGTGAATATGCTCGTTTTGAGAATATTGACAATTACAGTGAAGATGAAAATGTTCCTACTCAATCAAATCTAAATGCAAATATGGGCTTTGAAGAAGAGCCTCCTCAGAGCTACACAATCAAAAGTAAAATGAACAATTTTGATGACAACGAAACTGATTTCAATAAGTCAATGGATGAAGATACTCCATTTTAAAAATCATTTGGAGAGGTATTTGTTAGAGCCCAGAAAAAATAATTTATGCTAAGAATCATTTTCTTTTTCTTTTTGTTGACAAGTGGAATTTCGCGTGCGACGCAAATTCTAGTTCCGATGGACGAATCTCAAAACAATCACCTAAAAGCATACGGTATTGCATTTTGGACATTGGAAAATGAAGTTGTAATTGAATGGCTCCTTAATTATCGCGGTGGTTCGTTCCTTATGCCCCATTTGCGTTCCATCGAAGAAGAACTAATCATTCGCGGAGTTAAATACGAAATCCTTGCTGACGGTCAAGTAAATTCTATTCGCAGTCAAATTTCTAATCCCGAGGTGAACATGGAAATTGTTCAATTAGAAAAAGCTCCAAAGGTTGCTGTTTATACTCCAGGAACAGCGCAACCGTGGGATGATGCTGTGACAATGGTTCTTGAATACGCTGAAATTCCCTATGATAAAATTTATGACTCAGCGATTGTGATGGGCGTTTTACCAAAATACGATTGGTTGCATTTACATCATGAAGATTTTACTGGACAATACGGGAAATTTTACTCTGCTTATCGGGGATATCCTTGGTATCAGCAACAAGTAAAAGATGCTGAAGCCAGTGCAAAAATGCTGGGATTCGCAAAAGTTTCTGAACTCAAACTAGCTGTTGCGACTAACCTAAAGAACTTTGTTATTGGCGGGGGATTCTTATTTACGATGTGCAGTGGTACCGATAGTTTTGATATTGGGTTAGCCGCTCATAACACTGATATTTGTGAACAAATGTTTGATGGTGATGGAAGTGATCCAAAATGTCAAGAAAAACTTGATTTCGAAAACACCCTAGCTTTTGAAGATTTTAAATTGGAAAGAGATCCAATGGTCTATGAATATTCGAATATTGATGGTACTGATTTACATAAAACGAATCGTTTGACTGAAAATACAGATAAATTCACGCTTTTCGAATTCTCTGCAAAATGGGATGTTGTGCCAACGATGCTTACCCAATGTCACACTGACGTGATTGACGGATTCATGGGGCAAACGACTGATTTTCGGAAAGATTTAATCAAACCGAACGTTCTAATATTAGGTGAAAATAAATTAATTGGAACAGCTCGCTACATTCATGGTGAATTTGGTCAAGGAACATGGACATTCTATGGTGGTCATGATCCTGAAGATTACGAGCATCGTGTTGGTGATCCTCATACAGACTTAAATCTTCACCCTAACTCTCCTGGCTATCGCCTGATTTTAAACAATATTTTGTTTCCTGCTGCAAAAAAGAAGAAACGAAAAACTTAAATATTGACCAACAAAAAACCCGATTGGTAATTTCAATCGGGTTTTTTGTTGGTAATTCAAATAAATGTTATTCCTTGATAAATGCGATGGTTTTAGATGTTGATTCTGATGCAACTCTAATATAATACATTCCTGCGTTCCAATTAATGGAAGGAATTTCCAATAATTCATTTTCCATCGAAGTTTGATAAACGATTCTTCCTTGTATATCCATAACAATAATCGTTAATTTTTCAGCCTTATTTGAAGACACAAAAACATTTCCATTACTTGGAACTGGATAAACTGAAATATTCATTGGGATCAAAGCATCATCAATGCTTAAAAAACAATTGTTTAATTCATCAAATGTTGGGGTAGTATTTGTGAAAGTTCCACCATCTGGACATCGTGCATAGGAGACATCTGTAGTTTGAATACCAAAGGCGATTTGATCATAAATTGTCGCTCCATTACTTAATATTAGAGACTCACCTGCCGAACTTAGTTTGAAATTTGTATGTAATCCAGATTGATCAACATCATCATCAGCCCAAATTACAAGAACATCATTTGAAGCAATAGAAGTACCAACTGGAATTTGCCATTTCATCAAATTTGTAGCATCATCACTAACATACAAACCAGTTAAGTCAACACCAGTTGTTGAAGAATTATACAATTCAAACCAATCATCATTTTCTCCATTTGAATCATATGCTGTAATACTGTTATCAGCCATTAATTCGTTAATCAATACATCACCAATTGCAGGGTATGGTAAATTTATCGCTAAGGAGTGATACTCATGTTCTGCTCTTTGGGGACTGAACAATCCAGCCGATGAATTTTCAGAATAAATATAATATTCAAATAAAACCCCATTCAAGGCAACATCGACTCCATATACATTATCCCCTGCTGCACCATCGTTATGTGCACCATCGTCAAACATTTGTACACGAGTAAATTTCAATGGGTGCTCTAATCGATAACCTAAATAAACCGCAGATGTATTGGTAGAAGTAGCAGTTATCGTAATTGTTTGTCCGTAAAGAGGTGACGCAACACTTGATCCATAAGCTGTGATTGCTGGAGCAACTAATAAATAATTCGAATTTGAATTAAAAAAAGTCACACGAGCATTCATTAGTGCTTGAATCCCTGGTATAGACCCACCCGGTCCGCCTGTAGTTACGGCTGTTGTTAAACTATTTTGAAACTGAGTATAGGTGAAAAATTTATATGGATCGGCTTGCACAGAGGCATCGATTGTTGCGCGAAATGTGTTCGCTGTTGTCAAATAATCTCCAGATGCAAAAATTTCCTGAACAATTGTTCTAATATGTGCCATATACATTCGCTTGTACATTGCATTTCCTAGTAATTTAACGATTAAAGGATGAATTGTAGATGTACTATTTGACATCGGATCAAGCGTAGTAGCTGTATATTGACCAGATCCTGTTCCTCCAGGAAACCCGCCAAAACTCATGTTTAAATCCCAAACAGTTGGTAAAAAACGGTCATTTAAATCTTTGTACAAATAGTAATTCTGACGAAATGCTCCTGAATACGAATCAAGATTAACGAGCACATTATTAAAAGCCAACATCCACAAAGCTCTGTCAACGTCTAGCACATCTTCGATAAAAGTGAAATTATTATTTAGGGTATCAATCATATCAACAAGATCGTTCCATCCATACGTTGATTTTAATTCATAGCCATTGAAATACGAACTACTATCAGAATTGATATACTTTAAATCTGGACTAACTGAAGCTCCAGGTCCAGCCCCTCCAATTGGGTTACATTTAAAAAATGAGCCATTAGAAGTATAATAATGATCTCCATTGAATTTTTTATTGATGCTTTCCGCACTCGAATATAAGCCTCTTAATGTTCCATTGATATAAACATTTGCGAAATTTGCTTTCGGACAATCCATGTATTGCTCTAAAACGGCATACGCCAATACTTCGCGAATCATGGAAGGGTCTTGATAACCATTTTGTAATTTAATATCAGTATAACCTTGATAATCATAACTTCCATGTACCCAGTCTAACTCAATGTGAATTGGATTTTTGTTATTGTTTGCATTGTAGGAGCTATTTCCTTTATATTTCACTCCGACACTGTCAAAAACAACACCATTAATCCTAACAGAATCGGCTAGTAAATAATCTTCCGTAGTTGATGCAAGAGCATCTAATTGTGCATCCCAATTTGATGCTGCAAAAAACAATTCAATGGTTTGAACAGTCGCTCGATCATAAAAGCCTTGTGCGGTGATAGATTGAGAATAAAGTGTCAAAATTGTGGTGATAAAAATTAATTTATTCATAGTTAAAATTTAGTACATATTATTCAGATGTTAATTCAAGATTAAACTTGCACAAGATTATTGCTTTTTTTGATAAAAAAAAACGACTAGCAAAAATACTAGTCGTTTTCGTTTAATTTATATCGATTATTGATTAAACATCAATCTTCGCGTACTTTGCATTTTTCTCGATGAATTCTCTACGTGGCGGAACATCATCCCCCATCAACATTGAGAATATTTGATCGCATTCAGCTGCATTATCAATTGTTACTTGACGTAATGTGCGGCTTTCAGGATTCATTGTAGTTTCCCAAAGTTGTTCAGCGTTCATTTCTCCAAGACCTTTGTATCGTTGAACGTTTACAGAAGATTCAGTACCACCACCTTTTAACTCTTGAATCAACATATCACGTTGATCTTCGTTCCATGCGTATTGAGACTTACCACCCTTTTTCACTTGGTACAAAGGAGGAGTTGCAATATAGATATAACCATTCTCAATCAATTCTTTCATGTAACGGAAGAAGAAAGTAAGAATAAGTGTTTCGATATGCGATCCATCAACATCGGCATCACACATGATGATAACCTTGTGATAACGCAATTTTTCAAGATTCAGAGCTTTTGAATCTTCCTCTGTACCAATACGCACACCTAATGCTGTATATATATTCTTGATTTCTTCGTTTTCTAAAATCTTATGTTGCATTGCTTTTTCAACATTCAAGATCTTACCACGTAACGGCATGATTGCTTGAAAGTGTCGATCACGACCTTGTTTAGCAGTACCACCCGCCGAATCTCCCTCGACGAAATAAATTTCACATTTTGCAGGGTCCTTTTCAGAACAATCGGCCAATTTTCCGGGCAATCCAGAACCTGAAAGAACATTCTTACGTTGAACCATTTCACGTGCCTTACGAGCAGCGTGACGAGCACGAGCTGCAAGGACAACTTTTTCAACGATTAACTTCGCTTCAGCAGGATGTTCTTCTAAATAAATAGCCAACATTTCAGAAACCGCTTGAGAAACAGGAGCAGTTACTTCTCTGTTTCCTAATTTTGTTTTAGTTTGTCCTTCAAATTGAGGCTCTTGCACTTTAACAGAAAGTACAGCTGTCAAACCTTCACGGAAATCATCACCATCGATTTCAATTTTTTCTTTTGCAAGAATTCCTGAATCAGTAGCGTATTTCTTAAGTGTATTTGTTAAGCCTCTTCTAAATCCAGACAAGTGAGTTCCGCCCTCATGCGTGTTGATGTTGTTCACGTATGCCTGTATATTCTCCGTGTAAGACGTATTATATGTCAATGAAACTTCTACTGGAATTCCTTCACGTTCACCTTCAAAATAAATAACATCCGGAATCAAAGGCTCTCTATTGCGATCAAGGTATTGCGCAAATTCTTTTAAACCACCTTCTGAATGATACACCGTAGACGCTGGTTTGCCTTCATCGTCTAAATTACGATTATCCGTTAACGAAATAGTAATTCCTTTGTTCAAAAATGCCAATTCACGCATTCTTGCTGCCAATGTATCAAAGTTGTATTCTGTTGATTCGAAAATAGATCCATCTGGCTTGAAAGTTACTTCAGTTCCAGTTTCATTTGATTCACCGATTTCACGAACATCATACAAAGGCTTACCAATACTGTATTCTTGCTCGAATACTTTACCGTCTCTTCTAACCGTCGCTTTCAAGTGAATCGATAATGCATTCACACACGAAACACCTACACCGTGTAATCCACCAGAAACTTTATACGTGTCCTTATCGAATTTACCACCAGCATGCAGAACAGTCATTACAACTTCTAAGGCAGATTTCTTTTCTTTGGTATGCATCGCAGTTGGAATTCCACGACCGTTATCTTTTACAGTAACTGAATTATCCTCGTTTATGAAAACTAAAATTGTATCACAATGACCCGCTAATGCTTCATCAATTGAGTTGTCTACTACTTCATAAACTAAATGATGTAATCCCTTAACGCCAATATCACCAATGTACATTGCAGGGCGCTTTCTAACTGCCTCTAACCCTTCTAAAACCTGGATATTATCCGCTGAATAATTGTCTTTTCTTTCTTCCTCACTCATATAATCAATTTTGGAATCTTGTTCATTTTGATGAACCAACAAAAATAAGAAAATCAGACGATTTTATGGGCGAAATATCCACTAGGTAAGCTTAACTTATCAACAAAATATTAACGATAATTTAATAAACAAAAGGCATAAAAAAAAGAGCCATCAGCTCTTTTCTAATTGACTTAAAATCAATTTTTTATTTTCCTTCAATCCAATTAATAATTTCCGGATCATTAGGTAACGTTCTAGGATCAATCACTTTCGACAACTTACCAGATTCATCAATTAAGTATTTTTGAAAGTTCCATTTTACATCACTATCCTCTAATCCATTCAACTTTTTCTGTGTCAAATAAACATACAATTCGTGCATATCGGAACCCTTTACGGAAATCTTACTCATCATCGGAAATGAAACGCCATAATTCTTAACACAAAATTCAGAAATTTCTTTATCTGAACCAGGCTCTTGACTCATGAAATTGTTTGCAGGGAAACCAACTATTATAAAATTTGTGTCTTTGTACTGTTTGTACACCTCTTCTAATTGCTCATACTGAGGTGTTAAGCCACATTTGGAAGCTGTATTTACAATCATTATTTTCTTCCCTTTTAAAGTTGAAAAATCAAATGTCTTACCATTGATATCAGTAACTTTAAAGTCATAAATCGTTTTACTTGGCGTGGATGTTACATTACTAACATTCTCCTCCTTGGGAGCCTTGTTTGACATTCCGCATGCCGATAATGCTAGAATCATAGAAATTATAGGTAAATTCATATTTATCATTATTTATTACTTTAAAACAAATATAAGCAAGAAGTGTTCAGAAAAAGAATTCAATTTTACGGAACATTTTTTGACCTTTTCCGAATAACAATATTATATGAAACAACTATTGGTTATTTTCTTGTTACTTTTTGCTCGTTTTGTATCAATCGGACAAGCGAATATGGCGGGCACATGGCAAGGAATAATGATTAAAGATGGAACTACAGCCGAACAAGCAAGTCTTATCTATCTAACTGTTCAAATCAATGGCGAAACAATTGAAGGAAAAACTAGAAATGAGATCTACAACACAGATTTTTTCGCTGTTAAAAAAATAAAAGGTACATACAAAAACAAAGAATTATTCATCTCTGAATTCGTTGTTGAAAAGAAAAAGAATTCTTCAAAAATCACTTGGTGCAATATAAATGCAACGCTTATATATTTAGACAGCACCGGCTATTTAACAGGAAAATATACAAGTTCAGATTGCAAAAGAAATGCGGGAAAAATAATATTATATAAGTCCAAGGCTGACTTTTCTTCAACAGAAACATCTCCGCTTTCGCATATTTGGTTTCCGCGATTTACTAAAGATTTAAGCAAAGGTTATAATGCTCCAGAAATAAGAGAACAAGAGCGCTCTTCGTTTCAATTTCAACCCATCTATTTTGATTATGATAAAGCTGAAATAAAACCTGAGAACATTGCTTTTCTAAAGAAAATAATTCGTGTAATTGACGGACATAGTGATCTGAGAATCAAAGTTACCGGTCACACAGACGGAGATGGCTCTGACGCTTACAACGAAGAATTATCGAAAAAAAGAGCACAAGCATTAATCGATTTTTTTATTGCCAATGGATTAAGCAGAGACCGAATAGTTCTTGATTTCAAAGGTGAAAAACAGCCTGTAGACAATAATGCCACTTCAGAAGGAAAGCAGCGCAATCGTCGTGTAGATTTTTCCTTTATTTGACCTTTTTCTTTGTGATAAATTCAACAATAAATCCAATTGTTGGTTGCACAATTCCTGATGTATTTTCAATCAATTTTGTCTGATACCTTGTTGGATCATTAGGATCTGTTAATGGCTGACCATTCTCATCTTTCACTAACAATAACAAAGGAGCTACTTTCGTTTTATATCCATATAAATTTTGAATATCTAGGTAGAAATTGAGGTTGAATTTCTTCAAATACAGTTTTTTATCAACTCGCACATTCAATTGATGATAGTTAGCTTCACGCTGCGTATTTAATTGATTGTAATCTAGAATTCCTTGTCCAGTAACATCCCATACTTGCTTTATCGAAGAAGTGCTTACATCGTAAGGTGTATACGGTGAGCCTCCCGAAAACAACCAACGTGCACCTATTTCCCAACCTTTTTTAAATCGCTTCCCTCCTGTTAACGAAACAATATGCTTGCTATCCCATGAAGATGCTACATATTTCGAGTTTTTATCTAAGAATTCAGATCTAACAAAAGTATATGCTACGACGCCATAAAAGCCTTTGAATAACTTTTGCTGGTATAAGAATTCCAATCCATAGGCTCTTCCGGTAGATGTTGAACTTACTGCTTCATTTCCAACGACTCCAAAATCGGAACCTAGATTCGCCAACGAAATTGAAT
>JAIOZF010000077.1 GCA_021740745.1 Crocinitomicaceae bacterium | reverse complement strand
TTATCATTTAATGGTTTGAATTTTAAAGATTTAGATCGTAGTGTAGAGAGTGAATCAAGAGAAAAAAGTGAGACGCGTAACATATGATTCTAAATAGGTTTCACAAATTTAAGCAAACTTGAAGTCTTTTAGGATGCTCCAAATGAAATCTAATAAATTATTAATCTTCGTATAAAAACTCGAATGGATAGTCCCCAAAATAAGGTGCTAAATTTTTAATTCGATAAACAGAACGCGTGTATTTGTTTGAAATTGCGATGATACATGTTGAGTCCGCTCGCAAGGTTGCGTAACAACCTGTACTACCGTGCCACCAACCTGTGTGAAAATAATAAATCTCTTTGGTGGGAACCTGCACCAAGCGTATACCCAAGCCATAATTCCCCTTGGATGTTTTCTTGTAACTATAACCTGTCAACATTTGCTTACGCAAGGAATCACTCAAAAACAAAGTTGAATAGGTCGCATTGTCCATTTTAAGTAGATCCCGAGCAGTAGTGTATAAATTTTTATCTCCATGCACTGCGTCAAGATAATTGAAGGCTTGTAGCTCCCATTTTGAATTGTAAGACTGAGAAATGGTATCCGTATTAATCGTGTGATCCAAGATAAAACTATTCTTCATATTGAGTGGATAAAACACCAATTCCTCCATCGATTTAGGAAAAGACTTTCCATTAACTCGTTCAATAATTAAGGCCAATAATGCATAATTAGTATTACAATAGGAAAACTTTGAACCTGGTGGAAAATTGAGTGGAAATTTATGTTTGATTAATAAACTAAGAACATCCTTATTTTTCAATGTAATACCTAAATTCCATGTTTTAAAAGTGAAATAACCATAATATTGAATTCCACTTCGATGCGTCAATAACATTCTTACCGTTATTCCTTCGTATGGAAATTCGCGTAAATATTCTCTAACATCCTTATCTAAATCAATCAATTTTCGATCACACAAGCGCAAAACAGCTAATGAGGTCGCAACCTTACTTATTGAAGCTACATGCAACGGTGTATCGAAATCGTTGCGTTTTTTCTTTTCAAAATTGGAATAACCTGAGGTGCGTTCGTAAACAATATGTCCATTTTTAGCAACTAAAAAGGAACCACTAAATCGATCTTTCGCGATTTCATCCTTGTAAAAGAAATAAGCAAACCTTCGAGTTCGTCGAATATAATCTTTCGTCAAACTAGGCATTTCAGGAATAGTTAAGGAAGTATCTTTCTCAGAACTGGCGCCCTCACCTTTTTTACCCTTCCCATTTAAATTGCAGGAAGCGAAGATGCTGGTAAAAATCAAATATATAATAAAGGTGTGCAGTTTCATTTAAGGCTGCAAAGATACATATTCAATTAAAATAGAAGGAATTTAAGGGAACTTGTATAAACCATTCCACGAAGAGCAAGACTTTTCATGAAGTTTCGAGCAATTCGATTCTGTAACAGTCACACCTACTTCTGCCAATTGCATTTTCATTTTACAACCTTTGCCATCTGAATATTCAAGAATTTGCATTTCTTCATCGATTGGCAGTAAAACACCAACGTAATCATTTTCTAAACAATCGCTTGATTTCGCTCCAATTATTCGAAAACCTATTTGGTTATTGTCATCGAATAGTATTAGCTGTGCTTCATCGTCTCTGATAAATATTACTTCAGATGGAGCGTCTTCCAATTCATCCCCATACATTTCAATATCTTCTCCTGAAACTAAAAAGAAATTAGAAACACCAACTCTGTCAGGAAACTGCAATTCCATTTCTATTTCACCAAATTCATTCGCTGTCAATAACGCTACGATTGGTTCTTTGTATTCATCAAAATAAAAAAACGCTTTCATTCCTTCACTATCATCACAATGACCATAGCCTGAAAGGTTTTTTACTAATTCATCATTTTCATCGAATTGAACGTAATCAACAAAGAAACAATGTTCATCCATTTCATCCGTTGAATAAATTGTAAAGCTTTCGGTAAAATCATTAGAAACATATTCTCCAAAATACTTTAAATCAAGTTGCGAAAAGCTCACGCTCAGAGAAAAGAGAAAACCAATTAAAACGAAATACTTCATATGGATAATTTTAATCAAATGTAGAAAATTAATGCACTTAAAAGGACAAAAAATAAGATTAAATTAAAGCAAGACTGGATCTTGAGAATTTAATACTTTCCGTAATCAAAAAGAATCAGCTCAACTAATGTAGAGACAAAAAAAAGGCGTTCATCACGCCTTTTCTCTTATAATTTTGAATTTAGTGATGACCATCCACCACCATTGTGTACGTCAGTGAATCCTTTTGATTTGAGTATTCCTCTTGCTGAAGCACTTCTCATTCCTGAAGCACAGCAGGTAATTATTGTTTGTTCTTTTTTTAATTTACTCATTCCTTTTTCCAAGGTTTGCAGCGGAATATTAATTGCTCCTTTGATATGCCCACCCTGAAATTCTCCTGGCGTTCTAACATCAACAATTACTGCTCCTTTTTGAACTAATTCCTTCATACTCACTTTTGGTCCACCGCCAAATAAATTGCTTAAAAAACCCATTATGCTTGTTGTTTATAGTTAACATCCATCCATGAACCACCATTTTCGCAATTCAATCCTTGTGCTTTGAAGTAAGCTGTTGCTTGACCACTTCTGTTTCCACTTGCGCAACAAAAAATAATTGGTTGCTTCAATGCATTAAGTTCTTCTGCTCTGTCAACAATTTCTTGTAAAGGTATATTCACTGACCCTGCAACGTGTCCACCCATGAACTCTGCTCTTGTGCGCACGTCTACTACTGTAAAATCTTGATTTTCCATCTTTTTAGCTTTTGATTTTTTCTTTATCGAACATATTGAACAACAACCCGCCCATCATAACACCGTAAAGTGTACTATTTAATGGTCTTGAAGTAATCGCACAAGTGCCAGATGCACAACCAACAAAGTGATAATATGCATAACCACCAATTGCGCCTACTACTAAGCCAATTAACGTCCAACGATATCTTTGAATGAAACGAACCATTTCTTCTTATTTTTCTACAAATGTAAGTCCATGAAAATGAAAAAAATGTAGCAAATGTTACACAGATGAAAAATTAGTTCCCTTCTTCAAAAAACAACCACAAAGGATCATTGGGAACGGGAGCTGTGAATTTTAATGTTTCTTTTGAAGTCGGATGATTAAACTCCAAGGTCCGCGCATGTAAACTGATCGATCCATCGGGATTCGGTCTTTTTGCGCCATACTTCACATCACCTTTGATACGACAACCAATGGTGGAAAGTTGAACGCGAATTTGGTGGTGACGACCTGTTTCAAGCTCTATTTCAAGTAAGAAATATTTATCAGATGATCCGATTAATTTATAGTGCAGAATGGCTTTTTTGGAACTAGGAACTTCGTCAACTGTCGCATACGACTTGTTTTGCTTCTCATTCTTTTTCAAGTAATGAACGAGCGTTCCGCTGTCTTGTGCAGGTTTCGATTCAACAATTGCCCAATAGACTTTATTCGTTTCTTTCTCTCTAAACTGCGCATTCAGACGTTCCAAGGCCTTACTTGTTCGAGCGAATACAACAGCACCACTTGTTGGGCGATCCAAACGGTGAACAACCCCACAAAATACATTTCCCGGTTTTTGGTACTTTTCCTTTAAATAGGTTTTGATGCGATCTGGCATTGTTTCATCGCCCGTCTTATCCCCCTGAACAATTTCAGAAGCCTTTTTATTGACAACGATAACGTGATTGTCCTCGAAAATAATTTTCAGATCGGAATGCATGCGCTCAAAGATTCAGGATTCAGGATTTGCATCTTATGCCTAATCCCTCAAGCCTAGTAACTAATACTGTTCTTTCTCATTCGGAAAATCTCCTGATTTCACATCCTTGATATATTCATGGAATGCGTTCATCATTTGCTCATATAAATTGTTGTACTTACGCAAAAAACGCGGACTAAATTCATTGTTGATTCCTAACATATCGTGAACAACTAACACTTGACCATCAACGCCATTACCAGCACCAATACCTATTATTGGTATACTGACTTCTTTTGCCACTTTAGCAGCTAATGACGCTGGAATTTTTTCAAGAACAATTGCAAAACAACCAACAGCTTCTAATGCCTTAGCATCCTCAATCAAACGATTTGCTTCTTCCTCTTCTTTTGCCCTTACGACGTATGTCCCAAACTTATAAATAGATTGCGGAGTTAAACCTAAATGTCCCATCACAGGAATACCAGCAGTTAAAATTCGTCGAATGGATTCAATAATTTCTTCTCCTCCTTCCATTTTTACGGCGTGACCACCAGATTCTTTCATGATGCGAATGGCACTTGATAAGGCTTCTTTAGAATTTCCTTGGTAAGAACCAAAAGGCATATCAACAACGACTAATGATCGAGAAACTGCTCTCACAACCGAAGAAGCATGATAAATCATTTGATCTAGGGTAATTGGAAGTGTAGTTTCATGTCCAGCCATGACATTCGAAGCAGAATCGCCCACCAAAATCACATCAATACCCGCTTCATCAATGATACGAGCCATGGAAAAGTCATAACCCGTTAGCATGGAGATTTTAACTCCTGCATTTTTCATTTCTTGCAACGTGTGGGTCGTAACCTTTTTAACGTCTTTATGTACTGACATATGATTGATTTAAAGCGTAAAGTTAGAAAAAGTGCTTGATTTGAGCATTAAACTGCTGCTTCTTTACCGATGTGGAAAATAGCATCGCCTTTGTAGACAACTGGAGATTCATTCAGACAAATAATATATCCTTCACTGTTGGCCTTTACTTTGCGTTCAATTTTACCATAAGGATCAGTCACAATTCCAATCACCTCGCCTTTATTCACGCGTGCTCCATTTTTAACTAATGCTTGAAACATTCCAGAATTTGGCGATCGCATCCATCTACTTTCACTTAAAACAACGGGTGTTCGGTCCTTCGAAAGATCAATTTTAAAGGTTCTCATTCCCATGTGACTTAAGAAGCGCTTCACTCCATTTAATCCTTCCTCAACAATAAACTCCTCTATGCTATTTGTTTTTCCACCTTCAAATAAGAGCATTTTCTTATCCAATTTAGAAATAGATTCACGAATTGTTTTGGAAATATAAGAGGAATTCAAAATGTAAGGTGGATTGAAGATCTTTGCTAATTCAACACTTTCTTCATTATCAAGCACGCAGCGTATTTGAGGGAAGTTATTGCGTTGAGCGGAGCCAGTATGAAAGTCAATCACATAATCAACATGAGGAGCAATCTCTTTCATAAAATGAAACGCAAACTGTGAAGCTAAGGAACCAGATTCACTCCCCGGAAAACTTCTGTTCAAATCTCTACCATCGGGTAACTCGCGTTTTAAGTTTAAAAATCCAAAAATATTGAAGACGGGCAAACAGATTATTGTTCCAATCTGAGGCTTATTAAAGCCTTTGCGAATGACGCGTCGAATAATTTCAACACCATTAATTTCATCACCATGCATTCCAGCCATTAATAATACAGTTGGACCATCCACTTTTGCTCGTTCAATAATAACTGGAACTAAAATGGGCGTTGTTGTGTGTAATTTGGCAACATCTAAATTTAGCTGAGCGCCTTTACCTGGAAGAATTTCTTTTCCAAGAATGACTATTTTTTTGTGGTGTTGATGAGCTGGCATATGACGCTTAACGGTTTACATTTTTCTCGATGTACTCAATAATTTTTCCTGCGATATCTGCTTGTGTGGTTTTCTCAATTCCTTCTAATCCTGGTGAAGAATTCACTTCCAATACTAATGGACCTCTTTCTGATTGCAACATATCAACACCCGCAATTCCTAATCCAACTGCTTTTGCAGCAAGAATCGCAG
This sequence comes from Crocinitomicaceae bacterium, assembly GCA_021740745.1. Classification (GTDB taxonomy): domain Bacteria; phylum Bacteroidota; class Bacteroidia; order Flavobacteriales_D; family Crocinitomicaceae; genus M0103. The sequence continues at coordinate 7,330 of JAIOZF010000077.1, read as the reverse complement.
TGTATTTTTCTTCGACAGATAATTCTATAATTTGAGAAGTTCCTCCACGGTGTAAATTAGATCTGAACTCCCCTGGTTTTCCTTGACGTTTCATTGCTCCTACTACTTCGCCGTCCACAACAAAAGCACGAATATCTGCTCCTTTCGCTTCTTTTACGAATTCTTGAACGATCACACGAGCGCGCAATCCATTGAATGCTTCCAATACCGATTGAGCTGCATTTTGATTTTCAGCCAAAACTACTCCAAGACCTTGTGTTCCTTCCAACAATTTCAATACAACCGGAGCTCCACCTGCCGATTCTACCACGTGTTCAACGTTTCTAGAGTAGTTCGTAAATACTGTTTTTGGTAAACCGATTCCCTCCTTGGATAATACTTGCAAACAACGCAATTTATCTCGTGAGTGAACAATTCCTCTTGATCCAACTGCAGAAAATACATTCATCATCTCAAATTGACGAACAACAGCAGTACCATAGAATGTAACAGATGCACCAATTCTTGGAATTACAGCATCAAAGCCAGTTAGGTAATCCTCACCATAAAAGATGGACGGACCTTTTTGTTCAATTTCAATGTTGCAGCGCAAATGATCAATCACTTGTACTTCGTGACCATGTGCAATTGCCGCTTCAACCAATCGGCGTGTTGAATACAAATTTGCATTTCTGGATAAAACTCCAATTTTCATAATGATGATTTATTTTGTGATAAATTGACCAATGACGTGTCAATTAAAAAGCGTTTGTTGAGTAATTTTCGCCCCAAAAGAATTGGATAGCGCATTCCACGGCGTTCAGTTAAGGAAAATTCGGTATTCACTTTTCTGTCCAAAATTTCAATACTCCCTTTAATAAAGAAACGAAATTGATCGTGACCTGTCGAGCTTTTTACTTTTTTGCGACGATATGTGGTAAAATAAATTGGCTTTCCTGTATAAGCAGGATGATTCCCATCCAAGAAGACCACTTCCAATTTTTTTTCGCCATTTTTTTCAATTTCTTGACAAATGGTCACATGGATGCTAGAAGTGTATGCCCCAGAATCGACTTTTACAGCGACACCTTCCAGTCCAAAGTCAGGCAAATTAGCGACATCTCTTCGTCCAATAAGTGTTTTTACAATTTGTTCTGCCATCCTTGTAATTAAAAGGATAAATCTATTAATTTTGCCTTACTTCTGATGCGATTCAATTGATTTTCTGCATTGAATCAAAAAAAGTATTTTTTTTTCAGTCAAAAATCATTTCTATCAGAAATAATTCGTAATATTGCACCCCGTTTTAGGCGGAAGAACAAGAAAATAACAGTCATGGATATTATTAGAGAACTTCAGAACGAACTAACTGAAATTAAAAACTTCCCAAAATTTGGTGCAGGTGATACAGTAATTGTGTCTTACAAAATTAAGGAAGGTAACAAAGAGCGTATTCAGCAATATCAAGGTGTTGTATTACAACGTCGTGGTAATGGTGCTACTGAGACTTTTACAGTACGTAAAATGTCTGGAAACATCGGTGTTGAGCGTATTTTTCCAATTGCATCTCCATTTATTGACGAGATCGTAGTTACGAAGAAAGGTTCTGTTCGTCGTGCTCGTATTTTCTACTTCCGTGAAAGAACTGGAAAATCTGCTCGTATCAAAGAAAAAAGAAGCTACACTGCTTAATTCATATTTCATTATTGAAAAGGCTTTTCCATTTGGAGAAGCCTTTTTCATTTTCAATACAATATGAAAAAACGGAGAATCAAACAATCTAAACCAAAAAAGAAAAATCACATGTTAACCGTGATCGTTTTGCTATTTTTCGTTATTTTGAGCGTTACAATCTATTGGTATTATCAAAAAGACGATGTGGTAATTAAAAAAGAACATATTATTGAATCTATTCCTGAGGGTTTCACATCATTCGGTATAGATATTTCCCATCATCAAGGAAAAATCAATTGGGAGCGTTTAATGCGAGACGATGGTTTTGACTCCGTCATCCAATTTGTTTATTGCAAAGCGACTGAAGGAAAGGATCATATTGATACTCAATGGGAATATAATCGCCAAGAATTAATAAAACTGAACATTGCACACGGCGCTTACCACTTCTTCGCATTGTCAAGCGACCCAAAAGAACAAGCAAAGCATTTTTTATCACAATGGAATAAGTCAGAATACGATTTGCCACCTGTTTTGGATGTTGAAACCGAAGGCTTGACAGACAAAGAATTAATTGCTGCTATGAAAATCTGGTTGCAGGAGGTTGAACAAAAAACAGGCATGCGGCCAATTATATATACATCTCTTCACTTTTACGAAACCAAATTTGCTAAAGATTTTAGTGAATATAAATTTTGGATTGCTGCCTACAGTCGAAGACCCAATTGTTTGGAAGATGCTCGCATACTTCATTGGCAATACAGCGAGAAAGGAGAACTTCCTGGAATTCGCGAAAAAGTAGATTTCAACGTTTCGAAGATTACTTATTTGTAGAGGTTAGAGATAGAGGTTAGAGCTAGAGGTTAGAGTTAGAGCTAGAGGTTAGAAATAGAGCTAGAGGTTAGAGATAGAGGTTAGATTTGATCTTTATTCTAACAACTACAGCTTCTCGATTACGAAATCGGTTCTGCGGTTAATCGATCTATTCTCTTCTGAATCGTTATCTACTTTTGGAGCTGTTTCACCAAAGCCTTTAGCCGTCAGTCGTTTTGCATCTATACCCAAAGAAACCAAATAGTCCTTTACACCCTTCGCACGACTTTCAGATAAGGTCTTGTTTTTACCATCATCACCCATATCATCCGTGTGACCCTGAATTGAAACTGAAATCGTTGGATTTTCCTTTAAGAAACGAGCAAAACCTTTCAGAATAAATTTTGATTTATCATTTAAAGCATATGAACTTGTAGCATATAAAATATCATTAATTGTATAGGCTTCGCCAACTTTCAATTCTTTCACCGTTAAATCATTCCCTTTGACAATAACATTTTCTGGTTTTAATTCTTCCTTCGCAATTAGTTTAGAATCAAATGCATGTCCTTCCTTCTTAACCGTTACCATGATATCCTGCTTTGTATCCAACTTGACAACAGCTGCATATTTCCCATCATCACCATTCACTTTCACTTGTGTCACCTCATCTGAACCAGCATAGCTAATTTCAATCGTTGCATCTTTCACCGGTTCACCTGATTCATCTTTCAAATCTCCTTTCAAAATAGCTACTGCTTTTGGTCGCGCCTGTTCGTATAATTCGAACGAATAAATATTCCAATCACCACCTAAACGTGAAGAGAAATATGCCAATTTACCATCTGTTGAAACAAATAATCCCAACTCATCTTCTTTTGAATTAATTGGATAACCGATATTCTTAGGTTCACCCCAAACACCATTTTCTTCACGGATATAGAAAATATCTAAACCTCCAACTCCTTTTCGTTTGTCTGTGCATGTTGAAACGAAGTAAAGCGTTTCACTGTCTTGGTGCAAGAAGGGACTTTTATCCTTACCATCTGTATTGACTTCATCAAACGGTCGAGCGGCTCCCCACGTACCATCTACATTTCTTTTTGCAATGAAAATATCATTGTCACGCGTTGTTGGTCGAGCAGCAGTATAGAACAATGTATTACCATCAGCAGAAAGTGAAGGTTGTGCTTCCCAGCCATCTTTGGTATTAATATTTGCTCCCATATTTGTCAATTCGGTCCATGTAAAATCATTTCCCCCTGCGCCTGAACGTTCGTATTTCGTAATATATAAATCACAATTCAAGTATTCGTTACCATAAACTTGTTCTTTTTTGCATGCGCAAATAATCATTTCCTTGTTGTCCACAGAAAGGGTTGCTGAACCGTAATTTGTGAATGTACCTGTATTAAACGGAGATTTTAATGGGATTCCACTGTTAAAAGGACTCTCCATTCCTGCGCGCTGAGCAAATGTAAATTCTTCTAACCACAGGGAAGATACAGCACCGGGATCTCTTCTGTCAATTTTACGTGTAAAAAACATCAACTCATTATCTGGAGAAATCATTGGAAAATATTCTTCATTTTTTGAACTCACATTTTTTACCATTACGGGAGCAAATGGTACCTCCGTAGAAAGGATTTCTTGTTCTGCATCTAATTCTGCTAGTACTTCGTTCACATCCTTTACTTTTTTATCAAAATCATCAGGATAACGTGAATTGTCATTGTGCTTGAAACTCTTAAATTGATTGAACCATTTCACAGCATTTTCCATGTCCTTTTGAGAGTAATTAATCACTCCCAAATAATAAGAACAATTTGCATGATAATCAGAACATTGATCTAAAGCTTTTTGAAACATTTCTTCTGCCTTTAAAAAACTCTTATCGCCCATTGCAGGATGCGGTTGTTTCTCATAATAGGTCAAACCCGATTCGTATGCATACATGGCGTATTCATAGTAAACCATGGCATTGTCAGGCGCAGCTTCAATCGCAGCGTTATAATTTTCGACAGCTGTTTTTGCATCGGGTGCTTTGGAAGCAGTTTCAATAAACTTTAATACTTTTTTTGATGGTGGTAAACACGATTCATCCTCTTCTTGAGCGAAAAATGTGAAGGGAGATAAGATCAGAAGAAAAAAATATAGGTGCTTCATAGAATTGGTTTCCATTAATTTCGGCCGAAAAGACAAATTTCATACCCAAAAATGTATATCGATTTTAAGGAAGAAAGGTTACAGCCAAAATGAAAATTCATTCACCTCTTTTTCGTGTCGTTAATCACATAAAAATGGCTATTCAACAAGAAATAGATAAAGGATATTTTCTTTTACTTATTTTTAGCCCAAATTCAATTCTATGAAAACTAATTTCTTTTTCACTTTTGCTTTTATTGGACTAGCGATGACTTCCTTTTCACAAAAGAAGAATACCGCTTCAAATGAAGTAAAACCTCTTTTTGATGCTTCAACAGTTGGAAGCTTGGCCTTCAGAAATGTTGGACCAGCATTAACATCTGGTAGAGTATCTGATTTGGCTATTCATCCCAAACATTCAAACAAATGGTATGTTGCTGCGGCTTCCGGAGGTGTTTGGTACACTGAAAATCATGGTACAACCTTCTCTCCGATTTTTGATGGTTATGGCTCCTACTCTATTGCATGCGTTGAATTGGCTCCATCAAATCCTTCTACGATTTGGGTTGGAACGGGCGAAAATAACAATCAACGATCAGTTGCTTATGGAGATGGTGTTTACAAATCTGTCGATGGTGGAAAATCATTTACAAATATGGGCTTGGGTAAATCAGAGCACATTGGGAACATAATCATTCATCCAAGCAATGAAAACATTGTTTGGGTTGCTGCATACGGGCCAGTTTGGAGTGCTGGTGGCGAGAGAGGTGTTTACAAGTCAATGGATGGCGGAAAAACATGGGAACGCACCCTTTTTATTTCTGAAGAAACAGGAATTTCAGAGATTGCAATTGACCCTTCAAATCCTGACATATTATACGCTGCAGCTCACCAACGTCGCAGACAAGAATGGACTTATATTGGCGGTGGACCCGAATCTGCGATATACAAATCGGTTGATGGTGGTAAAACGTGGAAAGAGGTTAATGCCGGACTTCCAAAAGGTGAAATGGGTAGAATTGGACTAGCTGTTTCTCCAGCAGATCCAACATATGTGTATGCAATCATTGAAGGCAGAACCGATAAAGGAGGATTCTTTAGATCCACCAATAAAGGTGAAAATTGGTCAAAAATGTCCAGTTTTAACACAAGTGGTAATTACTACCAAGAAATCATGTGTGATCCAAACGACAAAAACAAGGTCTTCGCAATGGATACCTATTTGCACCACACAGAAGATGGCGGTAAAAACTTTAAAGCAACAGGCGAAAGTAAAAAACACGTGGATAACCATGCTATTTGGATTGATCCAAACAATACAGACCATTGGTTAGTTGGCTGTGATGGTGGAATTTACGAAACCTACAATCACGCACAAGACTGGAGATATTACGACAATTTGCCCATTATTCAATTTTACAAAGTTGTTACTGATAATTCTTCCCCTTTCTATAATATTTATGGCGGAACGCAGGATAATAATTCAATGGGAGGTCCCGCTGCGACGCAAAACGTTACGGGAATCATTAATACCGATTGGTTTATCACCAATGGTGGCGATGGATTTGAATCAGCTGTAGATCCAAAAGATCCGAATATTGTTTATGCGCAAGCGCAATATGGCTGGATTGTTCGTTACGACAAAGTTTCAGGTGAAAAAGTGCCAATTCAGCCGATGCCTGGAAAAGGAGAAGCTGCTTATCGTTGGAACTGGGATGCACCGTTGTTAGTTTCACCACATGATAATAAAACCTTGTATTTCGCCGCTAACAAAGTGTTTAAATCAAGTAATCGCGGCGACGACTGGAACGTTATTTCTCCCGACTTAAGTCAACAAATTGACCGTAACAAGCTTAAAGTTATGGGACAAGTTTGGTCAATGGAAGCCGTTATGAAAAATGCATCTACGACAATTTATGGTAATATCGTAGCACTTGATGAATCACCTAAGAAAAAAGGATTGCTTTATGCCGGAACAGATGATGGACTCATTCAAGTTTCTGAAAATGAAGGAAGTTCATGGGTAAAATATGGTAGTTTTTCAGGTGTTCCTGAAAACACGCGTGTGAATATGATTTCGGCTTCCTTGCATGATGAAAATGTGGTTTTTGCTGTTTTTAATAATCATCGATCAGGAGATTTCAAACCTTATTTATTTAAGAGTTCCGACAAAGGAAAGACATGGGTTTCGATAAGCAACAATCTACCTGCTCGTGGATCAGTGTTTTGCATTAAGCAAGACCATATTGATCCAAATTTACTTTTCGCGGGAACAGAATTCGGTGCCTATTTCTCAACAGATGGTGGGAAGGCATGGACAAAATTGGCTGGTTTACCAACGATTGCTGTTTATGATTTAGATATCCAGCAACGTGAAAATGATTTGGTAGCAGCTACGTTTGGACGAGGAATGTATGTATTGGATAATTACAGTGCTTTAAGAAACTTAAGTAAAGAAAATTTAGAAAAGAAAGCGCACCTATTCACTGTGAAAGATGCTTTGCTTTACATTCCTGCCGATCCACTCGGTTTAGACGGTACTGGTTTTCAAGGGGCTAATTTGTGGCAAGGTAAAAATCCAGATTTTGGAGCTACGTTCACGCTACACTTAAAGGATGAGTTTAAGACCTTGAAGCAAATACGTCAAGAAAAAGAGAAAGCGTTAGAAAAGGACAAGAAAGATGTTGCTTATCCTTCATTTGATGAAATCAGAAAGGAA
>JAIOZF010000076.1 GCA_021740745.1 Crocinitomicaceae bacterium | reverse complement strand
ATCCGAACAAGTCGGGAAGCAAGAGCCGAGAAAGAATCCGTCATTGACGGATTCTATAAGATTTGTAATCCCAAATTCCTAATTCTAAATCCCGAAATGGTAGGTGAGCTTGTCGAACCTACATCATTCCAGGCATACCGCCAGGCATTCCACCCATTGCTGGTGCATTTTCTTCAGGTGTGTCAGCAATAACACATTCTGTTGTCAATAACATCGATGCAATTGAAGCTGCATTCTCAACAGCGATACGCGTTACTTTCGTTGGATCGATAACACCAGCCTTGTACAATTTCTCATATGTTTCAGTGCGCGCATTGTATCCGAAGTCATCTTTTCCTTCACGTACTTTTTGAACAATAACTGCACCTTCTCCACCTGCATTGGCAATAATTTGACGCAATGGCTCTTCAGCAGCACGCTTTACGATTTGAATACCTGTCATTTCGTCTTCGTTTTCGCCTTTAAGCTTATCTAAGCTCTCAATTGCACGGATTAACGCAACACCACCACCAGGAACAATTCCTTCTTCCACAGCTGCTCTTGTTGCTGCTAATGCATCGTCAACACGGTCTTTTTTCTCTTTCATCTCAACTTCGGTTGGCGCACCAACATAAAGTACTGCAACGCCACCAGCTAATTTAGCCAAACGCTCTTGTAATTTTTCTTTATCGTAATCTGAAGTAGTCGATTCAATTTGTGCTTTGATTTGTCCAACACGCGCTTGAATATCAGCTTTTTTACCTGCTCCATTTACAATCGTTGTATTGTCTTTATCAATTTCAATTTTTTCAGCTGTACCCAACATATCCATTGTTGCGTTTTCAAGCGTAAATCCGCGTTCTTCAGAAATAACCAATCCTCCTGTTAGGGTGGCAATATCTTCTAACATTGCTTTTCTTCTATCACCAAATCCTGGAGCTTTAACAGCAGCAATTTTTAATGATCCTCTTAAGCGGTTTACAACCAATGTTGTCAATGCTTCACCATCAACATCTTCAGCAATGATTAACAAAGCTCTTCCTGCTTGAACAACTGGTTCCAATAATGGAAGCAATTCTTTCATGTTAGATATCTTCTTTTCGTAGATCAAAATCAATGGCTTATCCATTTCAGTGATCATTTTCTCTGTGTTTGTAACGAAGTATGGTGATAAATATCCACGATCGAATTGCATTCCTTCAACTGTTTTCATTTCAGTTTCAGTACCTTTTGCCTCTTCAACGGTAATTACACCATCATTTCCAACAACTTTCATCGCTTTGGCAATTAATGCACCGATTGTCTCATCGTTGTTTGCTGAAATGGTAGCAATTTGTTTGATTTTGTCGTTGTCAGATCCAACTTCTTTCGACAATTTTTTCAAGTTCTTTACAACTTCAGCAACTGCTTTGTCAATTCCTCTTTTTAAATCCATTGGATTTGCACCAGCCGCCACATTCTTCATTCCAGCGCTAATAATAGCTTGAGCCAAAACTGTTGCTGTTGTTGTTCCATCTCCTGCAATATCAGCCGTTTTCGCAGCAACTTCTTTCACCATTTGAGCACCTAAGTTCTCAATAGGATCTTTTAATTCGATTTCTTTCGCAACAGTAACACCATCTTTCGTGATATGTGGCGCACCGAATTTCTTTCCAATTACCACATTGCGACCTTTTGGTCCCAAGGTTACTTTTACTGCGTTTGCTAATGCATCAACGCCTCTTTTTAATTTGTCTCTCGCCTCAATGTCGAAAAATATATCTTTTGCCATTTTTTTGAATTTTGTTTGATGTTAAATTAAAATATCCCGTAAATGTCTGCTTCACGCATGATAAGAAATGTCTTACCGTCCAATTTGATTTCAGTTCCTGAGTATTGTCCAAAAAGAACAGTATCTCCAACCTTTACGGTCATTGGCTCATCGGTCTTACCTTTTCCGGCAGCAATAACAACCCCTTTCAACGGCTTTTCTTTTGCTGTGTCTGGAATAATAATACCACTAATTGTTTTTTGCTCTGCTGGCGCTGGTTCAATAAGAACTCTATCCGCCAAAGGATTAAACTTGATTGACATATTGTAAAACTATTTTAAGTTTGAAAATTTCGCTGCTGATTGCCCAATTTTGTGCCATTGACGATTGACAGTCATTTTTGCGCTTTAAATGACTTTCGGGCAAAAAAAATGTCAGTATGAATGACATACTGACACTTATAAAGTTTAAAAAAAATCTTATTTCTGTCCTGTTGGCTTTTGACCGTTTTGAGCCGGTTGCTTCCCACCATTTGGAGTTTGTTCTGTTTGTGCAGCTTCGTCAGGTTGAACTGGCGCAGCTGTTTTAGAACGCAATGTCATCACAATACTCAATACCATAATGATTCCAGCTAATGACCAAGTCGCTTTATCAACGAAGTCATTTGTTTTTTGAACACCACCAATTTGTTGAGCTCCACCGAAGTCAGAACTTAAACCTCCACCTTTAGGATTTTGAACGTAAACAACAAAAATCAATAGGATACTAGCAAGAATAATGATAATAGATAATAAAGTACTCATGTTATTCGATATTTAGTTTTTTCTGTAATTCTTCAATTTGGGATGCAAAGAAAACCTTTTTTTCTGGATTTGTCAAGATTAATTGTTCATAAGCGTAAATTGCTTTCGGATAATTGCCCTGAAGTGCAAATATTTTTGCCAAAGTTTCAGAAACAGGCATACTTTGAACATCCAAACTTGCCTTCGCTTTTTTCGCGGGTGAATAGAATTCCCTCTTCGGTTTTTCTTCTATTTCCTTTGTTTTACTTGGTCGAGAGATAGATGGTTCTTCTTTAATAAATTGGTCAACAATCAATTCGATACGAGCTCTTTCAAAATCAACCGTCTCAATTTCATTTTCATTTGAACGCAACCAACCTGAAAAAGATTTTTTTCCAATTGGGGCAGTTGAAGGCTCAGTTGAAGTTTTTTCGTCAATTTTTTCTTTCTGGATGACTTCAGTCGAAACTTCAATATCCTCTAAATGATCCAAGTTGTAATTGGAAACAATGGCTTCAGATAGCAATTCCTTATCAAAACGCTCTGACGCTTCAATTGCTTGTTGTTCAATTACCGTTTCTTCAACTTCAATGTTATCTTCAAATGCTATTATTTCTTCCCCTACATTTTTCGCCGTTTCAACTTCAATTTTTTCAGGCTCATCCAACACTTCGCTTTCAAGCACTGAATTTACTTCTTCGATTTCTGTTGTTTGTACTTTAGGAGCAGTTTCCGTTTGAATCTCAATTTCTGGAATATGAACTTCTTCGACTGGAGTCGATTCGTGTTGGATTTCAACAACATGAACAATAGGTTGATCATTTTCTTGAATCAAACGGTATAATTGAGCGCGATCTGTAATTCGATAAGCATGCTTTGAAAGTTCCTCGTCAAATCGAACGTCATTGTTACTTGAAAGTGATTTTAGATATAAAATTGAAAAAAGTTGAGAGTACGGGTATTTCTCTGTCAGATTTTGCAAATCTGCAATATCCTCTTTGGAACATCTTTGCGGATGCTCAATACGTTCTGCTATTTGTTCTAGGTTCAACATTACCAGTTCGAAAGTAGTTTATTTATTACATCCTGAACTATTTGCTTGTTAATTTCTTCCAAAAGATTTGCTTCAACAGTTGCTAAATCTGTGTTAGAATCATAATCAACAAAACGTGTACTCGTTAAAGTCATTTTATCTTCTTTTGGTGCAGAGATAAAAATAGTGAATTGCACAGAAACGGTTAATCTGTTTTTAGCAGCATTGTCGCCTTCTTGCATGGCAACGGGCAAAACGCTGTAATTATTGATCGTTCCTTCAATGATAATTTCACCAGCTCCTGATCTAGGGTTCAAAAGTAATCGAGTGTTATTTTGAACACCATCTTTTATCTGCTCACTTAAATTCGCTGAATAACTAATTGGTGTGTTAGGTGCATTGTTTGCCAAAGTAGTCACCGAAAAGGTTTTCCATTCCTCGGGCATTCCTCCTGTGTCTGACAGGGAAACACTTGAAGGCCAGCAAGAACACAACAAGAAAAGTAATATAAAAATTAAAAGACTTTTCATAAATCAATCAGGTTATATTCTTTTATTTTGCGGTATAATGTTCTTTCAGAAATCCCTAATTCAGCTGCTGCATATTTTCGTTTGCCTCTGTGTTTTTCAAGTGCCTTCTTAATTAATTCTTTCTCACGATCTTCAAGTGATAATGATTCCTCAACTTCTTCATGTGTCTCAAAATCTTCCACTTCAGATGGAGTAGGGAAGGGATTGCGACCTGATTCAGCAGTTGGAGGCAAGATACGTGATGGACTGTAATTCGGATTCACCTCTTGATAAAAACGGTTCACAACGGCCTCTTGATCATTGGTCAACGAAAAATCGTTTCCTTGTCCAACTAGATCCAAGACAATTTTTTTCAAATCAGATAAGTCTTTCTTCATATCGAATAAAAACTTGTACATCAGTTCTCTTTCTGAAAAATTTTCGGGTCCGGCTTCATTAATTAGTGCAGGTACTTTTTCGTTTTCCGCTGGTAAATATGCTGCAAATGTAATCGCATCAATGTCGCGTTTCGTTTCAATCACTGAGATTTGCTCAACGAGATTCTTCAACTGACGGATATTTCCTGGCCAAGAATAATTTATAAGCAACATAACTGCATCGTCTGTTAACTTAAGTGCAGGCATGCGATATTTGTCTGCAAAGTCACTCGCGAATTTTCGAAACAATAAATGAATATCTTCTTGACGCGAACGCAATGAAGGCAAAGGAATTGGAACGGTACTCAAACGATAAAATAAATCTTCTCTAAATTTCCCAGAAGAAATAGCACGTTGCATGTTTTCATTTGTTGCCGCAACAACACGAACATTCGTTTTAATCACTTTGGAAGAACCAACACGGATAAATTCACCCGTTTCCAAAACTCTTAACAATCGAACTTGTGTCTGCATAGGCAATTCCGCCACTTCATCTAAGAAGATTGTCCCGCCATCTGCTACTTCAAAGTAACCTTGACGACTGCCGTGTGCACCAGTAAACGATCCTTTTTCATGCCCAAAAAGTTCAGAATCAATCGTTCCTTCAGGAATAGCACCGCAGTTGACAGCTATATATTCTCCGTGTTTGCGTGAACTTAAATGATGAATTACTTGTGGAATGATTTCTTTACCTGTACCACTTTCACCTGTCACCAAAACCGAAATATCCGTTGGAGCAACTTGTATAGCCACCTCTAATGCTCTATTAAGCAAAGGAGCATTTCCAATGATTCCAAAACGTTGTTTTACTTGTTGTAAATTCATTCGTTCTCTTATTAATGAGTGGCACAAACCTCAACGACTTCACCAAGTAAAGTGGCCGAAGTACAACTCGTAATTTTTACCATTACATATTGTCCTTTATTGAAATCTCCTTTCGGGAAAACAATCATTGAATTCTTTCCATTTCGTCCACACATATGTTCTTGTGATTTTTTTGAAAAACCTTCAATCAATACTTTCTCAATTTGTCCAACTTGTTTTAAATTACAGATATGCGCATGTTCTCGCTGCTTCTCAACAATCTCTGCTAATCGTTTGCCTTTAATTTCTTCTGAAATATCATCAGTAAAACGTCTTTCCGCTAATGTCTTTGGACGCTCTGAATATTTGTACATATAGGCAAAGTCGAAAACAACTTCATCTAACAACGTCAATGTATCATTGTGTTCTTCATCTGTCTCTCCACAAAATCCGCTGATTATATCGGTTGAGATTCCACAATTCGGAACGATTCTTCTGATTGCCTCAATTCGATTAAGATACCATTCACGCGAATAGCCACGGTTCATGCGCTCAAGTACTGCTGAATTACCCGATTGCACTGGTAAATGAATGTTCGAACAAATGTTTTCATATTTCGCCATTACTTCCAATACATCATCCGTCATGTCTTTCGGATGGGAAGTAGAGAAACGAACGCGCAATTCAGGAGAAACATGTGCAACCATTTCCATTAGTTCGGCAAAGTTGGTTGTACTTTCTGCAGAATCCTTGATTTCACCTTTTGACGTTAAATTCCAACGGTAACTATCTACATTTTGCCCAAGTAAGGTAACTTCTCTGTATCCTTTGTCAAATAAGTCTTGACATTCTTGCACAATTGTTTTTGGATCTCTTGAACGCTCGCGTCCTCGTGTAAAAGGAACAACACAGAACGAGCACATGTTGTCGCATCCACGAGTAATTGATACAAACGCTGAAACACCACCTTGATCCAAACGAACGGGAGAAATATCGGCATACGTTTCATCGCGTGACAATAAAACGTTGACTGCTTTTTGTCCAGTACCAACTTCCTCAACCAAATTAGGCAAATCACGGTAGGCATCAGGACCAGCAATTAAATCTACTAATTTCTCTTCATCCAATAATGATTTCTTCAATCGTTCGGCCATACAGCCAAGAATACCAATTACTAAATCAGGATTGTTTTTTTTCTTTTGTTTTAAATCACCCAAGCGCGTGCGAACCCGAGTTTCGGCATTTTCACGAATAGAGCATGTATTTATTAAAACAACATCAGCTTCGTCAACATTGCGCGTAGTAGAATACCCTTCTTTGGCCATTATAGATGCAACAACTTCACTATCTGAAAAATTCATTGCACAACCATAACTTTCAACGTATAGTTTTTTTCCATTCCCGTTTGATGTTCCTTCTAAAAGAACAGCTTCACCTTGCTTTGATTCGTCAATTTCCTTGTTATGTTCAGATGTCATTTGTATTCTGCCATTTAGTAATGTCTACAAAAATAACCAAATAATAGAAGTATGTCAAAATGGCAGTCTAATTTTAAGTCGAAAAATGCCCATAATTTGTTAAAATGAATAAAAAATGAATTTATATTTTTTTGTATTGAAATTTTCTTTAAACTATGTTTAAAAGGAGGGAGAATTATTTCTCTCTATAATAAGTTGGTTGCTTATTGAATTGAAATACACTTATTTTGCAAGCGATTTTAGATTATCATTGCACCTAATTATTTAAACATGGCTAAAAATCTCGTTATTGTTGAGTCCCCTGCAAAGGCAAAAACAATTGAAGGTTATCTTGGAAAAGATTACGTTGTTAAATCAAGTTTTGGACACGTTAGAGACTTGGCTAAAAAAGGGTTAGCGATTGATATTGAAAATAATTTTCATCCCAATTACGAGGTTTCAGCTGACAAGAAACAAATTGTTGCAGAACTCAAGAAATTAGCAAAGGAAGCAGAGACTGTATGGCTAGCGACCGATGAGGACCGCGAAGGAGAAGCGATTTCTTGGCATTTATTCGAAACCTTAGATCTTCAGAAAAAGGACACCAAGCGTATCACTTTCAATGAGATTACGAAGTCAGCGATTTTAAAAGCAATCGATAATCCACGTAAAATAAACAAAGAATTAGTTGATGCGCAGCAAGCGCGACGTGTATTGGATAGAATAGTAGGTTTTGAGCTTTCACCTGTTTTATGGAAAAAAGTTAGACCGAGTTTGTCTGCTGGTAGAGTGCAATCGGTTGCCGTTCGATTAATTGTTGAACGTGAACGCGAAATAGAAAAGCATAAGAGCGAAGGATTTTTCCGTGTAAATGGATTCTTCCAAGCGGCAAAAGGTAAGTTAAAAGCTGAATTATCAAAGCAATTGACGAACGTTCAGCAAGCAGACGAATTGTTGGAAGCTTGTAAAGGTGCGACATTCAAAATTGAAGACGTACAACAAAAACCAGCAACCAAATCGGCAGCTGCTCCCTTTACAACATCAACTTTACAGCAAGAAGCGAGTTTGAAATTAGGATTCTCTGTTTCGAGAACTATGTCCGTAGCACAGCGATTATACGAAGCTGGACGAATTACCTACATGAGAACGGATTCAGTAAATTTATCGGATACAGCAATCAATGGTGCAATAGCTGAGATTGAACGAGCTTACGGAACAGAATATTCAAAACCGACAAAATATAAAACGAAAAGTAGCGGTGCACAAGAAGCGCATGAGGCAATTCGTCCAACGGACTTCGGTACGCATTCTATTGCGGGAGAAAGAGAAGAAGAGCGTTTGTATGACCTGATATGGAAACGTGCTATTGCCTCTCAAATGGCCAATGCTCAATTGGAGCGAACAACAATCAAAATCACCACACCAAATATTCAAGAAGCATTTACAGCTAAAGGAGAAGTAATCAAATTTGATGGTTTCTTGCGTGTATATCTTGAATCAAATGTGGAAGAGGAAGATGACGAAGAAACTACTGAAACTGAAGGATTATTGCCAGAAGTTAAAGTAGGGGAGATTGTTAAAAACGATGAAATAGTTGCAACTGAGCGCTTTTCTCGACCACCATCAAGATATGTGGAAGCTTCTTTGGTGAAGAAATTGGAAGAATTAGGAATTGGTCGACCTTCTACGTATGCTCCAACCATTTCAACGATTCAGAAACGCGGATATGTTGAGAAAAAAGAGCGCGATGGTGAGGAACGCAAGTATATCGTTAAAAAGCTAAAGAATGACGCTATTCTTGAAGAAATAAGAACTGAAACGACAGGAAAAGAAAAAAATAAATTATCACCGTCTGATATCGGAATGGTGGTAACTGATTTCCTAAGCGAACATTTTGATCGAATCATGGATTACCATTTCACTGCAAAAGTGGAACAAGAATTCGATGAAATTGCAAAAGGATTGATTCAGTGGACGGATATGATTCATAATTTCTATGATCCTTTCCATAAGAATGTTGAAGATACGTTAGAGAACTCCGAAAGAGCTACTGGTGAGCGAGAATTGGGAATCCACCCAGTAAGTGGAAGAAAAATTATTGCGCGAATTGGTCGTTTTGGACCAATGATCCAAGTTGGTGATGAACAAGTTGATGGTGAAAAGCCTCAATTTGCATCCTTACAAAAAGATCAATCAATTACGACAATCACACTTGAAGATGCATTGGAATTATTCAAATTACCAAGAACTTTAGGTGAATTTGAAGATTTAATTGTAAAAGCAAATGTAGGGCGTTTTGGTCCTTATATTCAACATGGAAAAATCTTTGTTTCAATCCCAAAAGAGGAAAGTCCAATGTCAATTACCATGGAAAGAGCCATTGAATTGATTCTTGAAAAGAAAGAAATTGAAGCAAATCGATTGATCAAAACCTTCGATAGTAGAGAAGATGTTCAATTGTTGAATGGTCGATATGGTGCCTATTTGAAAATTGGCAAAGACAATTTCAAACTACCTAAAGGTACAGAACCTACAACTTTGAGTTTGGATGAATGCTTGGTGATTGCTGAAAATCAACCGACTTCGAAGAAAAAACCTTTTGGTAAGGCAAAAGCAGCAACAAAAGCTGCTCCGAAAGCAAAGGCTGCACCTAAGAAGAAAGCTACTCCAAAGGCAAAGGTTGCATCCAAAGCGAAAAAGTAAGTAGTTATTCACGATAGAGTATTGAATAGTTTATTCATTCACTTTTTTCAACTAGATGAATTCATTTAGCTTTGAGAAAAAAAAGAATGAAGGATATTTCTATTTACTTTTCTCCAGTTGATATTGAATTAAATGCAGAAGATCAAACAATCGGAAGCACCATTAATTCATATAAGAATGATTATTTTCCGGAGATTGAGAAGGGTGGAATAGCACTGTTTTATGTTCCTGAGTACAGAGGAAGTAAAAGTCATTCAGCGATGAAGCGACCGGAAAACTTCAGATCTTTTCTTTATGAATTATGCCTTGGTTGGGAATGGAAATTTCCAATTTACGATTTAGGAAATATTCTCCCTGGAAAAGAACTAACTGATACCTATTATGCAGTTGGTCAAGTTGTATCAGAACTCGTTAAGAAGAATGTAATACCGATCGTTATTGGAGGAAGTCAAGACTTGACAATGTCTTTATACAAAGGGTATGAGTCATTGGAGCAAATGGTAAATATTTGTTCGATTGACAACAAGTTGAATCTAGGGAATCCTGATGCAGAATTGAATTCAGAGGGCTATTTAAGCCATTTATTATTGCAGCGTCCCTGTTATTTATTTAATCATGCTAACATTGGTCTGCAAACATTGTTTGCTAAAAAGGCCGAGCTGGATTTATTCGAGAAGTTGTATTTCGATGTATGTCGTTTAGGTGAATTCAATGCAGATTTCAAAAAGGCAGAACCACATTTAAGAAATAGCGATATTCTCAGTATTGATATTGAAAGCATACGGGCTTCTGAACTAAGAACTTACGACTACATTTCACCAAATGGTTTTTACGCCGATGAAATCTGTCAAATTGCTAAATATGCCGGAATAAGCGATAAGTTAACTTCTGTGGGAATTTTTAATTATTACCCAGAAGAGCAACCGGGAAGTACTTCATCCTTATTGGCACAGATAATTTGGTATATGATGGATGGTGTAGCTCAGCGAAAAGGAGATTTTCCTGTCGGTAGCAAGAAAGACTATACAAAGTTTATTGTACACATAGACGATTTTAAAGAAGAGATTATCTTTTACAAGAGCAATAAATCGGAACGTTGGTGGATGGAAGTGTCATATCCTGGACAAACTGGTTCAAAATTCGAACGTCACCACATGGTACCTTGCGATAAGGATGATTATGAAAAAGCTATGAAAAACGAAATTCCTGATTTGTGGTGGAAAACTTATCAAAAATTAGTTTGACTCGCTCTGAATAAACATTTTAGACATACTAATATGTTAATTTCATAACATTTCGTGCAATTCGAAATAAAAAACATTTCATTTGTAAATAAAAATATTTATTTTAGTCGCCTGATTGAAGCGCTTATGAAGCAAATCAACCAACTATTTTACTTGTGAAACATTGATTTTATGAAGAAAAAGCTATTTCTAGCATCATCGTTTGTAATTCTTTTCACTGCATCGTTAATTGCGCAGCAGGATAAGTTAATTACTCATTTTATTTATGATAAAATGAGTTTGAATCCTGGTTCTACCGGATTGGACAAAGGAATTTGTGCCACTACCATATATAGAAATCAATGGGATAAAGTAAACGGAGCACCAAATTCTGCTGTTTTGAATGTTGAGGCTAATCTGAATCCATATTTCAGAGCGGGTGGATTGGGAATATCATTCTTCCATGATGCAATTGGTTTCTCGAGACAAAATAACTTATTGTTGAATTATTCTTATCCTCTGGAAATACCTAATGCTGGTACATTAGGTATCGGAATAGGTTTAGGGATGGTTAACTTCGGTATGAATCCTGACTGGGTTCCACCTACGACTAATCCAGACAACTCTTTACCAGTAGGCTTTTCGGCAACCAATCTTGATTTAAATTTTGGTTTATATTGGAAAGGTAATTCTGATTACTATGCTGGAATATCTTCAACTCATTTAAATGAGTCCCTTCTAAAGCAAACTGTGGGTGTTGTCGATAATCAATATCAAACTGCTCGTCATTACTATGTTATGGGTGGTAAGAGATTTAGAAGTTTAATCGGTCAAGATGGAGATTTAGATGCTCAAGTATTAATGAGAACTGACTTGGTTAAATTTTCCGCTGATATCAATGTGCGTTATATTTGGAGAGATATCGCATATGGTGGTTTAACATATCGTACATCTGATGCCTTAGCTATTATGGTAGGATGGGTGCCAGTTAGAAACTTGACAATTGGATATTCATACGATATTACAATTAATAAATTGGCAAGCATTTCAAGAGGTTCTCACGAAATGATGTTGAAATATTGTTATTTCTTGCCACCGCCACCGGTGACAAAATCTAAACACCCTAGATGGTTGTAGATTATTTTTTTAATATTTGTAACCATTTTAGTGCATATTCCGTTATATCCAAAGTTGATCCTGTAGAATGTTAGTTGGTATCCGGAAAGAAAAAAAAGAGGTAGAATGAGAAAATTATTGTTTGTTGGATTATTAGGTGTTGTCCTAGCTTCTTGTAGCACAAGAACAGGTCACCTTGTTGGTGCTTCGGGGAGACCGGTGTATTATCCTGAGATTCCTTTAGGTATGATATACGTACCTGCAGGTTCTTATCAAATGGGTGAGAATGATTTGGATGTTCCATTCCTTCATCAGACTCGCGCAAAAACTGTTTCTGTGCAGGCGTTCTATATGGACCAAACGGAGATCTCGAATAACGAGTACCGTCAGTTTGTAGAATGGGTGCGTGATTCAATTGCTCGTGACAAGATTTATCTTGGATTGGCAGAAGATGAAGATGCAGATCGTTACATCAACTATCAAGAAAGATACTTCGATGAGGGATCTTTGGAATTCGTTGATTACGATCCATCTGATCGTGAATTGAATCGCTCAATCTTTGCGTTGAATTGGGATCGTCGTTTCGATTATTATGACGAAGAAATCGTTCCAATTCTTGCGGATATGTATTATCCTCAACCAGAGCGTTACTACAAAAGAAGAGAAATTGATGTGAACAAATTAATGTTCCGTTACTATTGGATTGACTACAGAGAAGCTGCTCGCAGAGGTAGAATCAATGTTATTCCGAATGGTTATGACAACGAAGGTAATAAACTTGTTGACGAACACCGTGAATTGAGCACACCTCCGCATCCGTTTACAGGAGAAGATCAAGGTCAGGATTTAGACATGGGTTACTTCAATAAAAAAGGTCAGAATAACGCCATTCGTGGTCATGATAATCGTCAACGTTTCATCATTGATGAGGTTGTAAATGTTTATCCTGATACATTATGTTGGGTTCGTGACTTTACCTATAGTTTCCATGATCCGATGACTAATATGTATTTCTGGCATCCAGCTTACGACAATTATCCAATTGTTGGTGTTACTTGGGTTCAAGCTAAAGCATTCTCAGTTTGGAGAACACAGTTGTTAAATAACTGGTTAGTTGCAATGGGTGATTTATTTGTAAATGATTTCCGTTTGCCTACTGAAGCTGAATGGGAAAGAGCATCACGTGGAGATTTGAACTTGTCTCAATACCCTTGGGGTGGACCTTACATCAGAAATGAGGCAGGATGTTTCCTTGGTAACTTTAAGCCAATGAGAGGCAGATACTTTGAGGATGGAGGTTTCCATACTGTAAAAGTATTCTCTTACAATCCAAATGGTTGGGGATTATATTGTATGGCTGGAAACGTTTCAGAATGGTGTGAAACAGCTTACGATGAATCAATGTATGAGTTTTCACATGATTTGAATACAGATTACCGTTACGATGCAATGGACTGGGATCCACCTTCAATGAAACGTAAAGTTTTAAGAGGAGGTTCTTGGAAAGATGTTGGATATTACCTGCAAAACGCTACTCGTACATATGAGTATCAAGATACTGCAAAGTCATACGTTGGATACCGTAACGTTATGACCCACCTAGGAAGAGGAGGCCGCGACTTCTCAAGAGAAGGTGGAGAAGAAATCCGAAGTGATATTCAACTTAAGTAATTGAATAAAATTTAGAATACAACAAACAAATAAAGTT
>JAIOZF010000075.1 GCA_021740745.1 Crocinitomicaceae bacterium | reverse complement strand
TGTGGTCGTTCCAGCAACAAATTCCATTTCTAATTCACCAATTGAAACGCTAACTTGACGTCCTTTCTTCTCAACCACTGCCAATTCTTCATTCAACCAAGCAAATTCTTCTTTCGCTTTTTGATTGCTTGGATCTTGTTTAATTTCATTCGTTAACGTTTCAATTTCTTGCTTCAATTTTTCTTCATAAGCTGCCAATTGCTGATCTTGTTTTTTCAAGCCATCAATCGTCGTTTCTATTGCAGTTAGAATTGCTGCGTTTCCTTCTAACAGTTCTTCTCTTAAATTATCGACAAATTGTTCTTGAGCAACTGATGTTGTTTCCTTTTCTAATGCACCAATTGAAACGCTCACTTCTCGACGTTTCTTCTCAACAACCGCTAATTCATCATTCAACCAAGTAAGTTCTTCTTTCGCTTTTTGATTAAGCGGATCTTGCTTAATTTCATTTGATAATGATTCAATTTCTTGCTTCAATTTTTCTTCATAAGCTGCCAATCGCTGATCTTGTTTTTTCAAGCCATCAATGGTCGTTTCTGTTGAAGTTAACATCGTTGAATTTCCTTCAAGTAACACTTCTCGTAAATTATTTACAAATTGTTCTTGAGTAACTGAATTCGTTTCAATCGGATTACCATCCATATTTCCGCTTCTGTAATTCTCCTCACGGACTTTACTTTCAGCAACTTCGGCTTTCAATGCTTCATTTACAGCACTCAATTCGTTGCTTTCCTTTTTAGCCAATGTTTTCTCATTGACCTCAATTTGTTGCTGAATTCTTTCTTGGTGAACTGCCTCACGTTCTGCTAAATCACTTCCTTTCGTCTGTGAGTTTCCTTCTTGAATTGCTTTAATATTTTCATTGTACGCAAGATCTGCTGTATTCAGCGCTTTTTCAACTGCAAGATCGCTGACTAATTCAGACTGACGCTTTTCAGTTGCGGTAACTACTCGTTTTTGCTCAGCAATCGCTTTTTCAAGATCAGTTACTTTTTGTTGAAGCGCTTGATCTGTCGGATTCTTTAAAAGTTGTTTTTCGATTGCTTTCTTTTCAGCTTCCAATTTCGATAAAAGTTCCCGCTCTAATTTCACTAAACCTTCCACTTTTTTCGATTCTTCCATTTTAGATTGCTCCAAGACTTCTTTTCTGCTTCCATAATCAGGTAAAACTTCAGCGCTAACTTGTTCTAGTGTTCGACCTGCATCGGTAGTTTCAGTTGAAAGACTTTCGATTTCCTTTTTTACATCAGTGATGACCTCAGCAAGCACATTTTCTTCAAATTTCAATTGCTCACTGCTAGGATTTGATTTTAATTCATTTTGAACTTCCGTTAACTTTTGTTCAGTCACTTCCAACACCTTTTCTTCAAGGTCTAGTTGTTTAGCCGTTTTCTCTTCTGGTGTAGATGTATTATCTGCTTGAATTTGTTCTTTTTCGTCGTAATAATTCGGTAATAGATTCTCTATGACTTCTTTTTTATCACTCATCGTAACCTCAGACGAAACCACACTTCCTTTTACTTGCTCTTTGTGCTTTTCTATGGAAGAAACTAGTTCTTTTCTAATTTGCTGAAGCACTTCTTTTTCAGTTTTCAAATCGCCCGAAAGTGGTTCAGACAATTCTAGAATATTCAAGCGATCCTCAATTTTTGTCAATAATGCTTCTTCTTCCTGAAGGAATTTAGTAGCCTTTTCTTTCGTGTCGAATGAATTGTTTTGCTCAATTGCGGCAATTTCTTTTCGGTAATTCGCATCTATTTGATCGATGAAATTATTCTTAAGCTCTGCAGTAACGACAGGATCATCACTTACTAATGAAATTTCTTTTTCGCGATTATCGATTGTTTGTTCTATACGTTGCGCAGTTTGCTCCAATAAATCCTTTTCAACTTTTAATGAATTATCTGAAAGATTGTTAGCGATTGCCTCATCAATTCGCTCAATAGCTGCAAACACGTCATTTAAAAGTGTTCGATCAACACGATTCAACTCTTCTAGACGCGTCTTTTCGGTTAAGTTAGTATTTGACTCAATTGCTGAAACTTTATCCGAATATTCAGGATCTAGCTCCGCAATTTTTTCGTCCAATTGTTTATCCGTAAAGCTGTTTTTAACGATTGGAAGCGCATTCAATTCCTTTTCCATAGATAGAATAGCGGCTTCATTTTCCTGCTTTATTTCAGCTAAGACTTCTAATTCACGTGCAAGAATTTTATTATTCGGTTCTTCACTTAGCACACGCTCATTTGCTGCAATGCGCTCACGAATATCCGATTCCAGTGAACGTTCCAAGAGCAATTCTTCCGATAGTCCAGCTTGTTTGCCTGCTGACTTCACCTCTTCTACGCGCTCTTTCTCTTTGGCGTAATCAGCATTCATTTCAGTAAGCAAGGTGTTCTTTTCTTCTTTAGAAATTGCCAACGGTGTTAGTCCTGTTTTCAATTCTTTCCAATTCTCGCTAGCGGCCTTTGTCTCTTGAACAAGACTTTCTAACAATTGCAACGACAAATTAGCATCCTTATTCAACGGATCTTTCGCTAATACTTTTTGAATGCTTTTCTTTTCTACTTCAAGTTTTACTAATAACTTTTCTTCCAGTGCAATCAGCTGATTATAATCTGGTGTTGGTTGTTTGGCTAGCAAAGATGCTTTTTTATCAGCATAGCTAGGATCCGCTTCTTTCAACACGTTTGCTTTTCTTTCCGCCAATTGTTCTTGTGTCAAATTGCTCGAAGCGGCATTGGCAATTTCTTGCTCACGCTCATCAACTCGGGACTCAACAATTGCTTTTAATTCTTCTAATTTTTCTTTGCGTTCCAAAGCAACTGAATTGTTAGGATCCTTTTTCAGTTGAGCAATTACTTTTGTGATTTCAGCATCAATTTTTGACAATAATTCTTTATCCTTCAATTGAACTTTAGTCAATTTTTCGTTCTCGCTTAGGTTGCTATTATTTTCTATTGCTGCAATCTCACTTGTAAAATTGGGAGCAATTTCAGTTAACAATTGTTCGCTGGTAATACCTGAGGACTTCACTGCAAGATTTGCTTCTTTTTGATCAATACTTTGTGTCTTTTCTTTTTCAATTGCTTCTAAACTTGCCAATTCAGTTTTGATTACCTCATTGTTTGGATCATTGTCCAATTGCTCTTTCAATTCTACAATACGTTCACTTACTTTATTAACGAGCGCTTTTTCTTCAATTAGGAGTGCTTTATTTTTCTCATCAGTTCCTAGAGAAGGATTATTTTGAATCGATTTTACACGTTTTTCATATTCATTGTCCAAGTTAGCAATGACTTTCTCTTTCTCCACAGCTGCGATTTCTGGACTAGATTCTAAACGCGTAAGTTCTACTCTATTCGCACTTAATTCGGTTGCCGTTTCTGTACGCAATTCTTTCAAGGCCTTCAATTCCTCTTGGATGCGCTTGTTATTCGGCTCAGCCTTCAATTGCTTTTCTAACTCAAGCGTTCGTTTATCAATTTTAGACAAAAGTTGTTGCTCCTCTCTAATCAGTGCCTCAATTTTCTGTTTTTTTGATAATTGCTGATCCGAATTAATTCCGCTCAATCGGGTTTCATAGCCATCATCAACCGTTGCTAAAATTTCATTTCTAGTGATGGTTGAAGCAGGTTCAGCATTTTCAAGCTTGGTAATTTCGTTTTTTGTATTGGCAAGTGAAGAAGTAACCTCATTTTTCAACGTTCTAAACGCTTTGATTTCATCCGTGATTTTCTTGTTGGTTGGATCATTCTTCTGTTGCTTTTCAAGATCAACCAAACGAGCATCAATACGATTTAACAATTGTTCTTCTTCCTTCGCAATTGCAGTGAAACGCTCAATTTTAGGCAGATTGTTATCCGTTTTTATTGCTTCTTTTCTTGTCGAATAGTCAGGATCGATTGCTTTCAAAGCGCCTTCTTTCGAAGTAACAACTACCTTGTTTTGCTGTTTTGACTGTATTTGACTGAAACGTTCTGCAACTACTTTTTCTTTCTGTTCTTTTAAATCAGTTAATACTTTTTGTCGCTGCTGAAGGTTTTTATCATTCGGTTTACCAATAAGCGCCTTTTCGTTTGCAGCAATTAAATTCTTAGCCTCAGCAATATAGGCTTCATCTACTTTTTGTTGCTCTGTTAATAGCTGTTCTTCTGTTAAACTAGTATTGTTGCGAATATTTTCAATTTTGTTGTTATAAGTTGGATCGATTTCCTTCTGAATATTTTCTTCAGTAACGTCTGCAATACTTGATTGAGTCAAACTTGCTAATTCCGTTTCATAACGATCTAATTCTTGATTAACGTCCTGAATCCCTTTTGTGATGAGCTGTTTTTCTTTATTGAGTTTATCGTCGAACTTATTGTTTTCAAGTGCCTTTTCAACATCCGTCAATCGATTATTCAACGATCGCAAAGTGGCTTCAGCATTCGAAATTAATTTCTGAAGTTGCACATCCCTCGAAAGTTCTTGGTTTCCTTCAATTCGTGTTTGAAGCGTTTTGTGTTCCGCTAAAATATTATCGCCTTTCAGTGCAGAATTAATAACAACACGCTCCTTCAAGCTAGGATCCTTTCGTTCTAAATCTTCAATTTGACTATTGACAAAGTTGGTCAGTGTATTGGTGTTTGTTTTCTCTGTTTCCTTTATAGAACGGTTTGCAGTATCTCTAGAAACTCTTTCATCTGTTTTATTTTCAGATGCATTCTGAATAATCGCGATTTGACGGTTCAATAAATACTTTTCATTTATTATAACCTCAACTCTTTTTTCCTGGCGACGTTTTTCACCCAGAATCAATGCAGCTTCTTCGCGCTTAGCAGCTATTTTCGAATCAATATCTGCTAAATCTTTACTTTTAGCAGTTGCACGTGTATTTTCGAACGATTGAATGGCGATTTCAACTTCTTTCAATTCACGACTGTAAGCATCAATTTTATTGTTAAGGGTCGTTATCTCTTCATCTATTTTCACAACACGATCAACCAAATTTTGCGTTAAGTCGATTGATTTATCCTTCATTGACTTAGCGACAAGTTCACGGTTCTGAACTAAATAAGCAATTGCTTCCTTTTCCTTTCCTTCTTTGTACAGTTGTTCAAAATTATCCGCAACTACAGTCATTTCACCCAAACTGCTTGCAGCTGCAGAAGCAGCTAAAACACCATTGATTGAATCGCTTAAACGCAGTAAATCTTTTGAATTTTGTTTTAAATCACTTTGTTTCTTGATTAATTGCTGCGATTCTTTTAAGAAAATGTACCTGCTTTCAGTAGTTTGAGCGTTGTTTGTTTCAGCTACTTTATTTTTTATTTGTTCCTCTAAGCGATTGAAATCCTCTGTATTCTGAACAACAATTGAATTGATATTGTTATTAATTTCTTCAATTTTCTTTTTATCGTCTCGTGCTTTCTGAACATCATCTAATAATTTTACAGAGATCTCATTCAAGGCCAAGGCATCAAATCCTAAATCCTTTATGAATTGTTGATTTCGTTTATCTTCTTCTAATTCATCCAGATTGAATTCATTCACATTCACATTTAGTTCCGAACGAATTTTAATTACCTCCGCAAGCACAGATTGTGGATCTTCCACTTCTTCATTGAAGAGATTGACAATTCGAATGACTTCTTTACCTTCCTCTGTTGTATGAATAATTTTTTGCTTGAGTGGCTTGAATTCTTTCATAAATGGAATTGAAACCACCGAACGGAATTCTTTTGAACTTCCAGGCACCGTCATAACAAACTCATACTTCCCTCCTTTTGGAAAGGTGATGAGATAGGAAGATTTATCAGTAGAATTGAATTTTCCAATATTTTCTCCATTCGAAAAATCGAATATTTCAAAATTGATTTTTTTATTGGTCGGATCAATTTCTGAGACAAAATTCCCTTTGATAACAGCCAATTGGAGCGGTACGCGATCTACTTTTACTTTATAAACATGTAATTTTCCATCTTGACTTTGTCGTGCCGAAGCGAAATAGGCATTCACATTCATCGAATCGACTAAATAAAATAAATCATCATCTGGTGAAGAAATGGCGAAGTCCATATTTTCTGGTGGACCAAAAGTATTGGATTCAGGGTCTAATTTACTTCTGTAAACATCATATCCTCCCATTGAATTATGGCCTTTCGACGAAAAGTACAAGTAACTGCCATCTGGATGCATATAGGGAAAATCCTCATCGAACTTTGTGTTTACATCTCCTTGCAATGGTTGTGGCATCCCGTAACTTCCATCGGGAAGCTTTCTGCGCACATAGATATCTTTTCCATTCGCTCCATTTTCACCATAACTCGAATAATAAATAACAGATGGATTTTGTGGAAAATGAATCAGCGGTGTATGATTGTATTTTTTGTCAAATTTCGTTTGAAACTCTGCTGTGACTAATAAACTTCCACCGATATCTGAGAGATCATAAATTCTAAAAAATTTATCCGAACCGATTTCCTTTTTATCTAAGACTACGAGATCCGAGATTGTTGTAATTAAACGCTTACCATTTTGACACATTTGAATTTCGCGTTCAGCATCAAATTGCTTACTGGATTTTTCCTTTTTCTCAATGTAAATGGTGAAGTTCTTAATTGCATCATTAAACTGATAATTTAAATGCAATGCTTTGCCTAAGAAATAGTATGCTTCTGGGGCGATATTAGGATCATTTACCGCATAGGAAAGATAACGTATCGCTTCTTGCTTATTATTTGAATTGTGGGTTAAACAGGCTCCATATCGATAATTGTAATTCGCATCTCTAGGCTGAAGGGAAAGTAAGCGCAAATAAAAGGGTGTTGCATCCAAGTATTGATCAGCATCGAACAATTTATCGGCTTGCACTTTCATTTCTGCTTCTGTTTGTGCAATCCCTTGGAAAGCAGATAAACAGAAGAAAATGACATAAATTATATGTCTAAATCTTACCACTAACGAATAGAAATATTCTTTAAAATTTGACTGATTGAATAGTACGTCTATTTTTTAAAAAGGTTCATTTTACTTTCTTCCCCTTTGATCAGACGTTTGATGTTTTTGCGATGTGCAAGAATAACTGCACCAGCAAGAATAAAACTAAAAATATGCATTTCCGTTGATTCTGGATGCCGCATAAAAACAATGACCGGGAATATGATCGAAGCAACAATTGCGCCAAGCGAAACAAAATTAAAACTGATGAAAACAATTAGGAAAGCGACAATGCAAATTACTGCAGCAATAGGTTGCATTCCGATAATTATACCCAATGACGTTGCAACTCCTTTCCCTCCTTTAAATCCAGCAAAAACTGGAAACATATGACCTAGAACGGCAAAAATAGCTGCAACTATTTGTAAATGATCGATAGAACTCTCTATATTTCCCTCCGATAAAAAAGTTATCAAAAATGGAGAAAGTACTGCCAAAACACCTTTTAGTATATCAATTGTCAATACCACAATACCCGGTTTTTTCCCTAATACACGGAAGGTATTTGTAGCTCCAGCATTTTTACTCCCATGTTCACGCACATCAATTCCGTGCCATGCCTTACCCACCCATACTGCCGTTGGAATAGAACCGAGTAAATAACCAATTAATCCTGTAAGTATAAAATCTACTATCATCTTTCAAATAAACCCAAAAATTTACTCAAATAAATACGTTGCGTTGTGAGCTCATATTTAAAATTCTTTGTTTTGCGTTTCTCTTCTTTAATGGCGTCAACTGCATCACTAAAATCTTTATCTCCTGATATAATGCGCATTGAACCATCTTTTTTATTCATTTGATAATCAAAATAATAATCAAGACCAGGAAGATTGACTAGCACGCCAAAATGATCTCCCGTCATAAGTGGTCCAGATTGTTGAAAAAACATTTGTGTTGGAATATACTTTAAGACCGGTTTTTCATACATATTGACCAAAACTGCACTCGTATTAGTAGAAATCAATCCTTTTTCCTCTAAAGAATTCACATCGAAGGATTTAATTCGAACTCCTGTGAAAATCATTGCAGTTTCCAATTCACTCGGCATTTTTTTGATTTCTCCCTTGATGGTATAATCTGATTTAAATTTATCAGCTGTTTTTTGATCTGTCCATTCAACCAAGGCCATTTCTAAGGTCGTGGAAATAAAATCCATTGGTTTTAAATCCTCAACTAATGCAATACGTGTTGCTGCTCCTTCCATTGAACCTTTGTCAATTGGCATGACAAATCGAGTTGTTAAATTCATACTTGTTTCGCCGCTCGTTTGATCGTAATCGACAACACCTACTGCATCAAGAGCCATGTCCCCTAAATCTAATCCTAAGTTTACAACTCCTTCTCCATGCATGGAGCAGCTTTCTGTATGAAGCGATAAGAAATTACCTTTTTCAGATCTATTCAATAATTTATCTTTTGATGCAATTTGAAATTCCCTTGCATTCGCATCGTATTGCAGAAACCCACTTGCCGAAATTGCAGTGATATCGTCATTCGATGTGAGCTTGGATAAAAACGTTGGATAAAGTTTAATACTATCAACTGCATTTGCATGTCGCCAAACAATTCCAGCTGAAATTGGTTCACCAGTCAAGTTTTTCATTTTTTCAGAAACTGGAATTTGAATATTCTTTGGATCTAATTGAGCGGTAAATGTCATCCAGTTACGCTCAAACTTCTCGCAATCGTGTTTGATACGTGTAGCACCGTCAAATGCAATTTGAGGATTAGAAGCCGAGATTGATACTTTACCATAATAATCGAACTCCTTGCTCAACGAAAAGCCATCATTTTCGCCAATCTTACCATTCGCGATTGTTTGATAACTTGTATCTAAACTAATCCGTTCCATTTTGAAATAAGTCAAGGTACTATCTTTATCGTAATAAGGATATTCACCTTTTCCTTCGTAAGCTCTTTTTGCTGTCACATCAACGGTTGCGCGGATGAACGTATGGTATTTCGTGAGGTAATTGGCAACTATTTTCGCGTTTTGGAACTGATCCATTTTTGCTTTTTTGCGTATCACAACTTTGCTGCTATCGGGATAGATTCGTGCATCGGCTATTTCCAAATATTCTACTTGCTCACAGAAAATTGCACGTTCTTTCAAATCATATTTTGCTTTTGGTGCTCTGAATTGAAGCGAATCCTGTTTTGGATGAACCGAGAAAAAGTTTGGTCCAACTAAATCCATATCCGTTTCAATAGTAATATCTTTTTCGCCTGATTTCTCTAATTGAAGTTCTGCATAGTCCATGAACCAAGAGAATTTATCCATTCGACAGATGTATTGATTCACTGGGAAATTAACTTGTGATGCCCCTTTATTTGAAATAAATTCACCGTTGCGCTTCTTAAATGAAATATGCGCTTGAACATTATCAGCTTGGAACGCAAGGGGATTTTCTCCTTCTTCGGCATATGTGTTCTTCAAACTAAAACCAGCAGTATCGGATAAAATATCCCAACGTTTAAACGTGTACTTTTTTGCTACAGTCGTGGCTGTTTTGAAAGTCATCAAACCATTTCCTTCCATTCCTTGCGGTGTAACAATCGCTGCACCTCTCAATTTTGCTTCTGCCTTGAAGAACTTCAAATCGGTTTTTGGTGTTGATTGAGCTTTAAGGTAGTTCTTCTTCGGAACGTAGGTTATATAAGCATCCTCTGATTCAACATCAGGGAATTCTATTCCCGCTTCAATAGGTTTGTTCGAGAAAACAGCAAATCCAATGGTTGAATCAGGCAAGAAAGTCAAGGCCTTTGAAATTGACGTTGAATGCACAAAGTTGATCGTTCCTGCTCCTTGTAAACCATTGTTAGATAATATGATTTTATTTTCATACTTCGCCTTAGTACCGTAAAATTCATGTCCTCCAGCTGGAGCGGCCGTTGTAAAACCTAAGGAATAGTCAGACATAATTTTCAGGTCCTCATTAATTTTTGGAAAAATTCCTGCTGAAGTCAATTCACCCTTTAATCTAAATTTCTTCTCTGGGAAGTTATCTAAACTATCCATCTCGAAGGGTGCAATCGTATAATAGAACCGAGAACTGTCATAAACACCTCTGAACAACTCTTTACTGTTATAATATACAAACGAGGGCTTAGTAACTTTGATTTTAGGAAAGTCCGTTATTTTAGGATTCAAACCAGAACGATTAGTTGTTGCATCCACAAATAATTCGCCTTTAATTCCTTTAATCGAACTAAACATTGGAATTGGTCTTTTTCCATCCGTTTCTGGATTCAACGGTAGAACGCGTAATATCGTTTCATCTGTCTTTAACAAATTGAATTTGTGTTCACCATAATTGTAGTTAGCCGATAATGCATTAATTTCCATTTTACCTGCATTGATCCAACCAAAGAAATCAAAATTTCGATTTTCTTTAACTGTTACAATACTGCCTTCTGGGAAGACTGTCGTATTCTGCAAATCTGAAATCTTCACAAAATCAACAGCATTTATTATTAATTCGAGTGTACCAAGATTCATTTTTCCAAAGTGCGCCATGATTCGACGATCTTCACTTTGCTTTTTATAAAGTACTTGCAGCGCTTTTAGATTTGCATCTTCTTTAATTTGTTCTTCAGTATACCCTTTTAGTTCTTTTGGACGTAAATCAGATACAAATATCAAGTTATCAAAATCGCGTTTTCCAACTTTACCTAAGACGAAGTTTTCCAATTTCGGATTAACTGTAATTATTTTGGCCTCTGTATCGTAACTAATGAAGCCATAGTTTGATAATTCCAATAAAAGTGGTTTTGCCTGTTCAATTGTTTTTCCGAGAGCAGTTGCAATTTTTCCTTCTCCAACTACATACTCATCATATTTGTAGCAATATTGATGAATAGCAACCAAGGGATGCACCGCTTCTAAGCCTTGTAACTGATCGTATAATCGAGAATCAAAATAACTTTTCGATTCAAAGCGCGCTAGACGTTGTTCTTGAGATGTACCGAAATCGTAAGTAAACAACAAGTCTTGTTCTGTGGTTATCCATGCAATTTTAGCAACGTATAAATCTAATTCATGGTAAGAATCTTGAAATGGTGCTTGACCTATTCCGGTTTTAGTTCTCGCCATTTCAATTGATTTTTTATCAAAATCGTACAAAAAATCTAATCCCGCATGTGTAATAGAATCACCAGTATTCAAATACAAAGCCGTTGCAGTATTCTGGCATTTTATTTTTGTTGGATAAACATAAATCTGTTGGGAAACTGCCCTGATAAAAGGGACGTTATTTCTATAAATAACGATTCGTGATGGTTCTTTTAACGTACCTCTTCCAACAAAACTTGCTCCTTCCATGGCAAAACCACCATCATAATCAACTCCTTCTTTTATGTTTTTGATGACCAAGCGCTTTTCGAAAGAAAGAAATTGTGGGAAAATTTTATCTTCCTCTCTATTTATTGTGAATGCGCGATCTGATAAATTTCCTAAAATTGGTTTAGTAAAATACTTTGTTGTCAACAATACTGAATCAGCGGTCAAATTGGGTGATTTACACGAAACATTGTATCCTTTAACGGTTGCGAAGGTTTCCGTTTTTGATAATCCGACTTTCGCCCAATTAACCGTTCCACCATCTCCATCCCATTTTTTTAGAACTGGATCATAAACACCTGTTGTATTATTTACGACAATACTATCGATGTATTTTACATTCTTCTTGGTTTCTGATTTTTTATTGATAACACGACATATCAAATTTCCTTTCGAACATTTAATAAAAGGTTTATCGGTAAACTCGAAAGAATACTCTCCCCCTTCATAAAACCATTGAAAATTAGAAGATTCTGCAATTCTTCTTTCTGAGAAAAATCCAGCTGACAAATCGATAAAATCTTCAAACTTCTTGATATTTCTATTATCTAATAATTTATCGATTGAGCTGTGCCAAGCATTGAAACTAGCTGCTGATTGTTTTCCTTTTGCGAGTGCGTAAACTGAAAAAACGTAATTGTATATTTCTGGATAAGGCTTCAATTTTTTTGTTTCCATGAGGTTGCAAGTTTCCACCATTTTGGTAAAAAAAGCTTCCGGAAAATCGCTTGTTTCAAGCAACATTAAAGGAAAGTCTTTTTTTGCAAAATCGTGAAATTCCCCTTTTCCATATTCCGATAAGGATTTTTGAAACGCTTTCACAAATCCCTCACGATTTGTTGGATAAGATTGACTAAAACTTACAGATGATAATGTCAACATGAAAAATAAAATCAATCCTCTCATACCTTACAATTTTATTGTTTAGTTAAGCTTAAGCAACACCATTCTTCTTTGTTCAAACTACCTTTTTTCTGCAAACCTAATGGATTCGCTACCGCCAATAATTCTTCTGCATCTGACTCAAAAAAACCGCTCAATAAAAGTGTTCCTCCTCTCTTCAATAAGTTCGAATAAGAAGGTAAATGTGCTTTTAAAATATTCTTATTGATGTTCGCTAAAATTAAATCATAACCCAAGTCTGGCACTTTATCAATATCTCCGCAGATTGCATGAATTTTAGTGCATGTATTGCGCTCAGCATTCTCAATTGTATTTTCGACAGACCAATCTTCAATATCCACTGCCACGATCTTTTCTGCACCTAATTTTTCTGAAATAAATGCTAAAACACCTGTTCCGGTCCCCATGTCTAACACTGTTTTAGGTTGATATCCAACTTCAAACAAGGCTTTTGACATCATCCAAGTTGTTTGGTGATGTCCAGTTCCAAAGGACATTTTAGGTTGAATGATTATTGGCATTCCCGTTATAACTGATTGATCATGAAATGGCGCTAAAATGGTGCAATATTCTTCTACTACAACAGGTTTGAAATCTGCTTCCCAAACAGCGTTCCAATTTTGATGCGGAATTATTTTAACTTCCATTTGGTAGTTAAAATTCATCTCAGTTTCGTTTAATATTGTCCCTAAAATTGGGTTCTCAGCATTGATGTCAGCGGATTTGGCATAAGCTAATAATCCTTCATCTGTTTCAACAAAACTTTCGAATCCTTTATCCGCTAAATCAGCTATAATGATTTCAGTCCAAGGTTCTTTTGGGGTAACATTTATCGTTAGTTCAAGATAATCCATTAGAACGATTTAGCAATATTTATAAATGATTCAGCTTCCAATGATGCTCCTCCAATTAATCCACCGTCCACATTTGGACAAGCAAATAACTCTTTAGCATTCGTTGGGTTACAACTACCACCGTATAAAATTGAAATAGCATTGGAAATTTCTTCTGAATACTTTTCCTTTATCCAAGTTCGGATTGCTGCATGCATTTCCTCTGCTTGAGCTGAACTAGCTGTTTTTCCTGTCCCAATAGCCCAAACTGGCTCATAAGCAATGGAACAATTTACTATTTCTGTATTCGACAAATGAAATAGACTTTCATCTAATTGTTTTCTAACATATTCCATTTGTGTATTATTCTCTCGAATTTCAAGCGGTTCACCGCAACAAAACATAACAAGGGAGCCAGCAGTCAAAATTGCATCCACTTTTTGCTTAATGAAAGCATTGTCTTCATGGAAAATTTCT
>JAIOZF010000074.1 GCA_021740745.1 Crocinitomicaceae bacterium | reverse complement strand
AATACTCACTACGGTTGGGTTCGTTTAACCGTTGCAGCTGACGCATCTACAGTTACGATTAAAGATTACGCTTACAATACACAATCGGCAACAGGAATCAATGCAGGTCAAATGGTGAACCTACAAAACATTCCTTTAGATAATAAGGTAACTATCAAAACTCAGTTAGATCAAGCAATCGTAAATGTTACTCCAGATTTGTTTGGTGGTGAAATTGCAGTTGTTGATATGGCTGGAAAAGAAGTGAAAGTTGTTACGATCAATGATGTTAACACTACTGTAACTTACGAAGGTATTGAAGCTGGAATTTATATGTTAAGCGCTCGTTTTGAGGGTGGATTAATTTCTAAGAAAGTTTACGTTCGTTAATTCAACGAAACAACAAAATATAAAAAAGGCGAATCATTTTGATTCGCCTTTTTGTTGGTTGATACTTTTTAGTTGGTGCGTCCTGGATAAACTTTCAATGCTTCTTCCAAACACTTCACTGCTTTTCTAAGTGCATCTTGATTCAATACATACGCAATACGCGCTTCTTGTTTTCCAGCACCTGGCGTTGAATAGAATCCATTCGCTGGAGCCATCATAACTGTTTCTCCTTCGTATGAAAAGTCTTCTAGTAACCACTGACAGAATTTTTCAGCATCATCCACTGGGAACTTTGCAACGGCATAAAACGCTCCACTAGGTTTTGGACAAAAAACTCCTGGAATAGCATTCAAGCCATCAACAGTAATGTTTCTACGTTCAACATATTCAGCAACAACGTTGTCAAAATAAGATTGTGGTGTATTTAAAGCTGCTTCAGAAGCAATTTGATCGATAGTTGGAGGAGAAAGACGTGCTTGACCAAATTTCAAGGCAGCAGCCATAATTTCTTTGTTCTTCGAAATCAATGCTCCGATTCGTGCACCACACATTGAATAACGTTTTGAAACGGAATCAATCATGATCACATTTTCTTCAATTCCTTTTAAGTTCATCACTGAAAAAGGAACCGCTCCATCGTAGCAAAATTCGCGGTAAACTTCATCTGCAAATAAGATTAAGTCATGTTTCTTAACAATCGCTGCCAATTGTTCCAATTCTTCCTTAGAATATAAATATCCTGTTGGATTCCCTGGATTACAAATGACAATTCCTTTTGTTTTTGACGTAATTTTCTTTTCAATTTCTTCTACTGGAGGCAAAGCAAAACCTGAATCAATAGTTGAAGCAACAGGAACAACATTTACTCCCGCCATTACCGCAAATCCGTTGTAGTTAGCATAGAATGGTTCTGGAATAATAATTTCATCTCCTGGATTACACGTCGTCATGAAACCAAAAATCAAGGCTTCTGAACCACCTGTGGTAATGATGATATCTTCTGGATTTACATCAATACCGGTTTTCTTGTAATACGCAGACAAACCATTTCTATAGCTTTCAAATCCAGCTGAGTGACTGTATTCAATTACTTTGCGATCCATATTTTTAATTGCATTCAATGCAACTTCTGGCGTTTCAATATCGGGCTGACCAATATTCAAGTGATAAACAAATTTCCCTTGTTTTTTAGCTGTTTCAGCAAAAGGAACAAGTTTACGTATCGGTGAAGCAGGCATGTCAATTGCCTTTTGAGATAATTTCGGCATATAAATTTCTTTTGACGCAAATTTACTTCAAATGTTCAAATAGTCTTCGCTCTATTGAATTCTTTTTAGAACTTTGAACAATGAAGTTGTTAAGTTTTTTGTTCATCCTTTT
The DNA here is from genome assembly GCA_021740745.1 of Crocinitomicaceae bacterium. Classification (GTDB taxonomy): domain Bacteria; phylum Bacteroidota; class Bacteroidia; order Flavobacteriales_D; family Crocinitomicaceae; genus M0103. Next base: position 11,841 of record JAIOZF010000074.1, on the reverse strand, counting down.
CTTTTTATTCGCATGCAATGCTCCTATTAAGCCGGGGAAATCAGGAAATGATAATAGTCATTTGCGGCAAGGGGAACAGCATGTGCTTGATTCGTTAAAAGCACTTCAGTTAGCGAAAGAGAAAAGCTTAAAACAAGAACAAGATTCTCTGATGCTTCAAAACAATCTTGTTGATGTACAAACGCTCAATCCATTGATTTATGTTGATTTGAAATATGCTTCAATCGATAATTTCATGAAAATCCGATTGTACGAACGATTGAACAGGGCCTATCTTCAACTAGATGTGGCAGAGCGTTTAGCTAAAGCACAAATTGAATTGACGGCAATTGATTCAAGTCTTCATTTGTTGATTTATGATGCTGTGCGTCCGGTGAGTGCACAATGGAAAATGTGGAGAGCCTTAGACACGATGCCAAGTCATGAGCGTGGCAAGTATGTTTCAAATCCTGTAAATAAAAGTCTTCACAATTTTGGAGCAGCCATCGATTTAACGATTTGTGATTCCAAAGGCAAACCGCTCGACATGGGAACCGAATTCGATGATTTCAGTAAAATTGCCTATCCGAATATGGAAGCACATTTTCTTGCAACTGGTCAACTATCCAAACATCAAGTAGAGAACAGAAAATTACTGCGCAAAGTCATGCGTTCCAAAGGTTTCCGAAATCTTCAAACGGAATGGTGGCATTTTAATGCTTGTTCGCGGACAGATGCATTTACGAAATATAAGGTGTTGGAAAAGGAGATTTAACCCTTCTTCAACGAAAATTTTACAACTAAGAAAAAACGAATTCCCTGATTTGCTCCATAAATATCAGTGGGATTAACTGTTAGTATATAGAGGTTTTCAGCTGCTGAAAGGTTATTTCCATTCGTGATACAATCGAAGTTCTGGAGCGGGAAGAATTTGACGGTCAAACAATCATTCGCACGACAAAAGGTGATTGCACTGTATCAAGTAAGTTTATGACGAATATTTATGTTTTATTGAATCCTTGATTAGCGAATTTTACTCACTAACTATTACTTTGCCCGAGTCTACACAACCATCACTAAATTCGATGAATACTCAAATCATCGAATATTCAAATCATCGAATAATTAAATCATCGAATAATTAAATCATCGAATCTTCTCAGCGTCAAGAATATTGATAAAATGAAATCCCTTCGGAGCAAATCCTTCATTGTAAAAGAACTTGTGCGCCTTAAAATTAGAAGTGTAAGAATCTAAGGATACCATTGAACATTCTTCTTGCTTTGCTTTTTCTGCCAAATAATCGAATATCATTTTTCCAACACCTTTCGAACGCACTTTAGCCGAAACTACAAGGTTGTCAATTTCTAAGTATTTGCCACACCACAATTTTGTTCCAATCCAAAATCCACTAACACCCACACATGTGTCACCATCAAAAACTGCCACTTGACCATAACGATTGTTTGGTAACATTTCTTTCAGGTCTGCCAAGTAATTTTCAGGAGTTAAAGAAGGATAAAGTTCCTGCAATACATCCAATGTTTGGAGCATTTCATCTAATCCGTTCAATTCGCGAAGTGTCATTTTGTATGCTTTAAAATTAATTCAGTGTAAAATAACTCATAAATTCTACGATATTCATCTGTCCATGAATACGATTCTTGAAATCCATGTGCTTCAACTGGGAAAACTGCAAGTTCCCAATTTTCTTTCCCCAATTCTATGAAACGTTGACTTAAACGCACCACATCTTGAAACTGCACATTATCGTCAACCATTCCATGAAGCATCAACAATTTGTCTTGTAATTGGTTCGCAAAATAAATCGGTGAACTCTTTTTATATGCTTCTGGATCTGTATCAGGATAATTGAGAATATTACTCGTGTATTCATGGTTGTAATGTGCCCAATCGGTTACAGAACGCAATGCAGCACCACATGGAAATTCAGTAGGAGCAGTAAGTAATGCCATCAAGGTGATGAAGCCGCCGTATGATCCACCATAAATACCAATGCGCGTTGAGTCAATACCCAATTTTTGCACTAAATAATCTTTTCCAGACAGCTGATCTTGAAGGTCTTGTCCGCCCATGTGACGATAAATCGCTGTTCGGTAATCGCGTCCATATCCTTCACTCGCACGGTAATCAATGTCTAAAACGGTATATCCATTGTCGACCAACATGTTGTGGAACATGTATTCGCGGTGATAAGTGCTCCAATAGTTGTGGGCGTTTTGTAGATAACCCGCTCCATGTACGAAAATAACCGCCGCTGAATTTTTGTTGGAAGATGGATTGTAAATTCTCGCGTAAACATCCTTCCCATCGCTTCCTTTAAAAGTGATTACTTCTGGTTCGCGCCATTTGTAAGCGTCAAATTGCTTGGTTGTTGAGTAGGTGATTTGCTTTAATTGTGTGCTTGAAACATTCGCTGCAGTGTACATTTCCCAAGGTTTGTTCTTGAATGAATAACGAACCGCAAGTGTCTTCTCATCAGGAGAAAGAGTTACATCATGGTATCCAGCTCCTTGTAAAATAGGAACCATTTTTTGAGGAATGATATCATAGCGTAAAAAGTCTCTGTTTCCAGGGTGAGAGCGATTGGCACTGATGTAAAAACATGATCCATTCGTTGAAAGTTGGACAGAGTGAACCTCCCAATTTCCAGAGGTCAGTTGTTGTTTCTTGTTCGTTTTTACGGAGTATTTGTACAAATGAGAATAGCCTGTTTCCTCCGATTGAAAATAGATGTGTTCATTGTCTTTCAGCCAACCCAACGTTCCTTCTGACTCATTCCAACTGGAAATTCCTGGTCCACCAATCCATGCTTCATCATGTTGATGATCGATTTCAGTGAAAGAACCATCCTTCAAATTGATCAAAACAATCCATCGATCTTTATTGTCGTAAGAACGAATGTCACAAACTGCTTGGGAATGAATGGACGAAAAATGTAGGTTGTGCATGATGTGTTTGCGATCTTTTTCATACGCCTGACTATCGTTCAAATAAGCCGGTTTTTTGCGGATGTCGCTTAGTTTTGAAAAATCTAATAAGTAGGTACTGTCCTTTTCGATTGCATAGATTCCCAAGAAATGAGTTGCTTCTTCAGCACCAACTTTTGCTCTAGCTGGATTAATTTTACTGTATCCATCTGCAGTAATATGGTGTTCAACTTCGGTATCAACTTCTGTCGGATAATTCGAGATTCGGAAAGAAATGAAATTGCCATCCTTTGAAATTTGAATATTTTCAAGAGAAGATTTTCCCAAGTAATAAGGTGTAGGAAGTTTGTAAACTTGGCTTTGTTGACTTTTATACCATTCTTTGCGTGTTTCTTTGTCGCGGATATATTGAAACAACTCTGTTTGTTGCTGTGTCAGGAAATTACTTTCGCTTGTCTTTTTCTTTTCGTCTCCGCTGATGAAGTTACTGACTTGTCGAATAGAGATTTTTGCAGCATCATAGCAGAATAGGTTATTGGCTTGCTGGAAAAACACCAAGTTTGGATCATTCACGCGTTGAATGTTATAGATAGGCGAGGAGGATTGATAAACCAGATTTTTCGTCTTTGTTTTTTTATTGTAAGCGACTAAACATCCGTCAATGGATTCATATTGGGTCCAATAAGCCTGTTGTGAAGGGTCATAAACAGAAATATCTTTAGTTGGATGCAAGCTAGGAACCTGACTTTTAGCTGCTACTGGAATAGAATAGAGAGAAGGCCCTGGATTGTTAGCAGGATTCCATTGAAAAAAAAGCGTTGATCCATCTGTACTCCATTGAATGTTGTCGGGCTGATGACCAATAAAAGCGTTTCCTTTCATGATCTCTTTTAATTGTAACGCGGAACTATTTGGAATTGGCTCTTGCGCACAAGCAATGGAAGTCAGGACTAAGAGAAAAACGAACGAACTTATTTTCATGATGAAGATTTTATGTAAAAATAAAAAAGCTTCGCGAGGGGCGAAGCTTTTCTGTGATTATGTTGTGTTATTGGTTTGGATTTAATCTTTATTTTTCTTGAAATTTATTGCGCGATGGTGTTGATTTTAGAGGCTTGTTCTAAATAGTTGAATTTTGTGTTTTGACAGGTTTAAAACCAACTATCACCTTTTTAATTTACCGTTTCGAATTAATCGATTTCTTACTTTTTTGCACATTAAACCCAACATTAATGCCTGTTGTTCCACCACCTTTTTGAGAAGAATAAAAGATGTTCACTGGGATATTTAATGCTCCAGCTCTGAAAGTTCGACCGAAAGCAAAAACAAACTGCGTACTTAAAGTTGTAGTCCCTCTTGTATCGCCATGTCTTTTATCAAAATTATATCCTTTATTAAATTCAGATGGGGAAGGAGCGATAAAGTATCCTTGGGTATTGTATTCTGGATTATCAACTAATTCTGTTGTCGCATAATAATTCCAATCACTTTCTGAGAAATAGGTGCCTGATTCACCAAATGAACCCTCAGTATCGAAAAATCCTTTACTTGTCTTTTTCACACTAAAGCCAGGACCAAAGGCAATTTCCCAGCCTGCTTTTCCAAATCGAAAACCATTCATAATGTTAATTGAAGGGATGAATAAACCTTGCTCAAGTCCATTAATGTTTACAATTCCCTCAATTAAAGCAGAGAAATTTTCTGTCCCCACGTATTGACCTTCAACTTGATAACCAATCATACTAACCCCAGGGAACACACCTAAACCACCTTGTCCTTCAGGACGTTGAGCGAATTCATTCATGCTTCCAATCAAGTAGCCATAACCTATTCTGGGCCCAGAATTGTTGATTTTACCAACATTTGTAGAGGTAATTGGTTCGTTTTTAAAAGCAAGTTTATCCGCTAATTCTTTCGGATATTCAACGCCGTACATTTCTTTTAATGTGATTTCAATCATTCGTTGAAGTTCAAGTTCTTGATCGTCAAACTCACGGAATGATGATTTAAAAATGGTTTGATTCTTTACATCAATTACTTTAATTGTAATGACGATTTTACTTCCCAACAAATCGTAACTTCCACTGGCCATATAATCGACTTTAAGTGCGTTGCCTAATTTAACGAGACAATTTTGTCCAAGGCAGTTTGATTGATATTCATTATTTCCTTTTGTAACGTCATTCATGTCAAATTCATCGAGGACAATAAATTTATCTAATTTAATAAATTCAAGACGCATCATTTTAGCCACACTTTCGGTTGGAGTTGAAAGGCCATTGATGTTTGGATTAGCAACAGCAACGTTCGGTTTTCTATCTTGTGAGAAAACGGTTAAACAATTGATTGCGATAAAAAGGGCGATAAATGGATTTTTAGATTTCATATTCGTACATTTTAGTGTTGTACAAATATTTGGACTTTTTAATTGCGGAAACCAATCGAATGCCGCAAGGGCTAAAAGTTTACTTGCGAATTCCGCAACTGAGTTTATATTGCTAAACTTATTTTCAGTTTGGGTGTTACTCATTTATGTTTATTCGATTTTTCTTAGTGCTTTCGGCAACCGTATCATTTTCTTGCTTTTCGCAAGAGATGTCAAAGTCATCAGTGATGGAATTTCCACCTGATCAATCCACTTGTGAAATTTATTCAAAGCATACCGATTGGCTTCCAGATGCTTTCGTTAATAACGCTATATGTGCTTGTTTGAAAATCCCTAATGAGCCAAGTGCCAATATTATTCGTCAAGTATTAATTGAACGATTAGATTCAGTTGATTTAACTCTTAAAGTCAAGGCGATTGATATGAAAAGTTTGTTGTACAAAAAGGAAATCTCAAAACATGCATATAATCGTTTTGTAAAAAAGGAAATTACACCAATGATTCATGAAGATCACATTATTGCTTATGAAAAAGCTGGTTGCAAGTCAGATCCAGCGCCCTATTTTGGCTGGAAGCAAATTACAACGCGCAAAGTCAAAAGTTGTAAATTGATCTGGTTTTCTATCCGATATTTCGGTGGTTCTTGTTCTGGCAAATGGGGAAGATGGTAAAATTGAATTTAAATCAGAGTCCACATTAAATTTCCAAATCTGCTTCTATCTTTCTTTTGAATGCATTTATCGTACGATCAAAGTCATAGAAGAAATTGTTGCGTTCTTTTTCGTTGACAATGCTGATAATACTAGAATTCGCAAGTTGTTTATCTAAGATATGTTTTGTGTCATTCAAATAGCGTTTATCCTCTGTTTGAAGATAATTCATTATGTTGTGAGTTATGTAAATCCCTTCCAGATCGTTGCTTTTGTAGTAAAATGTTCCATCAGTATTGATTGTCTCGTTTAGATACATTTCAAATTCATTTCCACTGGCCGGAGCATCTGTACCGAACATAAATTTCTTACCAACGGTTGCTTGTTCTTTTAAATGCTGAGAGAATAACAAGCTACGTTCACACAGAAAAATTGCATATTCTGGATCCTCAAACAAATGTGATTTAAAATAATAAAGTACTTGTCGCAAGAATCCACGCATTAACTCTGGGTCATATATTTCTTTGGATGGAATAGCATTGTAAATTTGAAGTATTTCTTTTCCCAACTCAAACGCTCTTTCACTCGTTTTTTCATGCTTAAATAGTTGTTCGCGGTATTCTTCTACATGAAGATGTGTTTTTGCCCAAAAATAGAGTTTGAATCGAACCAATTGAGGAAAGTTCAGTAACTGAAAAAACTGCGTATTGTTAACGCTCAATATGATTTCAGCATTTCCTAGCTTCTTCAATTTCTGAAAAGCTTCTAAAATTCCTTCTAAATAGGATTCTAAACTAAAATCATAGGAATCGAATGGGGGATAACCGAAAACAACATTGCCTTTTTTAATTTCAATGAGGGCATCAAAGGAAATATCATAGGTCTGACAAATCTTTTTTATTTCATTGATCGTCAGTGCTGTTTCTCCTCTCAGTCTGCGGTAAACTGCATCTTGACTAATACTTAGTACGTCTGAAAGCGTCATTCCAAGCGAATCTTTGCCAGCGATTTTACTCTTAACAATGTCAAATAGTGTCGTTTGAATATCTCGTGTCATAAACCTAGTTCGTTCGTTAAATATCGCATTTAAAGTTAAATATGCAATTTTTTCTAGCTGTCAATTCCAAATTCCGATTAATGTAGTATCTTTGCACCCTTGAATTAAATAATTTATAAATCGAGGTTTCGTACCTCACATTGTAAAAACAATTATGGCAACTCGAATTAGATTGCAAAGACACGGTAAGAAAGGAAAAGCTTTCTTCCATTTAGTAGCTGCTGACAGCAGAGCGAAAAGAGATGGTAAATTCATCGAAAAATTGGGTATTTACAATCCAAATACAAATCCAGCAACAATCGAAATCAATTTTGATCGTACATTAAGTTGGGTGCAAGTTGGAGCTGAAATGTCTGAAACTGCACGTGCTATCCTTTCTTACAAAGGTGTGCTTCACAAAAATCACTTGTTGAATGGTGTGAAAAAAGGTGCATTATCAACTGAACAAGCTGAAGCGAAATTCGCTGCTTGGTTAGCTGAGAAAGATGCGAAAGTTTCTGGGAAATCAGAAGGTTTAGCGAAAAACGCTGCAGCTGATAAAGCGGCTCGTTTGAAAGCAGAAGCAGAAGCAAACATTGCTAAAGCAGCTGCATTAGAAGCAAAAAACAATCCAGTTGAAGAGGTTGTTGAAGAAGCACCAGAAGTAGAAGCAGCGGCTGAAGAGGCAACTGAAGAAGCTCCTGCAGCAGAAGCAGTAGTAGAAGAAACAACTGAAGAGGCTACAGAAGCTCCAGCTGAAGAAGCAGGAGAAGAAGAAGCATCTGCTCAGTAATATTGACATTGAATGAATAAAGCAGATTGCTTTCATTTAGGATATGTAGCGAAACTTCACGGATATAAAGGTGAAGTTTCGCTGTTTTTAGACGTTACGAATCCAGAGGTTTACGAAACGCTCGATGCCGTTTTTATTGAAATAAACGGACAATTATCCCCCTTTTTTGTTGCATCATTTAAGTTGAAAAACAAAGGTTTTGCTGCCGTCAAGTTTGAAGGTGTTGATTCTGAAAATGACGCTCGAATTTTGCTCCGCAAAAATTTATTTCTTCCCGCTCAAGTTCTTCCGAAATTAACAGGTAAGAATTTCTATGACCACGAAGTTGAAGGCTTTACTGTAATTGATACTAAATTTGGTGAGGTAGGAATTATTGAATCAGTAATTGATTTGCAAGTCAACCCATTGCTGCAAATAATGAATGGTTCAAAAGAAGTACTAATTCCGCTTATTGAAGGAATTGTACAAGAGGTAGATCGCAAGAAGAAAACCATGACAATTACTGCTCCCGAAGGATTAATTGAGCTGTACTTGAGCTAAACAGTCAACAAGGGTTTTCCTATCATGTCGATTTTCCACTTCAACCAATTTTCCATTCAACAGACAAATTCCATTTTGAAAGTTGGAACCGATGCCATGGTATTAGGCTCTTTGGTGAAAACGGGAAATGCCTCACACGTGTTAGATATAGGAACAGGAACAGGAGTACTCGCACTTATGATGGCACAAATGAATTCGACTGCGAATGTAACTGCTGTTGAGATAGATGAATTAAGCGCAAAAGATTGTAAAGAAAATTTCACGAATTCACCTTGGAATAATCGCTTAGAAATCATCGTGAAAGACATTTTAGAATTTCAAGCGGATAATCATTTTGATTTAATCATTTGTAACCCACCTTTCTATTCGAATAGCTTATCGAACGAAAACAAACGATTGGCTTCTGCTAAGCATGCGGTTCATTTGCCATTTGATCAGTTATTTCAAAAAATTGCATCTTTATTGAGTGAAAACGGAAAATATTGGATGATTCTTCCCTTTCAAGACAAGCAACTCGTGAGTGACCTCGCAGAAAAAAGTGGCTTATTTCGAGAAATCGACTATTCAGTCAATGGAAAACCAAATCAACCAGTGCGCACTGTTTTTTGCTTTGGTCAACTAAAACCAACTGCGATTGAATCACACGAAATTACGATTCGAAATCACGATAATTCTTACACCGACGCATACAAAAAACTAACAGTAGATTTCCACGGAGTCAAATTATAAATGAGCGCTGATTTGCTCGTTTAATTCTGCTTGAATAGAAACGCCTTTGTCGTGATTGTACCAATTTTGTAAAACGACTTTTTGTTCCTCTAAAGTAAGATCCTTCTGTTTCATTTCTAGAAAAATTTCTTGACAAACTGCTGGGCGAGGTCCCCACACAAATAAATCTTTATTATTGGAATTTCTAACAACTAAAATTGGAATTGATTTCCCTCCATTTGTCAAGTACTTGTCAATTTCTGAATTGTTTGAATCGCGCAGTTGAATTTCTAGTTTAATATTAGGATTCAATTCTGTCATTTTCGCAATGAACGGGACACTATGCGACGCATCACCGCACCAAGGTTCAGTAATTAAAACCCAATGTTGTTCGTCCTTGATTTTTTCGATTGTATTTATTAATTCTGGCGATAAAACACCCGTTTTTATCCATCTGTTTTGACGTGAAGCATTTAGTTTTACATACTCAACAAAATGCGCATCATCGTAAGGTGCAGTCGTATTGTTTCCGTCTAAAATCTCTTTGAAAAATTCTGAATAAGTATTGAAATCCATGTCTGTAGTTTTTTACAAAGTTAAGCAACAAGAATGGTTCGGAATAGATCAATTATTACAAAAGAAACACCCAGTTGAATGCATCTGGGTGTTGTGTTTTATCAAAATATATTCAACGTACTTTCAATAAGTGAGTTACTTAAAATCGAACACTGAAACTTATCTAATTCAACTTAGTAAATCGAAGGAAATTTCTGAGGATTTACTTCATTCATCATAGCATAAACCTTTTCAACGATATCGTCAACACTAGGCTTGGAGAAATAATCTCCATCAGAACCATAAGCAGGACGATGATCTTTCGCGCTCATAGTTTCAGGAGCAGAATCTAAATGATAGTACCCTTGTTGTTCAACTAAGATTTTATCAAGTATAAATCCAGTTGCTCCGCTGCTTACATCTTCATCAACAATCAACAAACGATTTGTTTTTTGCAAAGAACCTTTGATAATATGGTTTATATCAAATGGCAATAAAGTTTGACAATCGATCAATTCAACCTCTATCCCTAACTCAGCTAATTGCTTAACAGCAACCTCACATAAGTTGAAAGTTGAGCCATAAGATACCAATGTCAAATCACTTCCTGTTTTAACAATTTCAGGAACTCCAAGTGCTTCTTTGAATTCACCAATATTTGTTGGCATCGGTTCTTTCGTTCTATATCCGTTCAATGGTTCAATCACCAAAGCTGGTTCATCTGCTTCCATCAATAGATTGTAAAAACCTGCCGCTTTTGTCATATTCCTTGGAACACAGACATGAATTCCTCTTAATGAATTGACAATCATACCCATCGGTGAACCACTATGCCAAATACCTTCTAGTCGGTGTCCACGAGTACTGATGATTAAAGGTGCTTTTTGTCCACCACGTGTTCTATATTGAACAGTTGCTAAATCATCAGATAAAATTTGAACTGCATAAAGTAAATAATCCAAGTACTGTATTTCAGCAATTGGACGTAATCCTCGCATCGCCATTCCTATTCCTTGACCGATGATTGTACACTCGCGAATTCCTGTATCTCCAACACGTAAGGTTCCAAATTGATCTTGTAATCCTTCCAATGTTTGATTTACACCACCGATCTTACCAGCATCTTCTCCAAAAACCAATGCTTCTGGATAGTTTTCTAATAATTTGCGGTAGTTTTCACGAAGTATAATTCGACCATCTTCTTGCGTATTTGATGCATCATAGGTTGGAGCAACAGCTTGAATTTTCAACGCTGCAAATTCAGATTCCGAATGCAAATAAGAACTGTAACGTTCGAAATTAGCGTCAATTCTTGATTTGATCCAAGAAGCCAATGCTGCTTTAGAAGCCGTTTTTTCTTCACGAACCATGCGTAACACTTTACGTGCGGCATTCATCACGTCTCTGCGAATTGGTTCGAACGCCTTTTCCAATCCTTCCGCTTCTTTATTGATAAATACCCCATTCGGACTTTCGCTTGCCACCGCTTTCATCAATGAAACGGCGTCAGCTATATCAGCCTTAATATCATCAACAAATGCCTTCCAAGCTGTATTCTTTTGATCGCGAACACTTGTCTTTGCTTCTTTGTGAATAGCATCTAATTCTTCCTGCGTTGCGATTGTTTGACCATCCGCATTGAAATTAAGAATCCACTCTTTAAATTTATTGATACAATCGAAATCTGTTTCCCACTGTAAACGTTCTTCTGATTTGTAGCGTTCATGTGATCCAGAAGTGGAGTGGCCTTGCGGTTGATTCACTTCTTTAACGTGCACCAAAACTGGAACGTGCTCTTCACGTGCTACTTTAACTGCTTTCTCGTAAGTTTCACATAAATGAGCATAATCCCATCCTTTTGTGACAAAAATCTCATATCCTGGTTTATCTTTCGTGCGCTGCATTCCAGCAAGAGCTTCAGAGATACTTCCTTTCGTAGTTTGAAATTCACGAGGAACAGAAATACCGAATCCATCATCCCAAACCGACATCACCATTGGTACTTGTAAAACACCTGCTGCATTGATTGTTTCCCAAAAAGGGCCTTCAGATGTAGAAGCATCTCCAATTGTTCCGAATGCAACTTCATTTCCACCGTTGGTGAATTTCTTGAATTTTTCTAAATCTTTTAATGTAGGGTGATTGCGGTATACTTTGGAAGCTTGCGCCAAACCAAGTAATCTAGGCATTTGTCCAGCAGTTGGAGAAATATCAGCAGAACTATTTTTTTGTTCCATTAAATT
>JAIOZF010000006.1 GCA_021740745.1 Crocinitomicaceae bacterium | reverse complement strand
ATACCATCAATAGGGTAGCTAAGCAATTAGCTAGTTCTTTGGTAATTGCTGCATTGTTAATTGGATCTGCAATGTTTATCATAAATAAAGTTGAACCTTTTTGGTATGGCTATTCCCGCTATGGAGTAATTGGAATTATGATTGCCGCATTTTTGGGTTATGGTATGGTCAAAGATGTGTTTAAAGGCGACCATGATGATTGGAATGGTTGGAAAGAAGACAATTAATCTTGCTTCGCAGATTTGCGTTTGAGCGATTGATAATCTAACCAATACAACACTTTAATAGAGAAGCTATTGCTTGGTTGATAGTCAAACATGCGTGTTAAATTGTTAAAGTAACTAGCAGTCACAAGCTCATCACTTGAGAAAATGGCATTTTTCCAAACAATGTTTATTTCACTTCCAGGAAGAAAAACCCATCGGTAAACTAAGTCAATTGTAAAGGCATTGAAGTTCGTGTTGTAAGCGGATACGCCATTTACATCCATCCCAGTCAAAGAATTTGGAGTCAACGATCCATCTTGATTTAAATTGAAAAATGAATTGTACGAAATAGAAGAACGATAATGTCTCAAACGAAATGTGGCACTCATTCTGTTCGTTAAGGTATATCGAAAATTTATTGTATTTGTAGTATTAAATCGATCTCTAGATCCAAAGACAACTGCATCTGTAACAATCGCTGGTTCGGAAAAGGCAACTGCATATCCTTGACCGTTAAATGAATAATTCTGGACAAATTCATAAACCAAGAACATTTTATCGCTCAAACGAAAACGTGGGCTAACATTGTATTCAAACTCAGTCCAGTTTTCCCTCCCTATGAAAGTATAGGAAAAGCCAAAATCCAATGCAAATTTCTTTTGGTAGTTGGAGGAAAACCAAGCGCCTAAATCAAGCCATGTCGGGCGTGTAAAAAACATGCCTTCCTTTCGAGGTTCAAAATAATCGAAACTTTCAGTTAATGAACCATTCATTCGGATACCTGCGGCATGAAACTTCTTTAAAAGAATAAAATTATTCCAATTTATGTATGTCGCTGTGTATACATTAGGTTTGTAAAGTCTGTTATAAGAAAGATTTAAGTTGCTGGAAAATTGATTTAACTTCCAGAAAGGTTTAAAAATTCTATATGCGATAGATGTTTCAAAAATTCGTTTATTATTGTTTGAATTAAACCCAAGGTCATTGGGGTCAAAAGTGTGTGATTCTTCAAAATAGGAGCCACTAGCAATAAAATTACCTGATTGCTTTCCGGAAGAAACGCCAAAATTATATCCAGTACTCACATTTTGTGATGAAAACTTATTGGATAACGAAGAGCTCCCTGCAACAAAATATTTGTTGTTTTTGGAATTGATTTTAGTATTCAAACCAGTAACATTTGCATCATAAAAGAGACCTTCTCGCATAACATTTGTGTTCGTGAGTGTAATCGAACTATTGTTTTGGAGGTTTTGATCTAAAACAACCACATTGTAATTTGTTAAAGGTGAAGAAACAATTTGTCTTTCAGCACCCGTAATTGAGTTTATGGCAGTTGAATATTGTTCGGCAGTAATTCCATTGAAAACACCAATTCCTAATCCTGATTTTGTCCGGCCAGAAAGTTTCGTAGCGTTGTATAATTTAGATGAGGAAGGCGTATTTGTTAAATATTCATTTTGATTGAGGTTCGTACTCAATACTTCATAGGGTGATTGAATGCCAATGCGTCTTGAATAAAAAAGTCCAGATTTGTTAAATAACTCTGTCCCTTCAGTGAAAAACTGACGATTTTCATTGAATTGTATTTCGAAAGGACTCACATTCAAAACTTGGTTATCGAAAACTACCTGTCCGAAATCAGGAACTAAGGTCATATCTAATGTAAAAGCCTCATTTAATCCCAGTTTAATATCCATACCACCATTGAAGGATCCTGACCACTCGCTTTGGTTAGCTGCACCTGTCGGAAAATGATCTGCATAAGCGGAAATATAAGGCATAAATGCTAATCTCAAAGGTGGCTCTATACCCTTTATTCCTGTGGCATCACCACTTTGAACTAACCAATTCTCTAAATCTGGTTTAATTGGACTCCATGTTGCTTCTTCTCTGTTTCTGCAGATTTGACGGTAAAAATTTATTCCCCAATTTTGAATTTCTTTTTTGGGAAAACGAATGGCAGAATAGGGGATGCGCATTTCTAATTCCCATCCATTTTCGGTTCTTTTTACAGCACTACTCCAAACCATATTTAATTCGACACTTTCTGATGTGGCAGTTAATTTGGAGTCATATTGTACGCCCATGCTACTTACCCCGAAGGAAAAGCCATTTTGGTCATCGTTGTAAGTATCAAGGATAATTTGAAAATTGTCAATATTTGCATTGAAATCATCTCGGTCACAAAGTACATTGGAAATATGTTCAGCGCTATCGTAACATATTGCGGCTACATACAGTGCGTCTTTATCATACATCAGTTTAACTTGCGTCCGTTGAGTTGAAGCCAATCCAGGATGTGGTTTGAATTGAACAAAATCTTCGATGGTTTGCGCAGTTGACCAATCTTTTTCATCCAGATTTCCGTCAATTGTGATTTTTTCAATGGTCGAAAAAGCAGAGATTACTTTTTGTGCCGATCCATTAATCGTACAAATAAATAAACAGAAAAATAGTATCTTAACGTGCATGGGTGACAAAGATAATTTAATCTATATTTTTGAACTTAATTAATTGGATGAACGATTGTAATTTTATTCAAGTAACGCAAACAGTATCTAATTGTTCGTTCGAACCTATGCATTTATAGCAACTGAATGAAAGTTTAATATCTTGTCTTTCCAATCTTTTCGATTAAAGTATATTTTAATTGTTGGTTAACGAATAAAACTCTTTTTCTAAACTTTCTCTATGTGCTGGGTGCGCAATTCCTATGAGTAATTTTGCTCTTTCATGAATTGATTTTCCGTGCAGGTTGACAGCGCCGTATTCGGTTACTACCCAATGAACGTGCGCTCTCGTGGTTACAACACCAGCCCCTTTTTTTAGTGAAACAACTATTTTTGAATCACCTCGTTTGGTGGTTGAAGGAAGTGCAATTATTGGTTTTCCTCCTTCAGAGAGCGATGCACCTCGAATAAAATCCATTTGACCACCAACCCCAGAAAATATTTTAGAACCGATGGAATCTGCGCAAATTTGACCCGTTAAATCAATTTCAATCGCACTATTAATAGCGGTAACCTTTTGATTTTTACGAATCACTTCGACGGAATTAACATAAGCGAAGTCCAACATTTTAACCATCGGATTATCGTGCATAAAATCATACAATTTTTGAGATCCAACGGCAAAAGAGCCAATAATCGAATTCCTATATTTTGATTTTTTGGAACCTGTTATAATTCCTTTCTCTACAAGCGGAAGAATACCATCGGAAAACATTTCAGAATGTATTCCAAGATTTTTGTGGTTTTCCAAACAACTCAACACTGCATTAGGAATAGATCCAATCCCCATTTGAAGCGTTGCTCCATCCTCAACAAGCTCTGCTATGTTTTTGCCTATTGCTAATTCAACAGCTGAGATTGTTGGATCGTAAATCCCCGGTAAAAAGGTGTTTTCCTCAATCACATAGTTGATTTTTGATATGTGCAAGAAACCATCTCCATGTGTTCTAGGAACATGTTCATTTAGTTGAGCAATAATTATTTTGGCAGATTGCACAGCAGCAAGTGAAATGTCAACCGATGTTCCGAGTGAACAATAGCCATGCAGATCAGGTGGTGAAACTGAAATCAAAGCAACATCTAATTGTATAATTCCAGATCGAAATAGGGATGGGACTTCACTCAAAAAAACAGGAATGTAACTACCTCTATTTGATTGAATGTTTTCACGAATATTTTGACCAACAAAAAAAGGTTTCAAATGAAAAGCATCCGCCATTTCTGCTTGCGCATAAGGTGCATTTCCTTCTGTGTGAAGAGAATAGATACTCACATTTTTCAACTCCTGATATCGGTTTGACATTGCGTTCACCAATGATTGAGGTGCTGCAGCTGCTGAATGTATAAAAACGTGATCATTAGATTGGATACATTTTACGGCTTCTTCAGGAGTGGTTATCATCTTGTTTTTGTGTAAATGTAAGAAGTTCAAGCCAATTACCTTATAAGTCTAAAAGTTAAATTGATTCTTGGTGAATGTACCTTTTTTGTTTTAGCAATTTGGTGTTTCCAATAATGCTGCATCTCGTCTCCCATTAGGAGCAAACTCCCATTTTCAAGTATAATTGACTTTTTTTCTTTGGATTTAATGTGTTGAATATCAAAACGTCTCTCTGTTCCTAATGATAGGGATGCAATGAATGGATTAATACCTAATTCCTTTTCATTGTCAGCATGCCAACCATTGCTGTCATTTCCATTTCGATAGAGATTTATTAGTACAGAATTGAATTTTTGTTTTGTGAATTGCTCAAGTTGGTTTTTTAGGCTTTCCAATTCTTTTGTAAATGGGTGGACAGTTAATTGCTGTCCAGAGTAAGCATAATTCAATCCATGTTCTGCGTAAAAAGCTTCATGGCGCGGAGTTGCTATTTTTTTACCAAATATAGTTATAGTGCCTTGGTTCCAAGGTGTTTCTTCTAATAAAAGATCGAAAAGGAATGCTGAGTTTTGTAGACTTAGAAATGCGGGGATATATTCTAGTGATCCGTTATCAATTGAAATTTTCACAAGTAGCCAACAATATCATATGTTAAATAGCCGAACCATTCTTTTGTTATTTTCGTCCAATCAACAAACACACTGAAATCAGGAACAATGTATTGATCCCAATAATAAGTGCGTTTTTTTCCGGTGTGCAAATCGGTAGAGTAGGTATCACATGAATAATCAATTTTATCGAAACATGCTGCTGCTCGTTTCATGTGTAAACCTGAAGTAATCAGTAAGCGTTTTTGCAAATGAGGATAAGATCGTTGGAGAATTTTTTTTGTTTCAACGGCATTCTCGTAAGTGTTTTTCGAAAGGTCTTCAGTTATAATGTCTGTTTCAGGAATTCCCCAGTCAACAAGTACCGCTTTGAATTGTTTCGCTTCATGCAATCCACGATCTGTCACATAACCGTGGTCACCACTGATGAATATTTTTGAAATCTTACCTTTTTTGTATAAAGTTATCGCTTGCCAAATGCGATCGGCACCGCGACGAACACTTAACACCGATAAATCATTATTGTACTCAGCCATTCCCGTTAGAACGATACCTACATCGTATTTTCCCATATGTTCCATTCGTTTGCCAGGGACTTCCCAAAGTCTGCAAAATTCTAGAAATAGAACGTTGTTACTAAAAACAATAAAAATGACTAATGCAGACCATTTCAATCTCTTTCTCCATTGTTCACGTTTCAAAAATAAAGCGCCAAGGAAACAAGTCATCAACCATGTAGCAGGCGATAACAAAAACAAGAGCAATTTCGAAAGCAGGAAAAACATAGTGCAAATGTAAAATGAAAATCAATCAGTTAACTAAAAGTGTTGACAGATGATTAAATTTGTATAAAAATTATTTCAATGGAGTGGTTAAAAGAATTATTTGGAGTGAGTTATACTGATGTGAATCAGTTTTTAGTTCGAATGGGAACAAATTTACTTGTGTGTGTAATTATTCTTTTTGCTGGTTTTTGGTTGGCAAAGATACTTTCGAAGGGAATTAAAAATGTTCTTCGTAAAAGCAATACAGATGAAGGATTGGTCACTTTCTTAACTAGTTTCCTTTCCATGGTAATGAAAATATTAGTGGTTATAACAGCAATTTCTCAAATAGGAATTGAAATGACTTCTTTTGTTGCATTGCTAGGTGCAGCAGGTCTAGCAATTGGTATGGCATTTTCAGGTACCCTTTCAAATTTTGCTGGAGGAGTAATGATTCTCGTCTTGAAACCGTTCAAAGTTGAAGATTTAATTATGGCTCAAGGTGAAAAAGGTATAGTGAAAGAAATTCAGATTTTTAACACCTATTTATATACGGTCGATAATAAAGTTATTATCCTTCCCAATGGTGCTGTCGCAAATGGGAATATTATCAATTTTACGAAAGCTGAAATTAGGAGAGTGGATTGGGTAATTAGCATTTCTTATGGCGATGATATTGATGTTGCTAAAAAAGCATTGATGAAATTTGCTTTAGAAGATGAAAGAATCGAAAAAGATCCCGAACCATATATTGGAGTGGCCTTGTTGAATTCTTCTTCCGTTGATTTAACACTAAGGGTGTGGACCCACGTTGACAACTATAACGAGGTATTTTTTGATATGAATGAAAAAGTTTACCGCGAATTTAAACAGTTGGGACTAAATTTCCCTTTCCCACAAATGAGTGTTCATCTCAAAAATCAAAACAATGCCTAACCTCAATGAGCATCCACTCATCTTAAAATATATCGCTAACAATTCTTTTGGTGACTTGATTGGAATGGAATTTTTTATTCATTCAGCGGGAGTCGTAAAGTATACAATTGAAATTCAAGAAAAGCATCTTGCAACAGTAAATGCTGCTCATGGCGGATTAATTGCTGCACTTATGGATGCAGTGCTAGGAGTCGGCGCATTATCGCATACCTGTAACTTTGATAAAGTTGTTTCAACAGTAGACATGAATATTTCTTTTTTAAACCCTGTTAAATTGGGAGATAAGTTAATTGCTGAATCAAGTTTATTAAAAGCCGGTAGTCGTATTGTTTTTATGGAGGCGCTGATCTACAATCAAGAAGGTTTGATTGTATCAAAAGGTGCTGGAACATTCAATGCGTATCCGAAAGAAAAGGCAGGATACTAATCAAATTTTTTAATTGTTGAAATTTTCATAATAAAGTACTTTTCGCGGTAAAACTGACTAATCAGTCGATTGTTTTTATATATTTGCAGAAAAAAATGAATGGATAAACGGACCTTACTCATGCATACTGCGAAGCGCTTATTTGCTGTGAATGGTTTCTATGGAACACCTACTGCACGAATTGCAAAAGAAGCTGGGGTGAGTAATGGAATACTGTTTCATTACTTCCCCACCAAAGAGGTATTGATAAATGCGATGTATTTAGATTTAAAGGATCGACTTTTTGTTTACTCAACAAGTCAAGTTTACAAAGGTGCAACCTTAAAAGAGAGTATTTATACGCTTTGGTTAGCGGCGGTTGAGTGGAACTTGGAGAATCCAGATGATTTTGACTTCATGCAGCAGTTTGAAAACTCACCTTATTATTCGCTAGAGTTAGAAAAATCCCATGGCTATGTTCAAATGAGTTTGGAATTAGCACAAAAAGGAATTGATGAAGATATTTTCAAACAAGTACCTTCAACACTTGTTTTTCAAACGATGTCAGGAATGGTTGAAACAGCAGTTCGTTACTTAAGATTATTTAAAGAAACACAAGAAGATACAGAATTCAAAAATCGATTATTTGAAATGGCATGGGATGCAATTTCTAAAAACAAAATTTAACTATTTAGAAGAAGTTTATGAAAAATACAGCATTAATAACCGGAGCAACAAGTGGAATTGGAAAAGAATTAGCAAGAATTCACGCTTCAAAAGGAGGGGATTTAATTATTGTCGCTAGAAGGGAAGATGAATTGGAAAAATTGAAATCAGAATTGGAGAGTCAGCATAATATTGAGGTACATATTATTGTTGCAGATTTGATGAAGCAAGGCGCAGGGAGCACAGTCTATCAAGAAATTCAATCAAGAGGACTTAAAGTAGATATTTTAATGAATAACGCTGGATTAGGCGGTTATGGGAATTTACATGAGCGATCTCTTCAGAAGGAATTGGAGATGATGCAGTTAAATATGATTGCTTTGGTTGAATTAACGCACTGTTTATTACCAGAAATGATTAAAAATGGTGGTGGTAAAATTTTAAACACATCAAGTTCGGCGGGTTTTTTACCTGGACCGCTTCAAACAACTTATTTTGCCACAAAAGCATTTGTAAATTCTTTTTCTTTTGGATTAGATCAAGAAGTTCGACGACATGGGGTTACTGTCACAGCGCTTTGTCCAGGTCCAGTTAAAACAGGTTTCGAAGCAGCTGCAGGAATGGGAAGTAGTGACTTGTTTAAAAGAGCGGCAACGGCATCTTCAACCTCCTTGAAAGGTTATGCGGCTATGGAGAAAGGGAAATTGGTGGTTATAACAGATGGACAAATGAAATTCTTAATCAATTTCATGTTGCCAATTTTACCCAGACGAACAGTGCTTAAAATGGTCGAAAAACTGCAAACGGTTAAATAACCTGAGTCATACAATTGAAGACGTATTTTATTGTTAACTTTGTCAAAAAGGTAAATAATGCTTCTTTTTCTGAATGATATTGCTGGTTCGGAGGTTCTTTTGATTCTCGCTTTTATTTTGATATTCTTTGGTTCAAAGAGTATTCCTGGAATTGCGCGCACATTCGGCCGCACGATTCGTCAAATTAAAGATGCGTCGAGCGAATTGCAGAGTGAAATTAAGAAGTCTGGAATGGACATGAAAAAGGATTTAAATTTAACCGGATTAATTCAAGAAACAGCGCAAGATATTCAGCGTCCTCTTGATCAATATGTGAGTGATTTAGATAATGCAGTTAAATTCGATCCACCTCGTCAGTCTCACATGCCGATCAATTTGCCTTCCGATACAGAAGAGGTGACTGAGAAATTAGATCAACCTGCCGACTTAAAACCTGATTCAAGTGAAGAATCGAAAGGTTAATATTTCACAATTCAACTGTAATCAACACTTTATTATTAGGCTGATTTAAGGCTCTCTGTCGAAAGTGACTTTTTTATACGTACCTTTGCAGCCAATTTTAAATACATAGAATGACATTTGAGGAACTCGGGCTAAAGAGTGAGGTGCTGAAGTCGTTACAAGAACTGGGGTTTGAAGCACCGACTCCCATCCAAGAAAAAGCCATTCCACACCTATTAGGTAAGGATAGCGATTTTGTTGGTTTAGCTCAAACAGGAACAGGTAAGACCGCAGCGTTTGGTCTACCATTAGTGAACAACATTGAAAATCACGCAAGAACGCCGCAAGGCTTGGTAATCTGCCCAACGCGTGAACTCTGCTTGCAAATTGCAAAAGATCTGGAATCTTACTCTAAACATCTGAAGATAGCTATCGTAGCTGTTTATGGGGGTACAGATATTCGTAAACAGATGTCCGACATCAAAAGAGGAGCATCTGTAATTGTAGCAACACCAGGACGTTTAATGGACTTAATCAACAGAAAAGCTATTTCTTTAGCTGACGTTGAGTATGTGGTATTAGATGAAGCGGATGAAATGCTAAACATGGGGTTCAAAGAAGATATCGATGCGATATTGGAAACAACACCAGAAAAGAAAAATGTATGGTTGTTCTCTGCAACAATGCCTGCTGAAGTAGCGCGTATTGCAAAGACATACATGCATGAACCATTGGAAGTGGCTATCGGTCACAAAAACCAAAGTAACGAAAACATCGATCACATTTATTATGTGGTGAAAGAAAGAGATCGTTACGCAGCTGTGAAACGATTGATTGATTTCAATCCGGAAATTTATGGTCTTATTTTCTGTAGAACACGCCAGGAAACTGGAAGTGTTGCTGAGAAATTAGCGAAAGAAGGATACAACGCAGAACCGTTGCATGGAGATTTATCTCAAGCACAACGTGACCGTGTAATGGATCGATTCAGAAAAAAAGATTTACAAATATTGGTTGCAACGGATGTTGCTGCACGTGGATTGGATATTGACAACATTACACATGTTATCAATTATAACCTTCCTGACGATATTGAAAATTATACTCACCGAAGTGGTCGTACAGCACGTGCGGGACGTAAAGGTGAATCGCTTGTTTTAATTAATACACGTGAAAGTGGAAAAATTAGAGCAATTGAGCGTCAAATGCGTACAACTTTTACATTGGGTACAGTTCCAAATGCAGAAGAGATCTGTGAGATTCAATTGTTGAAATTAATCAACAAAGTAATTGATGCAGAAGTACGCGAAAAAGACATTCAGAAATTTATGCCAACTATCATGGCTAAATTTGAAGATCTTTCAAAAGAAGAAGTAATCAAACATTTCGTATCAACTGAATTTAATCGTTTTATTGAATATTACGAAAGAGCTGGTGATTTGAATGCTGCAGCTGGAAAATCAGATGATCGTGGCGAAGAACGTGGTAAAAGACGTGAACGCGATGATGAAACTGAAAGTGGTAAAACACGTTTCTTTGTAAGCATCGGTCGTCGTGATGGATTGAATCCTGGTGGTTTATTGCGTTTAATTTGTGATGCAACTGGATTGAATTCTGCATCTGTAGGACGTATCGATATAATGACTTCTTATTCATTCTTTGAAGCGGATAACGAATACGCAGAAAATATCATCGCTAAAGTGAATGGCTCGAATTACGAAGGTCATGATGTAAACATCGAAATAACGAAGAATAAACCAAGTGGAAATCGCAGTGGCGGTGGCGGTGGTCGTCGTGACGGAGGTTCTTTCGGTGGTAAATTCTCTGGAAACCGTGATGGTGGAGGAAGAGATGGTGGATTTAAACGACGTGACGGTGGTGGTTCTAGCAGAGATGGTGGAGCACGACGTGAAGGTGGTTTTAACCGTGAAGGTGGATCAAGTCGTGAAGGCGGTTCTAGCAGAGAAGGTGGATTTGGAAATCGTCGTGAAGGTGGATACAGAAGCGAAGGTGGAAACCGAAGTGAAGGTGGAAACAGAAGTGAAGGTGGAAGAAGCAGAGACGGTGGAAGTGGATATGGAAGCAGCAGTCGCAGAGAAGGTGGACGAAGCGAAGGCGGAAGCCGTCGTGAAGGAGGATCTAGCTCAAGCGGTGGTGGCCGACCAAGAACTTTTGGTAAACCATTCAATAAAAATTCTTAATTAAAACGATTTTCTTTTAGTTTTTATGGAAATTAGAAATATTGCAATTATTGCACACGTTGACCACGGTAAGACTACTTTGGTTGATAAAATGATTGAAGCTGGAGCAGTTTTAAATGAACGTGATCGTCCAACTGGTGAATTAATCATGGATAATAATGACTTGGAACGTGAACGTGGAATTACCATCGTTTCGAAAAACGTTTCGGTTTATTATAAAGGAACAAAAATCAATATTATTGATACTCCAGGTCACGCCGATTTTGGAGGTGAAGTTGAACGTGTTTTAAACATGGCGGATGGTGTTTGTTTGTTAGTGGATGCTTTTGAAGGTCCAATGCCTCAAACGCGTTTTGTTCTTGGTAAAGCCCTTGCTTTAGGGTTAAAGCCACTTCTTGTGATTAATAAGGTGGACAAAGAAAACTGTACACCGGATGAAGTTCATGAAAAAGTATTTGATTTAATGTTTGAATTAGATGCCAATGAACAGCAATTGGATTTCGCTACAATTTATGGTTCTGCGAAAAATGGTTGGATGTCAACAGATTGGAAAAAGCCTACCGACACAATTGCTCCACTTTTAGATGAGATTTTAACGTATTTCCCACCGAAAAAAATCGAAGAAGGAAACACGCAAATGTTGATCACTTCATTGGATTTCTCAACGTACGTTGGACGAATCGCTATCGGTTGTTTACGTCGTGGAACCGTTAAGGAAAACCAACAAATTATCTTGCAAAAACGTGATGGAACACAAGAAAAACACCGTATTAAAGAAGTATTCGTATTCTCAGGATTAGCGCGTGAAAAAGTGGAATCTGTTCAGGCAGGTGACATTTGTGCCATCACTGGAATCGAAGGTTTTGAAATTGGTGATTGTGTATGTGACTTTGAAGATCCACAGCCATTGGATACGATTCAATTGGATGAGCCAACAATGAATATGTTGTTCTCTATCAATGATTCTCCATTCTTCGGAAAAGAAGGTAAAAAAGTTACTTCTAGACATATTCAAGATCGTTTGACTAAGGAGTTAGAGAAAAACCTAGCAATGCGTGTCGATGCAACTGATAAAGCTGACAAATGGATCGTTTCTGGTCGTGGTGTCTTGCACTTATCGGTTTTGATTGAAACAATGCGTCGTGAAGGTTATGAACTTCAAGTGGGACAACCGCAAGTAATTATCAGAGAAATTGATGGTAAAAAATGTGAACCAGTTGAAGAGTTAACAATCGATTTACCTGAAGAATTTTCAGGAACAGCTGTTGAGGCGGTTACGAAGCGTAAAGGTGAAATGACAAACATGGAGCCAAAAGGAACACGAATGGTTATTCAATTCCAAATACCTTCACGTGGAATCATTGGTTTACGTAACTATTTATTGACACAAACGGCCGGTGAAGCGATTATGACTCACCGTTTCTTAGAATACCAACCATATAAAGGTGATATTCCAGGACGCCAAAACGGTTCGATGATTTCATTGGAGCAAGGAGTTTCCATTCCTTTCTCTTTGAATAACTTACAAGATAGAGGTAAATTCTTCATTAATCCAAATGAGAATATCTACGAAGGACAAGTAATCGGTGAAAATTCTCGTGCTGGAGATTTGTGTGTGAATGTTACCAAGACGAAGAAAATGTCAAACATGCGTTCTTCAGGTGCAGATGAAAAAGTACGTTTAGCACCAGCAAAAATATTTAGTTTAGAAGAGTGTCTAGAATACATTCAAGGAGATGAATATGTTGAAGTTACGCCAGAAAACTTGCGTATCCGTAAGGTTTTATTGAAGGAGTCAGAGCGTAAGCGTTCAGGAAAATAAAATAGAACATTTTAAAATGTAATAAAACACCTTGTATTCGTTAAGAGTGCAAGGTGTTTATTTGTTGTTGAAAACAATTGTTAAAATTGTAAATAGACAAAAGTAATTAGTGTACCTTACATGTGTAAAGATTGAGTTATGTTTGACGATGAAGACGAAGAAAACTTCGAAGGAAATCTCAGCGAGGATCTGGAGCGTTTCGAAGCACATTTAAAGGGTGATGCAATTGGTTTTCTTGACAGTGATCGTCTCGAAGCCTTAGTTGATCATTATTTGGTAAACAGCCAATACACCAAAGCCAAAGCTTGCGCTGAGCATGCAATTACACAGTTTTCTTACAATCCCTTATTTCATTTGAGAAAGGCTCAAGCTATTTCTGCTATGGGACAATTGAAAGAAGCCTTAAATCTCTTGGCGCAAATAGAAAAATGGGAAAGTCCATCGGCTGAGTTTTTATTGACCAAGGCTTCTATATTTAGTCAGTTGCGTGATAGCAAAAATGCCATCAAGTACTTTTTGGAAGCAATCAAAGTATCAGAGCCTGAAGATAGAGACGAAATTTACCTGGATTTGGCCATTGAATATGAAAGTGCAAATGATTTTAAATCAGCTGTCAATATTCTGAAAGAAGCAATGAAATACAATCCTCATAATGAAGGAGCAATTTATGAAATTGCGTTTTGTTATGACCAATTAGGAGAGTATTCGAATGCAATCGATTGTTATTCAAATTATATAGATGAAAATCCATATTCTTTCACCGCATGGTACAACCTAGGAAATGCCTATTCAAAATCGGAAAACTATGAAAAGGCGATTTGGGCGTATGACTATTGTATTTTAATCAACGAAGAATTTGGCCCTGTTTATTTCAATGTGGGGAATGCCTATATGTCACAAGAAAAATACTTGTTGGCGATAGAAAATTTCCATAAATGCATGGAGCTCGATGGAGATGACCCAATGGCTCTTTGTTACATTGGAGAGGCGCATGAACAATTGAATGAGTTTGAATTAGCGAAACATTTCTACAAAAGAAGTTTAGAATTAGCGCCTTTGTTACCGGATGCCTGGTTAGGATTGGGAATTATTGAAGATCTTGAAGGAAGAACGAAGGAAGCGTTGGTTTTAATTCATAAAGCGGCTGAATTGGATCCGGAAAATGCTGGAATATACCATGTTTTGGCGGGTGCATATGAAAAAGTGAAGGACTTAAAACAAGCAGAAGATTTTTACCTGCTTTCCATGGCGCTGGATCCAACAGATGAAGAATGCTTAACGAATTATACCGATCTTTTAGTTGAAAGATCATTGCCTGAAGCGTATAATTATATTGTTGATTTCTTGGAAACAACTAACGATAATGACATTGCTCTTGTACTCGAAGTGAACCTATTATGGTTGCTTGGCAGAAAAGATGAAGCGCTGATTAAATTCGCTAATTGCGCAGCAAATGACAAAAAGAAAGCGAAAGAAATATTTGAATTAAATCCTACCTTACAAGATGTCAAAGAATTTGTACATTTGACCGAAGATTGACGACTATGAATTTTGAATTATCATACATACCTGAGCGAAGTGTTAAACCACGCGACAAAGGTATAACCATGTTTATGGATAAAGGTTTGAGTGTTGGTGAAGTGAAAAACTTTATTGATGCATCTGGCCATCTAACAGATTTAGTGAAGTTTGGATTTGGTACCGCTTATGTGACCAATGATTTAGAGCGAAAACTGGATATGTACAGGGAAGCTGGGATTCGACCTTACTTTGGTGGAACTTTATTTGAAGCGTTTTATGCTCGTCAAAAAGTAGGTGATTATATTAAATTGCTCGATAAATTTAAACTGGACTTAGCAGAAATTTCTGATGGTTCAATTATTATCAATCACGACGAAAAGTGTGAGTTGATCAAATCAATGTCTCAGGATAGAACGATTTTATCAGAAGTAGGTTCTAAAGATTCAGGAATTATGATTTCACCAGCAAAGTGGATTAAGATGATGAGTACAGAACTAGAAGCTGGTAGCTGGAAGGTTATTGCTGAAGGACGTGAAGCAGGTAACGTAGGGGTTTTTAGACCAAACGGAACTGCACACACAATGCTAATCAATCGCATCATTGCTAAGGTGGCTCCAGAAAAAATTCTATGGGAAGCACCTCAAAAAAACCAACAGGTTTGGTTCATAAAATTATTCGGTGCAGAAGTAAACTTGGGAAATATCGGTCAAAATGATATGATACCGCTAGAATGCTTGCGTCTTGGATTGAGAGGTGATACGTTCTTTGATTTTCTTCCGCCTGATTATGCAGAGCGTTTAAAACAAGTAAACGACGAAGAGGAAGTAGAAGAAGAAAACTAATGCGTTTTCGGAAACAAAAACAAATCTCAGGACATTCTGCTGGAATTTATTCTCTAGCTTATGATGGTGAATACATCTATTCAGCCAGCGCAGACAAATATGTTGCTCGTTGGAATATCAAAGATGGAACACAAGATAAATTTGCTATTCGTTTCGAAGCAGCAGTTTATTCGATTTGTTTAATAAATGAGGCAAAACATCTAGTCGTAGGTTTAGCAGATGGTGGAATCCACATCTTTGATCTTGCAAACCGTCAAGAACTTAAATTTTATACACAGCACAAAAAAGCGGTGTTTGAGATTAAAGAAAATCCAGTCAAACATCATTTTTATGTAACAGATGCCGATGGAAATTTATCTGTTTGGAATACAATAGATTTTGGTTTACTGCTCTACTTGCCTCTTGATAGTGGTAAAATTAGACGAATAGCTGTCCAAGAAAAAGGTGAATTAATAGCTCTTGCTTGTCAAGATGAAACTGTTCGAATTATTGAAACTGAATTCTTCAATGAAATTCAACTTATTCAAGCGCATAATGGGGGAGCAACTGCTGTTATGTTCCATCCAGTTCATTCAGAATTACTTTTATCTGGCGGTAAAGATGCACTCCTTAAATGTTGGAATTGGCAAGAAAACAAATTGATGACTGTTATTCCTGCGCATAATTTTGCCATTTATGATTTAATGGCTGTTAACAATGGTAAAAATTTCATTTCCATAAGTCGCGATAAAACAATTAAAATTTGGAACAGCGAATCGCTTGGTTTTCTTCAACGTTTAGATACTAAATCAGGTGGACATACACATTCAATCAATTCGATTGTTTGCTTAACTGAAGAGAGTTTTGCCACCGCATCCGATGATCGTCGGATTATTTCCTGGGAGGTGTTAGCTTAAATTGATTTCATTTCCAGTTCGCGTGACTTCAAGTGTGGCAATTTGATTTTTTATTTTAAGAAATCCTATCTCTTTAAAAAATCAATTCTCTAATAGAATGCCTTCAATTGGAAAACTTAGCAGTAAGACAAAGCCTTCGTCTGGTTTTGATTCAATCTTGAAGCTTCCCTTGTATGCTGCAGCTCTTTCTTCTATGCTGTGCAACCCTAAACCTTTATGCAATGTTTTAAGGTCAACTCCTTTTCCATTATCTGAAAAAGCGAATTCAAGTCTTCCATCATTTACCAGCATATTCGTTTCAATTCTTGTTGCCTCGGCGTATTTTAGGGAATTATTGGTCAGTTCCTGCACAATACGATAAAGATTAACACTGAAACCTTTTTCGAACTTAAAGTTTTCTGAGGTAAAATCGAACTGCACTGAAGGGTGCAGCGCTGAAAGTTTTTCATAATAATAGCCAATCGAGGTAACTACACCTGAGATTAGAATTTCAGATGGGAACAAATCCCTGCAAATCCTTCGAAGGTCATGTATTGAAGTCTGGACAAGTTGATACAATTCTTCAAATTTCTCAGACTGATCTGGATTGTTTTCTTTGGCTTGATTAACAAGTAATCCAACGACCGTTAGCGAGCCTCCTAAAGAATCGTGCAAGTCTCTAGAAAATCTCAATTTCTCATTTTCTGTTGCTTCGATGGCAGCCTTATTAATTTCATTTTCAACCTTAACTTTCTCTTTAAGCGCTTTTTTATGTTGGAAATAGAGATATAGGGATACAATAACGGTCAAAATCGCTAATGAAACCAATAAAATTATTTGTAAAAAATAGTTGTCTAGTTTTGCCTGCTGATTTTTGTTCTTTAATTCTAGAATTTGCGTCCTACGTACCTTATCATTAAAGCGCTCTTGAATTTCAATGATCTTATCGGCATTTTCTTTTGCCAGGTATTTTTCGTTTAAAGTGACATAGGTTTTCAAATAATCAAGGCTTTTTTTGGTGTTGCCTTTCATGTATTCCAATTCACTTAAATTGAAGTAAATACTGATGTCTGAAGATGTAATCGATGGAAGTTCATTCAGCAATTCGAACGCCTTTTGGTAGAAGTAACCTGCCTTTTCTATATCTTCTTTAATTAAATACGTGCTACCAATATTCATAGCCACATCAAAATACTGCTCTGTATTCAAATGATTAGTATAGTCATTTAAAACTTGACGCAAGACTGAAAGTGATTTGTCATTGAGTTTCAATGTAGAATATACATTTCCCAGATTAATCAAATAGGTCACTGTTAAACTGCTATCTCTTTTAGGACAAAGGGTAATTGCTTTTTTGCAGTAGTTCAATGCTTTCCATTGGTCTTGTGTTTTAGTTGATCCTAAAATAAAATACGCCCCTAAACTGTTGTTGAAGTGAGACTTAATAACCGAATCATTTGTTTTTTGTGCGAAAGACAAGCCACTTCTCAGGGAGTTCAATTGGTACTGCCTATTCCCCAGCTTACTGTGGCAATTCGCATTGTATTGATATGCCTTTGCCAGCTGAATGGATGAACAAGTTTTAAAATGAATTACTTCATTGGAAATTTTTAAAGAACTGTCTAATTGACCTTTCAGCATAAAAGAGGCAGACTTCAAAAGTTTTAAATCAATTAAGGTCCTTGAATCTTTTTGAATTTTTAGTGATGCATTGATTAATTTGTCAGCTTTGTCAATTTCACCATTTTTTAAGAATGCTCGAGCTTCATGATATGCTGATCTACTATGAAACTTATCGATTCGATTGCTTTCTTGGCATTTAACAAATTCGTCAAATAAAACATCATATTTGCTCAAATCTGTTTCAAAAACGAGTTCCATTTTTTTTTCAATAGAAAGACATTCTTTTTGAGCGACTGTTTTAAAAGATAAAACAAATGCCACAAAAAGTGGCACTACTAAATTTATTTTATAATTGAACATTACAATTTAATGGGTTCTTTCATTACAAATTTAGGATTTGGTGATTTAGATGTTCCAGTAATTTCAATTTCTATATAAGAATACGTTCCAGCGGGCAACGAAAGAGTCTTTAAATCAACCCCAATTGAAGACGGAGCTCCACTAAGACTTCTGTAATCAACCTTAAGAGAAATTCCCTTTGCAGTTCCAATTGTTGAAGTAGAAGCAGAAGTTAAGGTGAATGTTCCGCTCAAGGTGTTAAAATTCAGTGTAATACTTTTGTTAATAGTATCCGTAACTATCTTGCTATCCAAAAAATTAAAATCAGCCATAATATCTATTTTAAGGGTTAAATGTAGTCAAATACAATCAGAAAGTCAAATGGTTACAACTGATTTTTTTTCATTTCATAGGAGCTCCAAACGTTCAATAAAAAGTCAGTGAATAGAAAATTGTTTCGTTTTGCGCATTTTCTTTCTCTGCTCTTAAAACAACTCATTGCCAATCCATTTATCGAAGTTGGATTTTTTTCATACTCAGTTCTACACTCTCAATACTGCAAAAAGAAAAAGCATAAAATAAAAGTGTGAGTTGGAGGAAGCGTGTGAAGGGAAAAAGAAAAAGCGAAATGCTATCGCAATCCGCTTTTTCTTTTTGTGCGCACGACTGGATTCGAACCAGCACACCTGTTGGCACCACCCCCTCAAGATGGCATGTCTACCAATTTCACCACGTGCGCATTTTTCATGAACTAAAAAAGTGCTTTTCAGCTTGTAGGATCCGGTTAACTTCTTTAACTAGACACATCTGAAATTGTGCGGCCAAATATAGTTGTTTTTAAATTTCTATAGTACAATCAATCTAGGATTCCTTGAATAAATAAACTTAATTTTCAATAAAACGAATAATTATCTAATTTAGAGCTTAAACTTGCAGTTATTTGATATTTATTCATTGGTTATTATGTAATCATTTCTACATATGATAAGATTTTTACTTACTTCTACTTTACTTTTAATTTTACCAGTTAGTCAAGCTCAAATTTTTATAAATGAAGCTTCAAATTCTAATGGATCAACAGTCGTTCAAGCAGATGGAAGTAGTCCAGATTGGTTAGAACTTTATAACGGCTCAAGCAGCACAATCAATTTACAGGGTTATGGACTTACAGATGAAATAGCTTCTCCAGCTAAATGGCAATTTCCATCGTCAACCTTCGCAGCAAATAGTTACATGACGGTTTTGGCGTCTGGAAAAAGTAATGTTTCAATAATTGATCACTGGGAAACCGCTGTAAATGCAGGTGATACGTGGGATTATTATGTTCCAGCAAGTAACCTGGCACTTGAGTGGAATACTGTTTCATACCTGCAAGTTGGTTGGTTACAAGGTAACTTGGGAATAGGTTACGGAGATGGTGATGATGCAACTGCAATTTCAGGTCCTGCCAATTCCATTTATGTTAGGAAAACCTTCAATATTGCAAATAAAGATGCAATTGTCGCAGCCGTTTTTGATGCTGATTTTGATGACGGTTTTGTTGCCTATATCAATGGGGTAGAAGTTGCACGTTTTGGCTTGGCTGGATATCCGCCCAATTGGGATGAATTTTCCGCCGATCATGAAGCTGAGATTTATCAAGGTGGAGGAGTTCAATCATACGAAATAGATACGAACCTTTTAAATTCTGTTTTGGTGAACGGGACAAATGTTTTAGCAATAGAAGTTCATAATGCATCTGCCGCCTCTTCGGATTTATCGCTAATTCCCTTCTTAACATTCGGATTTAATGAATCAACAATTTATTATTCGGGAACTGTTCACCCTTATTTTAATCCAGTTACATCCAATTCATTCTTTAATACAAATTTCAGTATTGCCACCGCTGGTGAAACAATATATTTGTCCGATCCTAGCGGAATAATAATCGATTCGCTGGTCATTCCTGATTTGGAACCAGACATGTCTTTCGGTAAATTTTTAGATGGTTCAACGACTAATTCAATATTTTCTATTCCAACGCCCGGTGCAACTAACAACAGCTCAATTGCATATTCTTCCCATGAACTTGTGCCGACTATTGAAACTGCTGGAGGATTTTTCACGTCAGGAATTAGTGTTTCCATATTGAATAATTCAACAACCAGCGGAGTTATTCGCTATACGCTTGATGGCCAGGACCCAATTCCAACCTCAACATTGTATACAGGTCCATTTGTACTGAGTACCAATTCTGTGGTTAAAACAATCTGTTTTTCAGCTTCAACGTCGCTTTTGCCTAGTCAAATAGCTGCAGAAACCTATTTTTTCATGGAAGATTTCACGCTTCCTGTTATTTCTATTTCTACTGATGCGTCGAATTTAGTTGGTTCAACAGGCATATTTGATAATTACACAACCGATTGGAGAAAACCGTGTATCATCGAATATTTTGATGCTGATGGACAGAAACAATTTGAGTCACGAGCTTCCATAAAACCCGATGGTGGAGCAGGTGGAAGTCGCTCGAACCCACAGCACAGTGTAACGATTGAGCCTGCAAATACTTTGTATGGAGAAGGTGAACCAGTGAACTATCCGCTTATTCCTGAAAAAGCGTTCATCGATAAGTTTTATGCTTTTTACTTGAGAAATGGTAGTAATTACTGGAATCAGTATCCTCAAAAAGATGCGACTTTTATGCGCATGATGCGAGAGACAAATGCTAATTCACAGGCATATTCACCTGTTGTTGCTTTTGTAAATGGACAATATTTTGGTGTATATGAATTGCGTGAAAAAGCAAACGAACGCTATTTCGAAGAAAATTATGGAAATGATCCCGATAGTCTCGATTTGTTGTCTATTTCGTATTTCTATGGTCCAAGTATTTTAAGAACAGTCAAAGGAAATGACTCTTCTTTTTATTCGATGCGTGATTTTGTAACTACAAATGATCCTGCAAGTGCTGACTATTTTGATCAATGCAACAAAAAGATTGATTTATACAATTTTGCCGATTATTTGTCTGCTGAGAACTGGTTTGCAAATTACGACTGGATTTATAATAACATGAAAATTGCTCGTATGCGAACCAAGGGGAATAAATGGAAGTTTTTCTTGCAGGATATGGAATTAGGCTTGGGTGGTTGGGCAGATGTGAATGCTAACATTTTTGACTATTTCAGAAATAATAATCAGCCAAATCCTTTCTGGGAAATTTACAACGGGTTAGCAGAAAATACTGAATTCAAAAATTACTTCGTAAATCGATATGCAGATTTAATGAATACAGTTTTTACAGCGAATCAATATACGCCAATTGTTGATAGTATGTACAATCAGTTGTTACCAGAATTACCGCGACATTTTCAAACATGGACAGGAGATATAACAGGTGGGATGGCAACATATGATGCAATTCACGATCAATTATTGAATGACTTTTCTTTGCGATCGGATGTTGTTCGAAATCAAATTGTGAATGAATTCTCTTTGGTTAAAAAGGTAAATGTTACCTTGAATGTTCAACCTGAAGGAGCTGGTTACATTAAAATTTCTACGATTGTTCCGGATGAATTACCATGGACAGGAGTTTATTTTGATGGGGTTCCAGTTCGAATGACTGCCGTTGCAAACCCTGGGTATACATTTTCTAGTTGGCAAGTGAATTCTTTGATTCCAGGGGCTGAATTGCTTAATGAAAGCATCGAATTGAATGTTTCTACAAGTGAGTTTTTTAAAGCAATGTTTATTGGGACAGAGGAACCTTTAGCTGTTACGATTTCTGAAATTCATTATAATCCTGAAACAAGTGTTGATGGAGGAAATTGGATTGAGTTACACAATTTTGGATCGACACCATTGAGTTTAACGAATTGGAGTATTAAATCGAAAAAATTCTATGATAAATTCATTTTTGAAGACCAAACCAGTATTCCAGCAAATGGATATTTAGTAATTTGTCAAGACACCAATTTATTTAAAGCACAATATCCTTCTGTAATGAATTTCGTTGGTGCGACTGGCTTTCCATGGAGTAATAGTTATGATTCAATTCTATTGTATAATCAAAACAATGAAGTGGTGTTAAATGCAATTTATAGAGACAAAGCTCCATTTCCTGAATGTGCCGATGGTTGGGGAAGAACACTTGAGAATAGTTATATGAATGAGGTTCAGCTAGATCCTGAAGATTGGTTCTGCGGCTGTATCGGTGGTTCTCCAGGTAAAGCTTATGAACCATGTTTAGAGCCAATTACTTTTACAGAAATCAATTACAATAATTCGATTCCAGAATTCTATGCCGGTGATTGGATTGAAATTAAAAACAATACAACAGTTCCAATTAACTTGAGTACGTATACATTCAAAGATTCGAAGAATGACCATGTGTTTTCTTTACCAGCAGTGGTTGTTCCAGCTGGTGGTTATTGGGTATTAAGTAATGATTTACTCAATTTTGGCAAACGACACAGTGCAGTAGAGAATGTCGCTGGAGCGTTTAATTTTGGATTAGCAGGTACAGATGCGCTGCGTTTATACGATAATCAAGGGGTTTTATTGACGAGTGTTTTATACAGTAATCAAGCGCCATGGCCGTCACAGCCTACTTTTGAGGATTATACCTTGGAATACTCAATGAATACTGTCTATGCTGATCCAAACGTCTCAACTTCCTGGTTTGTTGGATGCGAGGGTGGTTCACCAGGACGAGCTTTTACACCTTGTCCAGTTTTACCTGATGGAGAAATAGGTTTCCTTTATCCAAATCCAACCAGTAGTTCTATAAATGTGGTATTTAATAATCAAAATAATCCTTCAAATACTACTAATTTATATATCTATAATATGGGTGGACAACTAGTACAAACGGTTTCAGTAAATGCAATTGAGTCTGTCGTTTTACAAACAATTGATGCTAGTCAGTTCGCAAATGGAATGTACTACATTCGTATTGAGCAAGATTCACGTATGATTCAATTACCTTTTGTAAAATTGTAATAAAACAAAATCGTACCTTTGCTGTGCATGAGTACAAGAAGTATCATATTGCTGATTTTTATTGTTTTAACGTCAAGTATTTCGGCGCAAGTTGGATACAATGACTTGACGAATAAAATCAAGAATCTAGAATCGCCTGACCTTGAAAAAAAGGTAGAAATCTTATACTCTGCTCAGCTAAAGAAAACTCCAAATGCGCAGACGAAACTGAAATTTTGGAAGTTTTATATTTACGATTCACTTGGAATTTATGGTAAAGCAGATACTTTGGCTGCTGAATTAAAGTCCAAAGCGAATGAATTGAAGGACGATTATTCTGCTTTTATTTTTTCTCGACTTGGAGATATAGAGATTGATTTAAATCAATTTGAAAAAGCGATTAATCTATATCATTCGGGACTAAAAATTGCGAAGAAATACAACAATCAGGAGTACATGGCATCCTTTAAGCGATCGATTGGGACTGCTTATTTGAAGTTAGATCAAAACAACACCGCTGAGAAATACCTAAGAGAGTCTTTGTCTATTTATACTTCAATTGAGGACACGCTTGGTATGGCGAATGCTTCGATTAGTTTGGGTAATGCGATGAAAGATCAAGGGAACTTGGATGATGCAGAGATGTATTATAAAAAGAGTTTGGTTTTAGCTCAAAAGTTAGGTAACAATCGCTTGATAGCAGGGAACTACAATAATCTTGGTAATGTTGAACGCAGAAGAAATAAACACAGAAAAGCTCTGGAGTATTTCTTTAAAGCACTTGAAATGAATAAAAAGAGTGGAAATGTACTCTGGGAATCATTTAATTATCACAATATCGGGAATGCGTATAGTGATTTAAAGGAACATGAAAAGGCAATTGACTTTTTTATACTGTCTAACAAATTAAAATTAGAATTAGGAGATTCACTCTCTTTGATGAATGGTTACCTTGGCTTGAGTGATGCCTATGCTGCTATTTCTGATTATAAAAATGCCTATGCTTATTTGCGTTTGCACAGTAGGTTAGAAGATACTCTTCAGATTGCAGAGCAAGCTGCTCAACTGAAAGAATTGGAAGCCATATATGAGTCAGAAAAGAAGGAGGCTGAAATCCTTCAATTGACAACTGAGAAGGAGTTAGAAGAAGTGAAAAATGGTTCTTTGGAGATGAAAGCGCAGAAGAACCGAAATTTGTTGACCCTTGCCATTTTTGCTGGACTCATTTTATTGGTTGGTATTGGTTTACTTTGGCGTGCGAATAAATCACGTCGTAAAGCAAATGATTTGTTGAATTCGAAAAATGAATTAATTGAAAAATCGAACGTCGCTTTGCAAAGTGCTTTGGGTGAACTTTCTGAAAAGAACAAGGAGATTATTGATAGTATTAATTATGCGACGTACATCCAGCGTGCTACCTTGCCAAACATTACCCAACATTCTTCTGATTCACTTCAATTTGAGTTGTTCTTTGCACCGAAAGATATTGTAAGTGGTGATTTTTACTTTTCCTATCAACTCTATAATAAATCGATTTTTGGTGTTGCCGATTGTACAGGTCATGGCGTGCCTGGCGCAATGGTTTCTTTGGTCGGTATGAATTCCTTGGAGAAAGTTATTCGTGAAGAGAAGCACGTGACTACCGGTGAAATGGTTGAGTCGTTAAATGCTCATGTTGTTGAAAGTTTATATCGCGGAAGTGAAACATTGAATGATGGAATGGACATTAGTTTTTGTCATTTTGACCATGAAAACAATATGTTGTATTTTACGGGTGCGAATCATAGTGCATACATTCTTCGTCAGAATTCTTTTATGGATGAAAATGTGTTTGATACCAATATTCAGCAAAAAGGTAGAACAGATATGTTTACTCTTCTGTGTTTAAGTGGAACGCGCAGACCTATTGGTAAATCACATTCTAATCAAGCATTCGCTCAAATTTCGATTAAACTATTGAAGGGAGATCGAATTGTATTGTTCTCGGATGGTTATGCGGATCAAATTGGCGGTGAGAAAGCGAAGAAATTAAAGAAAGGTGCAATGCTAGAATTTATACTTCGTTCAGGAGAACTTCCTGTTTCAAATCAAGCAGAATTTATGAATCGTCAATTTGACCAATGGAAGGGAGTCAACGAACAAGTAGATGACGTTTGTATGTTATTTATTGAAGTCAAAATGTAGTCACAAATAAGGATTCATTTTCAGGTTGTACGCTTATATTTCTTCCTCGCTAAAGCGAATATCTTCCATAAAAGCTTGTTTCACCATTTCCCCAATTTCAATGGTATAATAGCCAAATTCTTCTGAAATAATACCAATTAATTGATAAATTCCTTTTCCGTAGAATGGAAACCTACGCGCTACTTCTGGAAAATGAACGGTGTCAATGATATCTCCATTTCGATCAATAAAGGTCCCAAAAAACATCATATCTCCCTTGCTTGTTTTCGATTGTTTAAGTGCGACCAAATAACCATATGTGTGGATGCGCAGACCAAGAAATTGATGAAGTTCATTGCCCATTGTGTGTACAGGAATTTCATTTTTCAATAAATCGAAAGGATTACACAAGGGAAATCCTAATAGTTCCATTTGTTCAAAGGCTAATTCGAGCGTTTGTTCTGTAAGTTGGGGTAGGTGAAATGTTTTTTGTTCCTGTTCAAATAGTTGAGGTACAGGTAGTTTGTTTTTCGAACGATTGTGGTGTAAATGAGCCTTCCACAATAATTCTTTGCGACTCTCCGGGAAATCGCGCAAGGCACCAATGCGAATAATTAATACAAGTTGTTCCAACGGAATAGAAGCACGTTTCATTAAATCTTCGAAGTTCTTGAATATTCCATATTTCATCCGTTCTTCAAGAACTGAAATGATGAGTTTACCTTCGATTCCGTTGACAAGAATAAATCCTAAAATCAACGTCGTTCCATCCAATACACATTCATATGAACCGTGATTGATTGAAGGTGCCACAATCGTTGCTCCCCATGTTCTGGCTTCGTGAACATAGATTTCGGTACGGTAATATCCACCAAAATTATTGATGGTAGCTGTCATGTATTCAAGTGGATAATAGGCTTTCAAGTAAAGACTTTGGTAGCTTTCCACTGCATAAGAAGCCGAATGTCCTTTGGAAAAGGCGTATCCAGCAAAACTTTCAATTTGCCGCCAAATATCGGTGATGAGATTATCAGCAAAGCCTTTTTTTCGACAATTACCAAAGAATGTTTCTCTTACCTTATCAAACTCACTACGCGAACGAAACTTGCCCGACATTCCACGTCTTAGAACATCTGCCTCAGCAAGCGATAAATCGGCAAAATGATGCGCAACTTTAATGACATCTTCTTGGTAGACCATTACACCATATGTGTCAGGCATAATCTCTTGCAAGATAGGATGCGCTTCTTTTCTTTTTTCAGGATAGCGGTGCCTTAGAATGTATTCTCTCATCATTCCAGATTGCGCCACTCCTGGTCGAATAATAGAACTAGCTGCAACAAGTCCCAAGTAAGTATCCACTTGTAATTTCACCATCAACATGCGCATTGCAGGCGATTCAACATAAAAACATCCCATTGCTCGTGCAGATCTTAGCAAGGTTTTGATTTTTTCATCGTGTTTGAAATAAGCGATGTCGTGAATATCGTGCGCTAGATTATCGGGTTGATTGTATTCAATAATTTCTAAGGCATCGTGAATTTTGCCTAAACCACGTTGACTCAATACATCGAATTTAAACAGACCAACATCTTCCGCTTCCAACATCGAGAATTGAGTTGTTGCATAGCCTTTTGGAGGTAGAAAAGTGGCTGAATACCAAGAAATGGGCTTTTCACTGATTACAATTCCTCCTGCATGAACACTTAAATGGGAGGGAAGTCCTTTGATGTAAGTACTATATTTCAAAACGAGTTGTGATAGTTGATCGAGTTTACTGTAGTCAAATTTCCCGCGACTAAGAATGTCAATGTCTGATTTTGGCAGACCAAATACCTTCCCAAGTTCACGAACAGTCGCTCTGTATTGAAAGGTGTTATAGGTACAAAGCAAAGCGGCATTTGGATAGCGTTGAAATATATAGCGAGTGACATCGTCTCTATCTTTCCATGAAAAATCAATATCAAAATCGGGTGGATTTTTACGGTATAAATTAATGAAGCGCTCAAAGTATAAATCAAGTTCCAAAGGGTCAACATCGGTGATCCGCAATAAATAGGCAACGATACTATTTGCGCCACTTCCTCGTCCGACATAGAAATAACCTTTTGATCGCGCATAGGAAGTGAAATCATGTGTAATCAGAAAGTAGGAGAGGTAATCTTTTTTGGCAATTATTTCAATTTCTTTTTCAATTCGAGCGATTATTTCATCATTAATAACGGGGTAACGATAATCTAAACCGTCTGCACAGAGTTGTTTTAATAGTTCAAGATCTTCCTCTTTACTTCCTGTGTAAGTGGCAACATTTTGAGGTTTGGCATCGTCTCCAAATTCGAAATGAACAGAACAAGTTTTGAGAAGTTTTTCTGTGTTTTGAAGTAAATCAGGAAAATCAGAAAAGGACTGTTTTAGCTCTTCGTATGGAAGAAGTTTTTCATTTTCCTTTGCTTCCTGTTCTTTCGGCAGTTTGGAAAGTAAAACATTCTGATCAATTGCTCGGAGTAAGCGATGCGTATTGAAATCGCGTTTATCGCGGAAAATCATAGAGGTGAAAGCAAGCATCTTTCCGAGGGGGATTTTACTTTTTTGAATTTTCAAACGATTCAACTCAGCGGCTGTTACAGCAATAAATTCATTGGTAGCAAGTTTTTTTGGTTGCTTTTCTTGCGTGTAAATAACATAGCAATTGCCTAAGTGAGGCGCTTGTATTGGAAAAGGCTTTTGTTGATGTAAATAAGTAGAAAGAAATTCATTTGCCTCATGCAATCCGCGATTATTTTTCGCGATGAGAAGATAGCAGCAATCCATTCCATTTCGGATGTCGATTCCGACTACTGCGGGCATACCGAGTTTTTGAGCCTCGCAAACGTAACTAAGCGATGAAGTTGTAGAATTGATGTCGCACAAAACGACTTGCGTATAATTTGCCCCTTTCGCCCATTGAATGAGTTCTTCCGGAGATAAAATTCCGTATTTTATGCTATAGTGACTTTTGAGAAACACTTGTGAAAAAGAACATAGAAATTAGACCACTTCGTTGTGAGAACCGAGACTTATTTGTGGTAACTTGAATTAATCTCACATTTCTAAAGGCTCACAACATACCTCACTCAGCTCTTTTGATTATAGAAATTCATAGGTGGAGTGATTTCATGAAACCAATAATCATTTTTTCTAACTGGTCTAATTCAAGGAGAATTTCGTCAGCTTTCTTAATATCGATTAAAAGTAATCGCTTTGCTAACTCTATCTGTGTACTAACTTCAAAAGTAGAACCGAGTGAAATTGAAAGAAAGTGTTGAAATTCTTTTTGACTTGATCGGCTCGTTCCTTCCGCTATATTTGAAGGAATACTGCAGGCTGCTCGTCTTAATTGACTTGTGAGTCCGTATTTTTCATCAACTGGAAAATCTACAGTTTCTCGATAAATTAGCTCTACTAAATCCATTGATCGTTGCCAAATTTTTAAATTTTTATGGTTATGCATATATTCATTGTTTAATTAATTTCTACTATAATTTCGAGACATTTCCTAAAATCAAATCTCGGTTCTCGATTCTCCCAGCAGAGCGGTCTTGAATCTTGATATTAAACTCTCCGATTCGCCAATAACGGAGGTGGTTCGCCACTAAATGGATTGTATCTCCCGATTGTTCGAGCATCTAAGCCA
This sequence comes from Crocinitomicaceae bacterium, assembly GCA_021740745.1. GTDB lineage: Bacteria > Bacteroidota > Bacteroidia > Flavobacteriales_D > Crocinitomicaceae > M0103. Next base: position 37,760 of record JAIOZF010000006.1, on the reverse strand, counting down.
ATGGCACGCATTACGGCGCGGTCACCAAAACGCTGACGGATTTTATCCATGGCGCCATAAAGCTCTGTGAAGCGTGTTCCATCATCAAAAAGATTGAGTTGATGATTACCAGAAACGAGGGAGCTGTAGCGAACGCCAATCAAACGAACAAGCATCCGACGATTGTAGATACGCTCAAACAATTCAGCAACAATCGGCATTAACTCATGATCCGCTGCAGTGTAAGGAATTTGTTTTTGTAAGGTTTGCGTTTGAAAATCAGAATAACGAATTTTCACGGTGACACAAGCGGTTAGTTTATCGCCACGACGAAGTTGAAAGGCTAAATTTTCTGCCATAGCAGCCATGATTCCTTTTAATTTAAGAACGTCAATCGTATCATAATCAAAGGTGCGCTCCGTTGAAATGGATTTTCGTTCGTTGTATTGTTCAACAGCCGAATTGTCAATTCCCTGTGCTTTTTTCCAAATTCCAATTCCATTTTGACCCAAGGCGCTTTCCATCATTTCGTAAGGCATTTCTTGGATTGTTTCAATTTTTCGAATGCCCAGACTGCAAAGTGTTTGATAGGTTTTTAATCCCACCATTGGAATTTTTCGTACGGATAGAGGACCCAGAAAATGTTTTTCTGCACCATAATCAATCAACAATTGGTTGTTTGGCTTCGCTTCCCCAGTTGCAATCTTTGAAACGGTTTTATTTTGCGACAAGCCAAAGGAAATTGGTAAGCCCGTTTCGCGAATAATCTTTTGGCGCAATTCGGAAGCATATTTCATTGTTCCGAAAAACTTATCCATACCCGAAAAGTCCATGTAGAATTCATCTACTGAAGCCTTCTCATAAATAGGTGCGGCTTCGCGAATAATGTCGGTCACCATTTTCGAGTAATTGGTATAAGTACTCGTGTTCCCTTTGATGATAATGGCTTCTGGACAACGTTCCTTTGCCATTTTCATCGGCATTGCTGAGTGAATTCCGAATTTTCTAGCCTCATAACTGCAAGAAGCCACTACACCACGGTCACTCGTCCCGCCGATGAGAATCGGTTTGCCTACCAGACGACTATCCAGCAAGCGTTCGCACGACACAAAAAATGTGTCGAGGTCCATGTGTACTATTGAGCGCAAACCAGCCATATTGAATGTTTTTTAAGTTCATGTAAGGCTGCATATCGTAAAATTTTTGCGGAAGATTGATAGTGTCTAATTATCTTTATTCTCCTACAAAGTTAACTTACTTTTTGCTTATTTGATTAAAAAGTAATCAACAATAAGATTAAAAAGTAATCAAAAATTTTTCGACAAAAGAAAGGAAGTTGAACGTAAGCTATTTACGTTTATCAGATATTTATTTAAAGGAAATTCAGACTGAAAAAATAATTTTATAACTGAAAATCACCTTGCTTAGATTGAGATCAATTCAAAGTAATATGAGGAACTAAGTCCCACTAAAAAGGAGTGTGAAATTTGAAATTCGCTAAAATAAGCGGGAAGTCAATCAACTATAAAGTAAATCTTATTTTTCGTTTACTTGTAGTAATTCTATTTGCTTGAGAATGACATCTGCTTCTCCGACTTTTTTATCACTTTCAGAACGATTAATGGAAGACAGTTTGTAAGCTTCTGCTAACAATTTTTCGTATTTCTGCTGCAAAACTTCCAATTCACTTTTTCTTTTAAATAATCCAAACATGATGATAATTTTAGTTGATTTGACGCGGAAAGCAATCGTTTAATTTAGTCCAATCACATCATTTAAACAACTATTCGAAATGCTTGTTCATCCCAAGTGACTATTTATCAAATTTATTCCCGAGAAAATAAATTCAATCTCTATTTTTTAGATTGTAATCAGTGTGGATTTTAATACGCTTTTCGAACAAAGTCGATGAGATAGTTGTTTGTTTAGTATGATTGAGAGAGAACATAAACAAGACGAAACGTATTGTCATTATAGCGATTTACCATCTCCAATGGCCTATATTCGACCAATTGATGATCATGAGGAGAAGGGATTAAACCAAGAGGAAATAGATCGGATAATTGAAATGGCATGGGAAGATCGTACGCCTTTTGAAGCAATCAACGTACAATTTGGGTTGAAAGAAGCGGATGTGAAAAAGCTCATGAAAAAGGAATTGAAATTCAGCTCTTATAAATTGTGGCGCGAACGCGTAGAAAATTGTCAAACAAAACACGCAAAAAAAAGAGTATCTGAAATCACGCGTTTCAAGTGCAAACAACAACGAACAATCACTCAAAACAAATTATCTAAAAGATGAAAACATATTTATTTGCAGGTGCATCAAGTCAAATAGCCCAAGCGACAGCACAATTGTTACAAGCAAAAGGCAATACAGTGATTGGGATATCACGTCAACCTGAGATAGCAATTTATGACCAATATTATCAAGTGGAAGGGTATTCAAAAAATGATTTCCCAGTTATTGATCAAACAATAGATGGAATCGTCTATTTTCCTGGATCCATTAATTTGAAGCCTTTTCATCGACTCAATTCAGCTGATTTTGTTCATGATTATCAGTTAAATGCGCTCGGCGCAGTTGAATTTACACAAGCCTATTTGGGGAACCTGAAAGCAAGTGAAAATCCAGCAATCGTTTACTTGAGTTCTGTTGCAGCTACACTAGGCTTACCTTTTCACACATCTATCTCCATGGCAAAGGGAGCAATTGAAGCCTTGACGCGATCGTTAGCGGCAGAATTAGCACCAAAAATTAGAGTGAATTGCGTGGCTCCTTCTTTGACAAATACAGATTTAGGAAGTAAATTTCTAAATACTCCCGAGAAATTTGAAGCATCTCAAAATCGAAATCCGATGAAAAAAGTGGGTGAGCCTATTGAAATCGCTAACGCAATTGTGTTTTTAATAACGCAAGATTCATCTTGGATGACAGGACAAATAATCAATGTTGACGGTGGAATGAATAACCTGAAAACAAGCTAATTCCCATTTTTTGTTAACAAGCGTTGGGACTAATTCGAAAATGAAATATCTTTATATCAACTAAATTAATTTAAAAGATGAAAAGATCATACATTGTTATCGGTGCCATTGCTTTATTAGCGATTATATTGTTTTTTGCTTACAGAGGATCTTACAATACTGCTGTAACTTTGCAAGAGGATGTGGACAAATCGTGGGGTGATGTTGGTGCGAGTTACCAGCGACGTGCAGACTTAGTTCCTCAACTTGTAGCAACGGTAAAAGGTGCTGCTGAAAATGAAAAAGAGATTTTAACGAAAGTAACAAATGCTCGTGAAGGTATTGTAAATGCAAAAACTCCTGAAGATTTCGAAATGTTAGGCAAAGAAATCAATACAGCAATTAATTTGGCATTTGAGGCTTATCCGCAAATTCGTTCAACTGAAAACTTTGGTGCGTTACAAGCACAATTAGAAGGAACAGAGAACAGAATCAACAAAGCTAGAACAGATTATAACGAAACAGTGAAAGAATATAATTCACACATTCGTGGATTCTTCAACAGCATGTTCTTGAACAAAGAAACATTCCCGAAGAAAGATGTGTTTAAAGCTGCACCAGGATCTGAAACAGCTCCAACGGTCGATTTTAGCAAGTAATCATTAAGATAAAGCGATTTGAAAGAATCGCTTTTTTAATACAAAAGAATTGTGGTTAGAAAACAATTTTCAGAAACTCAGCAAGAAGCTATACGCGATGCCATCGCAGCAGCAGAGTTAAATACGTCTGGTGAAATCCGTGTACACATCGATAAGGTGTGTAAAAAGGATCCTATCGAACGAGCAATTGAAATGTTCGCCAAACTTGGGATGCATAAAACGGAGTTGAAAAATGGTGTCCTTTTCTTTGTTTCAATGGAAGATCACAAACTAGCAATCATTGGTGATAAGGGTATAAATGACGCTGTAGCCGCTGATTTTTGGGATAGTATTCGAGACGAAATGATTCAACATTTCAAACAAGGATTGTATACAGAAGGATTGGTAAATGGTATTCATCGGGCTGGTGAACAATTAAAGGCGGCATTTCCTTTCCAAAGTGATGATGAAAATGAATTGAGTAATGATGTATCATTTGAAGGAGAAGAATAAGATGAAAAAGATGAAACAAGTTTTTACGCTCATAAGTATCCTTCTTATATCTGTTTTCGGTTCATTTGCACAAAATGATATTCCGGATGCTCCCAAGCCAGAGAGGTTATACAATAATTTATCTGCGGAATATTCCGATTTATTATCGGCAGATCAGGCAAGAGAATTAGAAGCTAAGTTGGAGAATTTTGCTGAACAAACTTCGAATCAAGTTGTGGTTGTTGTGGTAGATGATTTAGCTGGATATGAACCTTGGGAATATTGCGCAAAACTGGGCGATAAGTGGAAGATTGGACAAGAAAAGGAAGATAATGGAATCATTATATTAATCAAACCGACTGGTGGTAAAGGCGAGCGAAAAACGTTTATTGCGACAGGAAGAGGATTAGAAGGAGCCATTCCTGATTATACGTGCAACGAAATTGTCGAAAACGAATTGTTACCTAATTTCAAAAATGGAGAATTTTACCTAGGAATTACGGAGTCATTGGATGTTTTACTTGCCTTAGCAAAAGGCGAATATGATTCCGATGAATACGCGAAGAAAAACAAGAAAGATAATGTTTGGATTGTATTCGGTGTTCTTTTTGTCATTTTTGTTCTCGTTGCAATTTTCGGTAGAAAAGGCGGCGGCGGAGGTAGAGGTGGAATGTCAATCGGAGAAGGACTGTTCTGGGGATCAATGATGAGCGGTAGAGGAGGAGGAAGCGGTTTTGGAGGCGGAAGTTCGGGCGGCGGCTTCGGAGGATTTGGAGGCGGAAGTTTCGGTGGTGGCGGTTCTGGCGGAAGTTGGTAAAGTAAAAGATGCTAACTAAAAACGCTGAGTATAGTCAGTGCTGTTTTGTTTCTTGTTTTAATTGAGCTAGTTTCAGTAGAAACTAGCTAACTAAGTCATTTAACACTTAAATATCCTTGTGTTTGTATATCAATGATTTTTTTCAGATCGGACTCTGTCCAAGGCTTTTCTAAATAAGCTGTTAGCAAATTATTGTCTTTAAGATTATCTACTTGTGTTTGATTCGCTTGACCGGAAAGCATAATACAAGGCAATTGCGGGTATTTTTCTTTTATCGATAGTATCAATTCAGCCCCATTTAAATAAGGCATTTGAAAATCAACAATAACAAAAATCAATTTTAATCCGCTTTCGAACAATTCATCAATCGCCGTTAATGCAATTTGAGGGTTTAAAAAACACTCAATAAGAACAGTATCGTCATTAATTATTTTGGATAACTGGAAATTTAATATTTGTAAAATAGCAGAGTCATCGTCTACACAAACTACAGCATATTTAAACTCGTCCGTCATGCTTTTTTGAAATTTATTGTAAAGGTAGTAAATAAATCAGTTGATTCAAGAAGGATTTTAGCGCCGTGATCCGTAATAATATTTTTGACTATACTCATACCTAATCCTGAACTACTTAGTCCTCTTTTAGTTGAATAAAATTTTTCAAATATTTTATGTTGATTCTCAATTGGTATCGCTGGACCATTATTTTTAATTGACACAGAAATCGTATCTTTTGTTTCCGATGCACTAATTTTCAGAAGTTTTTCCCCCTTATTTGATTCCATCGCTTCTAAGGCATTCTTAATAATATTTGACCATAATTGGAATAGCTTAATATCATAGCCGTATATGACAATTGAATCAGCAATCTTTATATCAACTTTCACTTTTTCTTCCAATTCAAAATTAAAAACATTCAAAACTGATGAAATATTTTCTTTTAAGTTTACATGTGATTTGATACTGTTTTGATTTTTGATATTTAACCTTAAATCATTTACTACATTTAGTGCTCGATTGGCTGAAATTTCTATTGAATGAACAAAAGATTGATACGTCTGTATATTTTCAATGAGTTTCAAGAAATTCAAGGAATTAGAAGCGTTCATTATTTGATCAATTAATTCTTCTTCATTTATTTCAATTCTGGCTCTGACAAAGGCAGATGAAATTTCTTTGATTTCGATTTCTGAATAGTTTGTGAATTTGGCTGACAAATAAACACTGAAGTTTTTTGACAGTCGCATAAGCTCTAATCCACTCGTAAAAATAGATGATTCAATATCAGTGGAAGCTCTTTGAATTGCAAAATTGAGTTGTTCTCGTGTACATTTCCAAATAAGTTCTTGCAAGATTGAATTGACAGTGAAATGTGCAGCTTCAGAGCCATTTCTAATTGAACTTAAAGGAGTATTTAAATCATGTGCTATTCCGGATGCCAATTCACCAACAGTGGCCATTTTCTCATTTTCTGTCAATGATTTCGATAATTGCAAATTCTTTTGAGTTTCCTCAGAAACTAACTTTTTTAGATTTGAGTTAATCGCTTCGACTTCTTTTTTAGCTTTAATAACATTCTCTTCTGCTGTTTTTCGTTCTGTAATTTCAATGCCATATCCGATTACCATCTTTAAATCGCCATATTCGTCATAAATAGGGCCTATTTTGCGAAGGATATTTTGCTTTGCACCATTTTCAAGAATATTTACATCCTCCCACTCAATGAATTTTTTCTCTCTGATCAATTCATTGAACTTCGTTCTGCGCTCGACTGCCAATTTGGTATCAATTCCCTTCAGTTGGCAATAATCAAAGTCATCTTTACCAATCATGAAATTGCGTATTTCATTATTTTTTATACCAGCTGGATTAATAAATAAATACTTGTGATCAGGACTAAATACAGCAAGATCTGCAGGAAGATTATTTAAAATGAATTCGTAAAATTGTTTTTGAGTCTCTAGCTCTAGTTTATTTAAGACTTTCTCTGTTGAATCATATCGGATTGATAAATATTGGTAGGCTTTCCCTTCCTTCATAAATGGAATAATCGAAGATTCTACATAGTATTCGGATCCATCTTTAGCTTTATTTTTCACTTCTCCTTTCCATATATTACCCGAAGAAATTGTTTGCCACATTTCTTGAAAAAATTCTTTTGAATGGTAACCTGAATTTAAAATATTATGATTTTGACCAATTAATTCTTCAACGGAATATTTAGATATTTCACAGAATTTATCATTTGCATAAATAATAATTCCTTTCTCATCAGTGATACTAACTATTGCAGCCGAATCAATCCCTTTTTTATAGTCAATCAATTCAAGTTCAAGTTTTTTTCTTTTTGTAATATCTGCGGCGATTCCTGTCATTAAATAGGGAATTCCATCCGCATTTTTAACTATTTTAGTTCGCGTCTGAATCCATTTTACTTCATTTTTTGGTGTTACTATTCGATATTCTAATTCTGTAAAACCATCCGAAAAAAGACTAGCGCTTTCACTTTCAACTCGCTCTAAATCATCTGGATGTATTGCTTCGAGCCACGTATTTGGATTATTGATCCATCTTTCAAGTGGGATTCCATATAAATCAATTGCTGAATTACTTATGAACTCACTTTTGTAATCTGGTAAACGAACACCCCAAACAGTTTCTTTTAAGGAGTCCATTACTGTTTCTAGTTTTTCTTTACTTTTAAGTATCTCTTTCGCTTTCTCCTCTTCGATTCTTCTAAGATTATTAATTTCTGTCACATCTGTCAAAAATGAATTACCCTCAAAAAACTGATTCTGCTCATATTTACATATGATTGTACCTTCTATCTCAATTTTTTCGCCATGACGATTGATCAAGCTATAATTGACCTCAAGTTGTTCAGGTGAAGTCGACATTAAGTCTTGAAAAAATACGGCGCAATGTTCTTGAGAATCTGGATGCACATGCTTAAAAATGGAATTGCCTACAACTTCATCTTCACGATAACCCATCTTTTTGAGCCATGAATCGTTCACAAAAAGTATGGTTCCATTCTTGTCAATCGTTGAAATTAAGTCATTCGTTGCATGAACAATGTTACTATATTTCTCTTTCGCGTTTTCTGTATTCAATAAATTCGCTCGCAAAAGTTCTTGATTTCGTTCTATTTGTTTTTTCTGTTCTTCAAGCTCACTATTCCTTTGTGTGACTGTATCCATTAAAGAACGTGACTCATTAAGTGATTTTTGAGCAGATTGTTGTAAAAACAAATATTCAATAATGGAATCGTGTTGAGAAAAATCGTTTAACGTAATATTATAGTTTTTTATTGGTAATATTTCATTCAAAATAGGTTGAGCGGTAATAATTATATCATTGTTAATATTGCTTATAGAACATTTGTATCGCTGATCTTTATTTGTACTTGAAAAAAATAATACTCTACTTTTTCCTGCAATTGAAGATTCAATTGCCGCATTTATATCAAATTCTAAGTTGAAAAATTCTGTTATTTTCTTCTGAATTGCTATTGATGGATTTGCCTTTATAAATGACTTACCAATTGCTTTTATTTCAAAATTTGAGTTGAGAATTAAGTAAAATGGATTATTGATATCCAGCGCTTTGTTGATTTTTTCTAGCTCGAGAATGGAGTTCTCTTTCGCCTTTCTCAATTCTAATAACCTCATTACTCCTTTGGCTATTGTTTGCAATGATTTTAAATCCTTCGAGGAAATTTCTCTTGATTTAAAGTCAACAATTGAGAGTGTACCAAGCGCAATCTTATTACTGTCGAAAAGTGGGATTCCAATGTAAAACGCTACTAACTCATTATTTAGCTGATAGGGCGTATTTACAATGCGTGGATCATTAAGGGCATCGTTAATAATTAGTGGTTTCTCAATAGAATTTATAGCAATCGAACAAAATGAGTTTTCTCTTGGGATTTCAGAAATTTCAATTCCAAAACTAGATTTAACCCATTGTCTTTTCTCATCGATGAAGCTAATTAAAGCAATTGGAGCATCAGCAATCTCTGCAGCTAGCGCAGTAATTTCATCAAACTCATCTTCAGGCCCTGAATCCAAAATTGCATAACTTTTTAACACATCAATGCGCTTTTCTTCCTTTTCCATTAATTTATGCATCCTATTAATCCCAGGTTATTTTGAATACATGGCAATCATTAGTCTCATTTTTTTCCTGAATCTGTTCAGTAGAAACATTCAAATCAAAGCGTTTACCCAAACCTTTTATCAAACCATGAAGCATTGGTACAAAACCATTTCGTTCAGATCGGTATTCTAATTCAATCGATTTTTCCTGTGAGTTCCTTGTTGTAAATTGTGGCGCTTTTAAATCAGGCATGATGTTATTAATTCGAAAATGCAGCATATCCAAATTATCAAGAAATTCAGGAAATGAATTACCTGTCATATTCATTAAATCTCCGTAGCCTTCATCCGCCGTATACAGAATCCAATATTCTCCAAAAGCTTCAAGAATCTTATCAGCATCCGCTTTTAATACACGTGAAGCATTTTTCACCAAATCATAAGTGAGTTTATCGGGATATGAATTCATTCCTACAAAATCTTCTTCTGGAAAATCGGATAATTTGCATATTTCATTCCATTTGTCAACCCCATGGTTGTTTACCACCAAATCTTTTATTGCTTTATTTACTAAACCGTACATATTCGTAATTAAAATGAAGAAAATTTATGCGTGTAAAAGTAAGTTTTTTTCTCACTAGAACTGTATGTTATTTTATTTTCAAATGATAATATTTGTCTCATTATCAAATCGTTTATATGAAAAAATAACTGAGAATACAGCTAAACTCATCATTACAGAAAAACTAAGCGCAACCAAGCCAATGTCCAATGAACCTGCAATAAGCTCTTTTGTTGCTAATACAATATTAACAACAGGAATACATGCCGTAACAAAATTCAATTCTATTCCAGGAAAGAAGCCAACCATTGCAGGCAATACCATCACAATGTTCAAAGGGGTGATAATACTTTGGGCTTCTTTAAAACTTTTAGCATTGACGGCTATGGGAATCATCAAACCTGCAAAAAACACGGTAAGAGGAATTAGTAGGCTATACAATAAAACAATAAAGGTTGGATTCAAGATGCTATGCACAATTTTCAAAATCTCAGCATTTCCTTCTGAATCAATAAATTCGATGGAGAAGAAGAGTCCTAATAATGCGCACGTCGCGGCCGTTAAACCAGAAAGTACTACAACGCCCATTTTGCCGAATAGAATTTGCCAACGAGCAACAGGAGTTGTAAGTAATGTTTCTATGGTACCTCTTTCTTTTTCTCCGGTGAACAAATCAATTGCCGGGTACATGCATCCAATAAACCCAAATGCAATAAAAATGTATGGTAAAATACCACCAGCCAATTTTCCTATCATTTCCTTATCAGAAGCTATGTTGCGATACTCAGTAGTAATTGGTTGAGTGCGCGCTTCCTCAATCCCTAATTTTACAAAACGCTTTGATTTTGCCTTTGCGTCAATAACTGCCATGTATGCTTCTGCGCGCTCTTGCATCCCCATATCAGTTGCATTAAAGAAAAAAGTCAAAGGGGCAGGATTCATAGAATCCATTAACTGATTAAACTCACTTGAGACATACGCACCAAGTTGAAGGCTATCTTTTTTTAAGTCACTAATTAAACTTAGGGTGTCTTTGTAGAGAATGATTTCTTTTTCACCTAATTCCTTTGGAATTGCGTTCAATTCTAGTTGTAAAAAGTTGTTTTCTGTGCCAACAATTCCAATTTTAATTTTTTTGTTGGCTGCTTCTTCCTGAAAACTTTTCGACACAGAAGCAAATAAATTCATGATAATTGGAAAGATCAGAATTGGTATTACCAACATCATCATCAAAGTACGTCTATCTCTCAGCGTATCTTTTAATTCTTTTTTGAAAATAGTAAATATCATATCGCTGCGGTTTGAGATGCGTGAATAATTCGGATGAATTCAGAAGTTAGATTGTCTGTTTGCATATTAGAACGGAAATCATCCATTGTACCTTCAAACAACATTTTCCCTTTGTGTATAATGGCTAAATCATCACACAACAAATCTACTTCACTCATAATATGACTTGAGAAAATAACGGTTTTACCTTGCGTTTTGCAATCGCGAATGAGTGTAATTATGTTTTCAGCAGTGATGACATCCAATCCACTTGTGGGTTCATCAAAAACAACAACTTCTGGATCGTGAATCATTGTTCTACAAATCGAAACTTTTTGTTTCATCCCGGTACTTAATTTCCCAATACGTTTTCCTCTGAATTCTTGCATGTCCAATAAATTGAAAAGTCGCTCTTTTCGCTCTTCCAATAAATTTTTTGGAACGCTGTACAATGCGGCAAAATAATCAATCACTTCATCGGGCGTTAAACGGGCGTATAGTCCTGTTGAACCTGTTAAAAAACCAATTTTACTTCTCGCTTCTTGTGGATTTTTCACAGCGTCAATTCCAGCAATTTTTATAGATCCTGAAGTTGGTTTAAAGATGGTAGAAAGCATTCGCAGGGTAGTAGTTTTACCTGCTCCATTTGGACCCAATAATGAGAAAACGCGACCTGGTTCACATTTAAAACTGATATTGTCGACCGCAAGTGCAATTTTATTCGTGGTATTGAGCTCTTTACGCTGTTGACGCGTTAATTCGAACTCTTTTGTTAGGTTGGAAACTTCAATCATTCTTTAATATTTGGTTTTATAAATATACGCTCCTTGTCAAAAGCAAGCCTCAATAAAATGATTAATAATTATTCATCGAGGATATTAGGTTTCAAAAATAGAGGAATGGTTTGTTAAATAAACGCCAATTAAAGCTGAAATTTACTCACAAATTCTCCCCTTGTGTTTTTCATTGTGAAAATGTTCCTCCAATTGGCGCATTTCTTCTAATAGTTCAGCAGAGGGTTGAACGTTTTGAAGTGCGCTCAAATCGGGCTGACCTGCATCTACCCATGCTGTGTACCAAATTGATCCAACAGCAATAATTGCAGCGCGCATTCTTCTTTCAACCATACCATTCATGCGCTTGTGGTATTCTTGTGAAAAATCGTAACTGTAAACTGAAATCGTTGTATTTCCACGTTGTTCGTAACTGTATTTTTTATCAGATGGAAATTCAGCAGTTAACTCTTTTTCAATTCGAAGAACTGAATCGAGTGCCAAATGTGACGCTTCAACGGCCTCCCATGCAAAATCTACAATGCTCTTAACATATTTTCCTTTACCAACAAAATAGTCGTAGTCCTCCGCGTTTACCTCTACCAATCTACTTTCCCAAAGTCCATGAATTCCGCGTTGACCTGTCATTTGACCATTGTAATTCTCAGTCGTATGCAAAGGAACATGTGCATCACCGATATAGTGACCAATATCAGCTGAATATTTTAGGATTAAATCGACGTTCTTCGTTTCAAATGCTTTTTGAAGTTTTAATTTCATCACATTGATATGCCAAGGAACAATGCCATAGGTTTGCAATGTATCTTCTGTGAATTTTGCTACAGCGTCATACCATCTTCTTGGCATGATTGTAAAAGGATCTTCACCTGGTTTGTAGTAATGATCTAAATCGATGTAATGACATTGTGCTTCTCCTTCGACCGCATAGCGACGTTTATCGGGATCAACTGCATGTTCGGTTAAATATTCAATGTGGTCTTTGTAAAAGCCAAACATTTCTTGGGGCAAGGTGAAAACGGCAATTCTATTAATGCGTTTATGACCAAAGAAACCCCAAATTTTTTGAGATTCTTTGTTGCTACCCATCGCTAAAAAAAGCGGCAAGGTAAAAACCAAGAGATATTTATAATTTAACCAGTTTCCCATTTCTTAGAATTGGAATGACATTTGTTTGATTTGGTGTTAAACAGTATTTAATGTCTTCGTTCAAATTTAAATTTTTCAATCGTCTTCTATGCGAACTAGACTTTAAATAGCCGAAAAAATTGTCCTTAGCCGAAAGATACAAATATTTTGCAGCAATTGAAGAATCTTCATCGGAAGTGAAATTTCCAGTTGAAAGCAAGTAATCTGAAATAGCACCTGCGCAAATGGTATCTTCTAAGTTGAATTTATCTTGCCAGCCTGAGCACAAACACAACACATTTTTATTTTGCTCACCTAACCATTTCGATAAATAATCAAGATTTAAAAATGATCCAACAACTACAATTTCAGCGTCTTTGGCAACATCTAGCGATTTTGTTCCGTTCGTAGTGGTTAAAACAACTTCTTTCCCACGAAATTCTTCATTGATATAGGAAAAAGGGGAGTTGCCAAAATCAAATCCTTCCACAATCTGACCTTTTCTTTCCGCACCGGCTAAATATCCTTTTTGTTTGTATTCCCATGCTTCTTCAACAGTCGGAACAGGTATAATTGCCTCAATTCCATTGTGAAATGCAGCGCAAATGGCTGAAGTCGCTCGTAAAACGTCGATAACAACAACAATTTCAAATTCATCTTTGTAGTAAGCATACTCTCCAGGAGTAAAACATACCTCAACGTGTTTTCGTGTATCCATAATAGAGGACGAAGATAATAAAATTAGCGACTGAAAAGAAAGTGTGAAGCACAGACTTAATTTAACAGTAATTATTGCTGTTTGATGCTCAAAAACCTATGATTTAGATGCTTTGTTTAGCTCAAGTAAAAATCCAATTTGAAGAAAATCTCGCCCTGTTTCGTCGTTTATTTTGTAATCAAACTGGTGTAAATATCCAAGTTGGATGGCTGTGTTTTTGGATGGCTTGAATTGAAAAGTGAATTGTATTCGGTTGCGTTCGAAATAGGGTTCATTGTTTGTGAAGAAAAGTTCATTACTTGCTGAAACTTGAAAAGGTTTAAAATCATTTTTTTTCTTTCCAAATGGGTAAGATAGTCCTAACCGATATCTAAAACGGTTTCGATATCCATCGCTTGTAAATCGCAACTCAGCCCTGTAACGTTGTTCAATTTTAAAAGCTCCGATGGGTTGTATTAAAAGTAATTGAGGCCAAATTCTAAATTCATCATTGTTCTTGGGTAAAACAAAATTGCCACCCTCTCTATAGGTTTGATAACTTCCACAAGCTAGGGTTAATTGCAGGTTGCTATTGAGCTTGTAATTTACGCCTCCTTTTACTTCGTAATAATGAAAATTGTCATAGAATTTTAATGATCGGAGCTGGGTTTCACCAAAAAAACTGATTTTAGGATTCAAATTGAATTTAATATTGAGCATATTCCAACTGCCAAGGTCAATTTTCTGAGCTCTTACTCCTAAGTTCAAGAGTAAAATGAAGCCAATAAAAATCAATCTTTTCATTCCTTTAGTTTTTTTCCGTAGTAGCAATTATCGTAATTGATTTTTCCAAGAAGAGTGAATTAGGAACAGTGATTACTTCGCCAACATCATTTTTTAAATGCACAAAGAAATAAGTCAAATCGGAAATTTCACCTTCAAACGGACAGTCTTTATCTAGAATACGAACTTTATCCCCAATTTTTAATGGGTGATTGAAAAAGAGAATTATGCTCGAAGTAATATTTGAGAGGAGAGACCACTTGGCAAAAAAGGCAATTCCTAACGCAGTGAAAATAGAACTGGCAAATATGGCCAATTCACTTTGGTCCAATCCCCAAATTCCAGCTAAAAAAATGACGGCAAATAATGTAATAATCAGTTGAATCGCTTTTACAACCATTTTTCTTCTGGCCCGTTGAAGATGCGTGTTTTTTAAAGCATTGTTGATGATTGTTTTTGTAGTGAAATAGAGTAGTATATAAACTATGACTACTATTCCGCTTTCGATAAGTTGGATTGTATATTTTTCCATGTTATTACTAGAATTTTTATTTATTAAAATACTTAAAACCTTGTAATGAATTCAAGTTTATCTTCATGACTAAATTAGATTCGCTAACGCATATTGGAGTGATAAATAGCTTTGCTGACTTTTCACTAAAGATTCAATAAGTTTCAACTTGGATTGGATATAGGAAGTCTCACGCGCATTTATCAAGAACAATGAACTTTCACCATTTTCGAACATTTGTTTTTCTGCATTTAACAGCTGTTCAGAATCTTTCACGTTTTTTTGATAAATCTCCACTTGTCGCAATGCATTGGTCATTTCAACGATTGAACTTCGGATTTTAAACTCGATATAAGCCTTTTTGTTATCCAATTCAAATTGTTGATCTTGGATTTTTAAATTAGCCAATTGTAAATCTCCACGTTCTTTTCTCAAGAATAGGGGCATCTCAAACGTTACTCCCCATTTATAATTATTTAAGGACAGGTCATTAATCGGATTGCTATTAATTGGTTCGTTAATGAGATTGTATTGTAAATCAAGCGTTGGTTTCAGCATTTCTCTTTTCAAGCGCTTATCTACCTCTAAACTTTTAATTTTAAAGTTTGCAATTTGAAGGTAAGGATGCTGTTGAATGGCAGAATCAATTGCTTCCTCTGTTGGGAGCCAAAGTGGTAGTTGCGATATACTATCTAAATCAATTGGTATTGTCAGACTATCTAATTCCAGAGGATTAGCATTCTCATCCCACAAGAATGAATTTAAATTAAACATAGTGGCTTGTCGCTCTGTTTTAAAGTCTAGGAGCAACGATTCTCTATTTTGTAATTGAATGATTGCTTCGACGGTGTCAATTGAAGGGCGATCACCTAATTCGGAAATTCTTTTAACGGCATTAAATCGTTCTAATGCCAAATCATATGCTTCAATTAACGTTTGCTCGCTATGATAGGATAAAAACCAATTCCAATAGGAATATCCGGATTCAAAAATCAATTCATTTAACTGAAGTTCTTTTTCAAAAAATGTACTTTCAGCATATATTTTTGCTTTGAAAAGCTCAGCTCGCCGGTTGTCAATAATTAATCCTTGTCCTAAATTCATTGAAACACCGCCATACCACAAACCGTTTGGAGGTGTATTGTTTTGCTCACTTACATATGCACCGCGATTGTTCTCAAAACCTGTTTTAAATTCTAATCCAAACCAAGTTGGAACTTTTAATCCAGCATTCAACAAATCATAATATTGGCTAGAGTTGTAATATTTTTGATCAAGCGATCCAAACAATTTTGGATCAAATGCACCTCTTGCTTTAAGGACAGAATTTTCTCCAAAATTGACTTTTAGATTTGCTTGTTTTGACAATGGATGATTGTTAACAATCAATTCGTAGAAACGATCTTCTCCAAATCTAACTTGTTGAGCAAAGTTAAATAGACTCAGAAAAAAGACGATAACGATTAAAGTGATGTTTCTCATTTTTTGGCTTTAATGTCTGTATTTTTTTTCTGGTAAAAATCGGGTGGGAATCCATTGATTTGCCTCCAGAATTCATAACCAAGTGGAACATTATTAAGTAGAAGCATCGAATTTGAACCACCACCAACTCTCAATTGTTCTGGCCACTTTCTGTCATTTTTATCGGGTGCAACTAGAACTCTAAACGTTCCATCTGGACTTGCGAAGTTGTCTATAGCGAAAACTTCACCTCCAAAGGTTCCAAAGCTTGAGCTTGGCCAACCGGAGAAAACAACTGCAGGCCATCCATCAAATTGAACACGTACTTTTTGTCCTTTTTGAACGAGAGGTAAATCAACTGGACGGACGTACATCTCAATTGCTAAGTCATAATTTTTAGGCATTATTGTAGCAATGGCTTGACCTTCTTTAACAGTTTCACCAATTCCGCCAGATAATACGGCTGTTACAACTCCATCTTGTGGTGCAAGAATATAATACATTCCGTTTCGAACGGAGTAATTAACCAATTGTCCTTGCATTTTTGTAACATCTACTTCTGCGTCATACATGCTGGAAAGAGCCGTAAATTTATCCGATTCTGCTTTGGAAACTTCATCTCTATATTTTGCTTGAATAGAGTTTAATTCAACACGCGCATCAATAATATCGTTTTTACTTTGAAGAAACTTTTGTTGTGCACCAATTTTATTTGCTTCAGCGCGTTGCATGGCGACTTTTCTTGCTTCTAAGTCGGTTTTTGATTTTAAACCATCTTTGTAAAGTTTCTCAGTACGTTCATACTGATCTTCAGCTACTTTTAAGTTGATTTGAGTTGTTTGGTATTCAATACTGTCAGACTTCAATTTTAAATTTGCTTGAGTTAACTTGATTTTTGCTTGTTGGAGTTTCAAACCAGCTGATTCTATCAAGGCATCAATTCGATTATCGAGCGACTGTATCTTATCGGTATAGCTTACTACAGACAATTCTTTTGTTTTCAACTGTTTTTGTGTTCTTCCCACAAGATTAGTATCCAAGTAATCATTTTTCACCTCAGACAAAAAGAGAATCGTATCACCCTTTTTTACAATATCTCCATCTTTTACAAACCATTTTTCAATTCGACCTGGAATTATAGTATTGATTGTTTGCGGCTTTTGTTCGGGGCGCAAAGTGGTTAAACTACCCTTTGAGCGTATATTCTGTGTCCATGGTAGAAACAAAATCAAAAAAAGGATGATAAAGAAAGCATATATAACTTTAAGTAATTTATGAGAAGACTTTTTTTGCTCTACGCGGTGCAAAGACTTCAATCCTTTTTGATCAATCTGATTAACGTTTTCAGGTGAAAGATTTAACATGATTTCTTTGTATTAATGTATGCTGAATAATCACCTTCAAAATCGATTTGTCCATTTTTGATACAAATAATTCGATTCGACTTTTTTAAAATCTCCTCATCCGAGGTGGATAAGAGAATCGTACAATTCTTAAGCGATTGTATAATTTCAATGAATGATTGAATACATTTTTCTTTCATTCGATCGGTTGGGTTTTCAATTAACAACAACTTTGGTTGGTGAACAATCGCTCTAACCAGGAGAATTTTTTGAATAACTTCCTCTGGAATAAAGTGTCCTTCTGGATTAATCATAGTATCAAAACCAGATTTAAAAATTTCCAAATCTCGATCAAGTCCAACTTGCTTTGCAACAGCCATAATACTATTAATTGAAACCTTTTCCCTTCCAAACGAAATGTTTTCAAAAAGTGAGGCATGTATCAATTTATCCTGCTGAAGGATTGTACCTATGGAGTCTCTCAATGAAATTTTATCAATATTTGTTATTGGTAAATCATTTACGGATAAGCTGCCTTCATCTGTTTCGTATAATCCGCCAATCAATGAAAACAAGGTGTTCGGAGATACACTTGAATCGGAAATGACACTGACAATTTCGTTGGATTGTATATTGATTGATACGTTTGTTAAAATAGGCGCGATGTAGCAATGGGGTTGATAACTGATATTATTCAACTTAATGCGAAATCCATTTTCGTTTTCAAAATTAGGGTGTCTTCCGCCTGTTGTTTCCAGTTTTAAATCGGTCACTTCGCCTACTTTTTCAATAGCGGTAATAACATCATAAACTATATCAATGCTTAAAATGATTTTTTCTACTGATGATAGAACCAATAAAATGATAATCTCTGAAGCTACAAATTGTCCGATGTTCATTTGCTGGTTTAAAACAAGTAATCCACCAACAAGCAATAAGGTCAATGCAATTATTACCTTGAAAGCAATTAGAAAACTATATTGTTGAACAAGTACTTTGAAGTGTTTTTCACGTGCATTTAGGTATTCATTTAAGTATTTATCTGTTTTGTTGACATGTAAACGGTTGTGACCAGCCATTTTAAAACTTACCCTTGCATGTGCGATTTCAAGTAACCAATTTGCAATCTTATATTTAGATTTCGACTCCTCCATACTTGATACAAAACCGCGATTCGCTGTATATCGAATGATAACGACAAGTAGCCCCACCAAGAAGACGCCGAGAATAATAAAAAAGCTGTGATACATTGACAAGAGAATCAATCCAAAAACAACTTGTAGCGAAGCAGCAGTGAAATCAAGCAATAACTTTGAGAGGCCTTTTTGAATGGTCAACGTATCAAAAAAACGATTTGTCAATTCTGGAGCATAGCGTTCTAATAATTCACTCATGTTGATTTTTGGTAGTCTATCCGCAAATTCAAAGGCAGATCGCGTAAAGATTTTTTGCTGGAGATTTTCAGTTATACGCATTTGATAAATATTGAGTATACCTGCAAACCCAATTGCAAGAACAACAAGTCCAACGAGAACCATCCATGATGCACTTAATTGTCCTAATTGAATGAAGTTGATGATACTTTGAATGCCGAGGGGTAGGCCCAAACTTAATATACCACTTAGAACGGCGAATATGTAAATGTTGCGAATTTCTTTACGGTCCTTTTTTAACAAAGACCAGAATCTAGTTAATGTTTTTGGTGTTTGATTTTTCAATTATGTTAGTTTTAAATTAACTGTAAAGCTGTTTTAATGAGCAAATATACAAATTGTCTCCATTAATAATAGTATTACTATCATTAATAATTGTTAAATTTTTATTTTTAATACATTTACTTCTTTTCATGAAATATCTGCTATATATTTGTATAAATTTTCAAACATGGAATTTCAAGTTTCCTTTAAAGTTAACGATAAGATTTTTTTAAAAGATCCTGAAACAAGTGAAATCGGTAAGCAGATTGTAAAAAATGCAATTGATTTGATTCATAATTTGGGCTTTGAGCAGTTTACTTTCAAAAAACTAGCTCAAGAAATTAATTGTACAGAAGCAACAGTTTATCGCTATTTTGAAAATAAGCATCGATTACTTCTTTACATTCTGAATTGGTATTGGTGTTATATGGAGTTTTTAGTCATTTTCAAACTTCAGAATATTACCGATAAACAAGAACGATTGAAACTAGTTGTTGATTTGCTGACACATGAATTACCAGAAAGTTCAGGTCAGTTTGATTACAATAAGAAATTACTGAATCAGATCGTTATTACAGAAAGTAGTAAAGCTTTTTTAGTGAAAGATGTTTCTGAAATCAATAAGGAACAGGTTTTTAAGCCATATAAAGATCTTTGTTCGACCATAGCTGAGATTATTGCAGCGTATAATCCATCATATGAATATCCGCATTCTTTGAGTACAACCCTTATTGAAACTTCACATCATCAGCAATATTTTAGTGTGAATTTGCCAAAATTAACGGACGCAAAAGAAGAAAACAGAGAGTTATTTACGGGAATTTTTCTTGAAGATTTACTTTTTAAAGTATTGAAATAATGAAACTTATTTCATGCGTTGGAGGATTTTCTTATCCACCCAAAAGGTCATAAAAGGAACCAAGGAAGCGAGCAACAATAAAAAAGTTGTTTTGAAATTCCATTTGCGGTCATAATGGTTGACCATTACCCAAATAACATAGGCGAGAAAAAGAAATCCATGTGCCATCCCAACGAAATAATTCGGACCTTTTATCTCCCAAATGTATTTTAAGGGCATTGTCAAGGCAAAAGAGATGAAGGAGATTCCCTCAATAATGGCAAGTATTCTTAACTGACCAATAAGCGTTTTTAAATTCATTTTACCTAGATTTAATTTGTCAAAAGTACTATTTCCTCTAATAATTCACACCGATTAAAAAGGAGCTGGTGCTTTTATTTGCATTACTTCCTGACTTACAGGATGTTTGAATTCCAATATTTCTGCATGTAAAAACAAGCGTTCTGCTGAATTTCCATATAAATCATCACCAACAATTGGTGAATTTAATCCTGATGGATGAGCTGCATGCACCCTTAGCTGATGTGTTCTTCCTGTTACTGGATAAAAATGAATACGCGTTCTATTGTTTGATCGATCTACAACTTTCCAATTGGTATAAGCCGTTTTTCCATGTTCATAGCAAACCAATTGTCGCGGACGATTATCTAAATCAACACGTAAAGGCAGATTGATACTTCCTTCATCGCTAAAAAGTACACCTTCCAGGATAGCAACATATTGTTTTTTGACAGTTCGATTAATGAATTGGCGCTGTAAAATTTTGTAGATTTCTTTCGTCTTCGCAATTAACAATAATCCGGTGGTCGATTGGTCTAGACGATGCACTACAAGCGGCCCTGTAAATTCAGGGTAATTTTCTTTAACTCGCGTGTAAATTGAATCTGAAATGTTCACGCCAGGAACGGATAATATTTCGCCAGGTTTGTTGATGACCATCAAATAATCATCTTCGAAAATAATATCCAATTCTGCCTTTACGAATTGCGGATGTAATCTAGGATTTTCATCCATATCCATTCCTTCCAACATGTGGCCTAAGATTGGTTCACATTTACTTCGACAAGCAGGGTAGAATTGTTTGTGCTTCCTAATTTCAGATGCAGGTGATTCTCCCCACCAAAATTCCGCCATTGAAATGGGCGTTAGTCCATGTTGAAATGCATATTGCAATAATTTAGGTGCTGCACATTCGCCCGCTCCAGCAGGAGGGTAAATCTCCTTTGTAGAATTAAAAATTTGATTTAAGTCCTTTGTTTCACCAGCCTGATTCAGAAAGGTATAATGTGCAAATATCTCTTGTTGAATGGAAGCGGATCGAATTTTTCGCTCTTCTTTTAATGCTTCAATTTCATTTGTAAAATGTGCTAGTTTTTCATCAATTAAGCCTATTCGATGCTTCCAATAATTTATCAAATCTTTGTAAGCATAATGTTCCTCAATGCTTTCCTTACCAAGTTCCTCCAAAAACAGCGAAAAATCATGATCATTCAATTGACTTTTAGCCTCGACTCTTCGCGCTTTACGATCGTTTTTTCCTCGCTTCACACGCAGTTTTTGGTCCGCTATTAGTTCATTGGATAAAATTTGCTCCTTCTTTTTAAGTTCGAGCAACGCTAAATAATCGCTGTCATGTTCAATTTCCTCTAGTCGCGCATTCACTTTATTTACCTTCGCTTCGCCAATGCGAAAGAAGCCATCATTTTTCAAGATGTCAAAAACTGGAGGAACAAATTTAGGATGATGATTTACACCGTCTAGTTTTCCTGAAAACCCTGCTAAATATCCAAGTTTACCTTCTTTGTTCTTTACGACAAGAACTCCAAACATTTTACCTATAATTATTCCTTCTTGTCCATTTTTTAAACCAAAATTATGATTCCAAGCCGCTTCATTTTCAATATGGTATTGTAACTCATCTGCAGCAAGAATACATATTGGATGAGGTGTGTAATTAAATGGGAAATTGAAGCGCTTCGGTAAGTCAATTGCTTCAACAGAAGAATTGAAAGGAATGAAAAGAGATGCTTCGTTCGTTTTATGCATTTTTCTTTTTAGGTGCTGGTTTAAAACCAAACAAGAGACATGCAAAGATAATGATTATCATTCCCGAAATTATTCATCTTTTTGCAGCATTTGTTGATAGAAAATTCAATTGATTCAATAATTTTCCTGATTAATTCTTTTCTTTTTTACGTAATTCCAAGGCATACAATTCATCGCGTAATCGAGCAGCTTCGATGAAATCAAGATCTTTAGCTGCTTTTTCCATTTGTTTTCGGGTAAACAGAATTGTTTTATCCAATTGCTCTGTCGTCATGTATTGTACAACTGGATCGGCTGCCAAAGGCATTGGTTCAGAATAATCGTATTTCAAATTGCGAGTTGATTGATCGCCATCAGCTACAATCGTCGATTCCATGATTTTTTCCTTCGATTTGTTCAAAGCTGTTGGAACCATGCCGCGCTCTTCATTGTACGCAATTTGAATCGCTCTTCTTCTCAACGTTTCATCGATGGTTCGTTGCATTGACTTGGTCATTTTATCGGCATACATGATAACGGTACCGTTGATATTTCGAGCTGCACGACCAACTGTTTGAACGAGAGAACGTTCATTTCGTAAGAATCCTTCCTTATCTGCGTCTAATATTGCTACCAATGAAACTTCAGGCAAATCTAATCCTTCGCGCAATAGATTAACACCGATTAATACATGAAAATCACCCAAACGCAGTTGACGAAGGATCTCTACACGTTCCATAGTATCAATATCGGAATGGATGTATCGACAAAGAATACCTAGTTTGTCCAAGTATTTCTGCAATTCTTCCGCCATTCGTTTTGTTAAGGTTGTCACCAAAACACGCTCGTCTTTCTCAATTCTTAAGTGAATTTCTTCAATTAAATTGTCTATTTGGTTTAAACTTGGTCGAACATCAATCAATGGATCGAGTAATCCCGTCGGTCGAATAACCTGTTCAACAATGACCCCTTCAGATTTTTCAATTTCATAATCCGCTGGAGTGGCAGAAACGTAAATTGTTTGATGAACAATCGATTCGAATTCTTCAAACTTTAAAGGTCGATTGTCAATTGCAGCTTGCAAACGGAATCCGTAATCAATTAAATTGATCTTTCGCGCTCTATCACCTCCATACATTGCGCGAATTTGTGGCAACGTAACGTGACTTTCATCAATTACCATCAAAAAGTCATCAGGGAAATAATCAAGTAAACAGAAAGGTCTCTCACCTGATTTACGTTGGTCAAAATAGCGTGAATAATTTTCAATTCCAGAGCAGTAACCTAATTCACGGATCATTTCCATGTCATACGTTACCCTTTCTTTCAAACGATTCGATTCAATAATTTTCCCTTCTTTTCTGAAGTTTTCAACCTGTAACTCCATGTCTTCACCAATTTGATCGATGGCTTTACGTGAAGTTTCAGGACTGGAAACGAAGATATTTGCGGGATATACATTTATTTCTTCATAGCTATCAATCTTCGCGTTTGAAATGGGATCAATAGCACTTATTTTCTCAATTTCATCGCCCCAAAATTCAATTCTTAAGGCATGGTCCGCATAGGCCAAATGAATGTCAACCGTATCACCTTTCACACGGAACATTCCTCTTTTGAATTCAACACCATTCGCTCTTGAATATAAATTCTCGACAAGTTTGTATAGAAATTTATTGCGCGATACAGTTTGACCAACTTTTAGATAGATGATGCTGTTTGCAAATTCATTTGGATTACCAATACCATAGATACATGAAACCGAGGCGACAACCAAGACATCTTTTCGGCCTGAAAGAAGTGAAGAAGTTGCTGATAAACGCAGTTTTTCAATTTCATCATTAATCTGTAAATCCTTTTCAATGAAGGTGTCAGTGATGGGTAAATAGGCCTCTGGCTGGTAATAATCATAATAAGACACGAAATATTCTACAGCATTTTCCGGAAAGAATTGCTTGAATTCGCCATATAATTGCGCTGCCAATGTCTTATTATGCGATAAAACCAATGTAGGTCGATTGATTTCTTTGACAACGTTAGCAATGGTAAACGTTTTTCCACTTCCGGTAACACCAAGTAGCGTTTGATGAGGGATATCATCATTTAACCCAGAGACTAATTCTTTAATAGCTTCTGGTTGATCGCCAGTTGGAAGAAAGTCGGAAACAAGTTTAAAATCCATTGATTATAAATTGATAACAAATTTACAAAGAAATCCACTTGTTATGGAATCATTTCATCAAACAAAACGTTATCTTTGATAGTTCATCTAATAAGGTTGTGTTCATGTTGGTTTGGGTCGTTTTTATCGTATTGATTTTTTCGCTTTTAGCACTTGATTTAGGTGTTTTTCATAAAAAAGACAAAGCTGTTACAATGAAAGAATCATTGGCATGGACAGTTGTTTGGGTAACTATTTCTGTTTTATTTGGAGGAGTTATTTATTGGATTTATGACATCAACTACATGGGAATCAATCATGGTAATGTTGCTCCTTCAAAAGCAATGATTGATTATTACACCGGTTATGTTATTGAAGAATCGCTAAGTTTAGATAACATCTTTGTGATGGCTATGATATTTCGATTTTTCAAAATTGAACCAATCTATCAGCACGGGATTCTTTTCTGGGGAATTTTAGGAGCCGTATTCTTCCGTTTGGTAATGATTCTTCTTGGTACAGCTTTCGTTCATCAATTTGAATGGGCAACCTATGTATTCGGTGCAATCTTAGTTTTCTCCGCGTTTAAAATGATCAGAGGAAGTGAAGAAGACGACGATTTTAGAGACAGTGCGGGTGTCAAGTTTCTATCAAAGATTTACCCTATTAATTGGGAAATTAAAAATGGCAAATACTTAATTAAAGAGAACGGCAAACGCGTTGCAACATCATTGCTCGCAGCGCTTGTTGTAGTTGAGTTTTCTGATATACTTTTCGCCGTTGATTCAATTCCAGCAATTTTTTCAATTACAACAGATTCATTTATCGTGTTTACCTCCAATATTTTCGCCATTCTTGGCTTAAGAAGTTTGTATTTCTTCCTTTCCAATATGCTTGATATGTTTGAGTACATGAAATATTCACTGGTTGCTGTTTTGATGTTTGTTGGAGTTAAAATGCTTATTGTTCATTTCGTTGAAATTCCAGCGCTTTTGTCCTTGGCTATTATTCTCTTTATTTTGGCAATGGGGATTGTGTTTTCGATTATTAATAAGGATAAAAAGAAAGCATAGTAAAAACGTTTAGTTGATAATAAAACCAGAAAAGTAGCATACAATTTTGAGCTACAATTGGCTCGAAAGTCGGCATTCTAAAACCTTTTGGTATCTTTGAAAAAAAAATCAGATGAAAATCTACAATAACATTCTTGAAACGATTGGGAATACACCAATCGTGCGATTAAACAAAGTAACAAAAGGACTGAAAGGAACAATTTTAGCGAAAGTTGAGACTACAAATCCAGGAAATTCTGTGAAGGATCGAATGGCTGTGAAAATGATTGAAGATGCTGAGAAAGCAGGCATTATAAAACCGGGAGGAATAATAATTGAAGGAACTTCTGGAAACACAGGGATGGGACTTGCTTTGGCGTGTATCATCAAAGGATATAAATTGATTTGCGTTTTAAACGACAAACAATCAAAGGAGAAAATGGATATTCTTCGCGCTGTCGGAGCTGAAGTAGTGGTTTGTCCAACGGCTGTTGAACCTTCTGACCCGCGATCTTACTATTCAGTTTCGCGAAGATTAGCTGAAGAAACACCGAATTCATGGTATGTGAATCAATATGATAATCTTTCGAATCGTCAAGCTCATTACGAGTCAACTGGTCCTGAAATTTGGGAACAAACCGACGGTAAGATCACCCATTTCGTTGTTGGAGTTGGAACGGGTGGTACGATTTCAGGTGTTGGAAAATACTTAAAAGAAAAGAATCCGAATATTAAAATTTGGGGAATTGACACGTATGGTTCTGTTTTCAAAAAGTACAAGGAAACAGGAATCTTTGATGAAAACGAAATATATCCATACATCACCGAAGGAATTGGCGAGGATATTCTTCCTAAAAATGTCGATTTTGATATTATTGATCACTTTGAAAAAGTAACCGATAAAGATGCAGCAGTTTATACCCGAAAATTAGCACGTGAAGAAGGTATTTTTGTTGGTAATTCTGCAGGTTCAGCAATCAAAGGATTGTTGCAAATGCAAGATCAGTTGACTGATGATGATGTGGTTGTTGTTTTATTTCACGATCATGGAAGTCGGTATGTTGGAAAAATCTTCAACGATGATTGGATGCGTGAAAGAGGATTCTTAGAAGAAGAGTTCAAAACTGCAGGTGAACTTGTTGCTCAGCATTCTGATCGTCCGCTAGTGACCTTGTTTGCTGAAGAATTGGTTTCTCATGCAATCGCAAAAATGCGCAAGTTTGGAATTTCACAAATTCCAGTATTAAAAGATGGATTATTTGTTGGTTCAATTGACGATAGCCACGTTTACCAATTATTGGTTGAAGATCCTGAATTACGTGACGCACCAATTTCTTCCATTATGGGCGCACCTTTCCCTGTTGTAAAGGCAGCAACCCATCTAGATGATTTATGTAAACTAATTAATAAAACCACTCCTGCAGTATTGGTAGAAATGCCAGCGGGTGGATATCATATTGTGACGCGTTATGACATTATTTCCGCAATGTCTTAATGGAACGAATTTTTAAAGATCAAATGAATCGTACGGTCCGACTGGAAGGAATTCCTCGTCGGATCGTTTCGTTAGTACCCTCACAAACTGAATTGTTATATGATTTAGGCCTACAAGATGAAGTTGTTGGAATTACAAAATTTTGTATTTATCCAGACGAATGGTATCGTAAAAAACAACGAGTAGGAGGTACCAAACAGTTGAATGTTGATGCAATTCGACAATTATGTCCAGATTTAATTATCGGCAACAAGGAGGAAAATACAAAGGAAGATATTCTGGCCTTGGAAGCGATTGCTCCCGTATGGTTGAGTGATATTTTCACCTTCGATGATGCCTTGAAAATGATTGAGCAGCTTGGAGAAATAATTGGGAAAGACGAAGCAGCAGAGGAACTCATTTTAGATATTCAACACAATTTTGAATTAATCAATATTCCATCGAAAAGTAGATCCTTTCTTTATTTTATTTGGAAAGATCCAGATTTTATTGTCGGACAGCATACGTTTGTTAATTCTCTACTTTCCAAAATTGGATTTCATAATGTATGTGAGGAAAATAGATATCCTCAATGGAAAGAAACTGAAATTCAACCTGATTGTATTTTTCTAAGTTCTGAGCCCTATCCTTTTACAGAAGAACACATTAAGCTTTATCAAAAACGTTTTCCAACATCAAAAATTCGAATAATTAATGGGGAAATGTGCAGTTGGTATGGTTCAAGAATGAGATTAGCCTCAGCTTACTTCAATAGTTTCCTGAAAGAGTTGGATCTTTAATTAGCCATTTGACTAATTAGAATGAATTTTAGAATTTCATTCATTGGAGAATATTCCTTTTTAAAAAGCAACTCACCTCTGATTTCAGCCTTGTTTCGTTCTTTTTCAACGATATCAAATTGGATGCGCTCTGAGTGATTTGAAATTCCCTTACATGCCTTAAATATTGGAATCATTTCGAGAAATGCAGTCATCATTCCGCCTCCTTGAATGTTCAATAAAGGATTTAATTTTCCAGATATATGTAATAATTCGTTTTCGCTTCTTTGTTTAAATACAGGTTGCTCAGCGCTTCCAATGTAAAAACTATTGGAACTTAATTGCTTGTAGTATAGAACTTCATCTTGAAATTGAACCGTGTTATCCGTTATTTGATAATCGAGTTGTGCTGATATACTTGATTCTTTCAAAAACGATTGAATTGAAAAAGGATTTGCACATTGAATCACCATTTCCATATTAGGAACAACAAAGAAGCCTGAAGTGTGATTGATTATTTTTGTTCCTTCATAGTTTAATGAAAATGCGGTAATTTCTGGAATTGGTTTATCCATAAAGGATAATAAACGTCCAAGGGAGTCTGATATTTCTTTCGAAAAAACACGACTTGTAATGTGAAATCCTTTTTCCGCCAACTGGTGTGATAATTTATGTGAATCAGATTCTGGATCATTCATTGATAAATCACCGTGTAATAAAAAAGACTGTGCCTTTTGTTCAAATACAATTGATGATTCCGATGAACTAAGAGCGTTGCCAAGAAAATTTCCTTTAATGAATACTTCTGTAAATTTACCTTCCTCTCGATTGGCAATTAATTGTTGAACTTTATGAGTTGTTTTGCTCTGAAGAATGGAATCTGCTAATTTTTGTAAACCCTTAGCTGAAACTTTCTCTTTGTTTTTAGCTGAATACGTTAAAATTAGTCCAACATTTTCAGTTGAAGAAAAAGCGTGTTGTTCTTGATCGCTTGCAGTGATATTTTTATCAAATAGTCGTTGATTAGTGAGATTTACTAAAACACCATTTACTATTCCTTCTTGGTAGTCCATTTTAAAAATCACCACATCGGATAAAAAATTGATTCCAGTATTCTTGAATTCCTTGTTATCCGTTACCTTGTTTTTAAAAGTTCGTTCTATTAGGCGAATAATTTCCTCGTCTTTCGAATCCATTACAATAGAAAAAAGCGCTGTCTCTGCCAATTGTCTGCCGTCAATGCGCATCACAAACGTTGCATCCGCAGGAACAAAAGACAAGTTTCCATTTTGTGTTTCACTGAGAATGGTGCGTGCAAATTGGAATATAAACCAACTGGCCATCAATAAAATGGAAAATGATAAAAAACGGAGCAGGGAACGGCTAAAACGCATAAAACAAAAGTACAAGTAATTGTTTAATAGCTAACTTTGTCAAATGAGAAAAATTGCACGCTTTATTTTTTGGATGTTTGGATGGAAAATTGCTGAAAATTCTCCAGTTGGTGTTGATAAATGTGTTATTGTGGTAGGACCACACACTTCGAACTGGGATTTTCTTCTAGGTAGATTAGCGTTTATAATGTACGGTGTTAAACCAAAAATTCTAATTAAGAAAGATTTGTTTTTTCCACCACTTGGTTGGTTGTTAAGGTTGATGGGTGGGATTCCGGTTGATCGAAAGAAAAATAACAACATGACGGATTATGCGTCTAAGCTATTTAAAGAGTACGAGCAATTATATTTGGTTTTTACACCTGAAGGCACGCGGAGCTACAACCCCAATTGGAAAAAAGGTTTTTATTATATTGCTCAAAAGGCCAATGTTCCAATTTACATCTGCTATATGGATTACGAGAAGAAAATTGGTGGATTTCACAGCTTGTTTCAACCTACTGGTGATATTGAGAAAGATATTGATTATATAAAAAGTGTATTAGCACAATACAAAGGAAAATTTCCTGAGAAAGGCGTTTACTAATCCTTTTTGTTTGTTTTGGCTTTTTTATTAAAACCATAAGGACAGTGTTTGCAGGAGTTTTGACAGCAATATCCTCTTTTTAAATGATAAGATTCTGTAAAGATTATATATCCATCTTCAGTAAGATAATAATCTTGGGATTCAATATTCGGACGATTTGAAAATTGCTTATTTTCTTCACTCATTCTGCAAATGTATATATATAGTTTAAACAGCAATGACTTATGCTTTCAGTTCAACAATCAATTCTCCAAGAAGTTCATTTGACTCATCTAATAGCAAGGAATATTAAGTTCTTTGTGAAGCGTGATGATTTAATTCATTCTGAAATTTCAGGTAACAAATGGAGAAAATTGAAGTATTCAATTTTGCATGCCGAGCAACAAAAATTCGAAGGAATTTTAACCTTTGGTGGGGCATTTTCAAACCATTTGGTTGCAACGGCTGCAGTATGTCAAATGAAGAACCTTCAATCTATTGGCATTGTTAGGGGAGAGGAGTTGACGAAAGATTCGAATGATACACTTAAACGTTGCGCTCAATATGGAATGGAATTACATTTTGTAAGTCGTGAGGATTATGCATTTAGAAATGAGCGCATGTATCAAGAAGAGTTAACAACGAAGTTTCCTTCCATGTATATTGTGCCAGAAGGAGGAGCGAATTACTGGGGAATAGTTGGTTGCTCAGAAATTTTGTCTGAAACAACGAATGATTATGATCTTGTGATTGTTGCACAAGGAACCACAACAACATCAGCAGGCTTATTGATGAGCTTACCTGAAAAAAGCACATTGTGGACGGTGCCTGTTTTGAAAGGGTTTAACGCACTGGCTGAAATGAAAACACTTTACGGATATGCTGCATTTGATGCTGAAACAATCTCAGATTGGTTGAGTAAAATTGAGGTGCTAGATAATTATCATTTTGGTGGTTATGGAAAATACACTGCTGACTTATTGGATTTTATTGAGTCATTCTATAAAGAAACAAAAATACCGTTAGATCCCGTTTATACGGCAAAAGCAATGTTCGCTCTGTTTAAAGAAATTGAACAAAGGGATATTAAAAACAAACGCATTTTATTTGTTCACACTGGTGGAATTCAAGGTGCAAAATCAATTTTTGAGAAAGAAAAAAGGTTATTTTCTAACAACCCTTTTTAAAATTATAATCTTCGTGTTCCTTTTTTCCATCGGAATAGTTTGCGGTCACGAATATATGAGCTTCGATCTGTCAATGTAGAGAATTTAAGGAAAATTTCGAATCCTCCAGAAGATCGAGTTGCACTACTCAATTTCGAAATATTAAAATCATAGCTAGCCCCAACCTTAAAACCTTTGAATTTATAGGCTAAAGATCCAATAATTGCGTCTCCATAGCGCATAAATACGCCATAGGAAATAAAAGATCGCTGAACGTAATCGGTTCTCTTTGAGCTTTCAAACATCTCATGATCGAAATAGGTTCCAAATAAAATATTTCTACTTGGACCAAACAATGAAACGAGCACTTGAGGTGAAAAACCAAAATTGCGATCATCCAAAAATCGAGTGCCAGAAAGATAAATATTAGCGTTTCGATAAAGTTTGTTCTCTAAAGCACTATATGATACTAAAGGGGCAGTGATGTGATTAACAGATACACCAACGTTAATATTATTGCTAGCATCAAATTTATAGTTAACGTGAAGTCCAGCACCAATATCGAAAGTAGACACTGCTAAATCAGGTGAGAAACTTTCTCCACTTAATATCGTTTGGTTATAGCTTGAACCGTCCCACTGATTATTCCATGTGGAATTTGTGTTTTTAATTGCTTGTTGGTAAAATCCCGGAGCAATCCCAAGTGATATGAATGTGTTTTTATCCGCAGCAATGGTATAGCTAATTGGAACAGAAATAATATTAGATGTCAATCGCAAATCTCCTGTCGCATCGTTTACAAAATTTAAGCCTAAACCTAAATGGCTTCCACTTCTGTTTTTGAATAACTTGGCATCTACACCGAAGGAATTTGTTCTAAAATTCTCACCATCCAAAGGTAACCACTGCATACGCATATTTGTCATAAAACGAATGTCCTCATCCATTGCACCTGCAGTTGCTGGATTTATTAGTGTTGGATTTTCCATCCACATACTAAAGTGTTTATCTTGTTGAGCAAAAATCGAATTAGACCAAGCTAAGGTCAAGACTGATAGGGTTATGACGGTTTTTAACATGATCGTTTATTTTAAAAGTGTAACATTACCATTCATTTTTCCGCCTTGTCCATTAACAAGCACGTATTCCAAGGTCCAAGCAAAAGTGGCAGGATTCAATGGCTCTCCATTCACTTTTCCATCCCAACCAATACTTTGGTCGTCTGATTCAAAAACTAATTGACCGTAGCGATTATAAACTTTAAAGAACATTGTCGTAATTCCTATTCCGTTTACTAACAATACGTCATTCTTTGAATCTTCATTTGGTGAAAATGAAGTTGGAACTCCAATTGCGTATCCACCAACTGGCACGTTAACAGCAATTAATACATTATCTGTTACTGTGCATCCTTCGGTTGTTGTTGTAGTTGCTGTGAAGGTTGTTGTAATTGTTGGATTCACCGTAGCTTGTGAACAGTCAGAAATCGTACAATCAAGAATGTTTCCTTGATTATTTGGTGTCCAATCCCATGTTATTGTTCCTGATGATGCGGTGGCAGTTATGACTGCACTTTCACCCAGATTAATTACGATATCTCCACCAGTAACAATTGTTGGGGGAGGAAGAACAGTAATGTTTTGAGAATAATTCGCAAATCCAAATGCATTGGTCACAACTAAATCAACTGCATATGTGCCAGGAGTGTCATAACAAATTTGTCCAGGATTTGCACTAGTTGAAGTAGCAGGTGATCCTCCAGCAAAGGTCCATGCGTAAGTTGGAGTTCCTATAGAAACTGAATTATTCGTGTAGGTAATACAATCACCTGCACACGGATCATTATCCGAAATTGCAAATGCTGCTGTTGGTGTGCTACAAGGTATTACTTGAATTGAAATAAGCGTATCATCCGTGCCGAAATCATCCGTAACTGTTAATTGTACATTAAATGTCCCTACTGCATTAAAAAACACACTGTGAGGTCCTGCGGTATTAGCGGTTCCTGGTAAGCCACTACCAAAACTCCATACCCATGTATCTACATTTGAACCAGTACTTGCATCGTTAAATAATAAAGATTGACCTTGACAAACGGTTAAGTTTGACGCATTAATAATCGCAATCGGTCCAGCTGAACAGTCATTAACTGTAATGGAAAAAACCGCTTGGTCATTTGGACAAGGAGCTGTTCCTGTTACTGAATAACTAAATGTATAAGTTCCAGGTGTTAAACCATTTGCATTAAAAACTCCTGTTCCAGCATTAAATTGTCCACTTGAAATCCCTGTCGTTTCAACCCAAACACCACCAGCGCTTGCACCACTTAATAAAGTTGGTAAACTTAATGTCGTATTGTTGCAGACAGAACCAGTGTTATCGGCCCCAGCACTGACAGGTGCATTTACTACGATGTAATTCGTTTTCGTTTCAGTGTCAGTCCCATTCGCATCTGTAACGATTAAAGTCACAGTAAATGAACCAGCGTTATTATAACAGATATTAGTTGGATCTTGTAAGGCTGATACTTGACCATCACCAAAATTCCATGCAAAGGTTGCTCCAGCACTAAATGTACTAGTATTCGTGAAATTAATGCATGTTCCTTCACAGATAGTTGTGGTTGGAGTTGAGAAATTAGCAACTGGTGGCGCACCAACAGACGGAATTGTAATTTGGATATCATCAACCGCAAAGGAAGGATCAGTTCCGACATTGTCATCGTTGTTCACCCATCTAAACCCAATTTTTACATTTGGATTATTATTAGCGGAAGTTGGCATCGCAATACTAAAGGCTGTCCATGTACCCTGTGGATTGCAGGTTAAAGGTGTTTTAGCTAGCGCACTTAAAAGTGTCCATGTTGCGCCATCAAAATACCAAAGGGAAGCGTCATCTATAGCAGCTTGACCGTTTTCAATATAATTAAAAGTCAATGTCATAGTGCTTTGTCCAGCAAGATTAATTACGGGAGATTCAGCTCTGCTATCTGTCACAGGATCCCAAAATCCTAATCCACCTGCTAAATAAGCAGCACCTTGATCACCAATAACACTTGGGTTTGCGCTAATATGTAGTGATGGATCTATAGTTCCACATACAGAGCCACAAGCTGCGGCTGCGTTTCCGCATTCGGCGCCACTTACATACCAAAGATTTGCATCAGTGCCATTAATTCCAGAAGCAGCAACACTCCATGCGCCATTCGGACCTGCGTAACCATTTCCGGGACAATCACTCGCGCATGCGTTTTGAAATGCTTCTGTCCAAATTGGTGTTTGAGAAATACTCATAAAAGAAATAAAACTCAACATTAACAGTAGAAAATAGTTTTTTAACATAATAAATCGTCTAGAATATATATCGAATATAGGAATTCAAATTGAGAAATAGTACGTCACAATTGGAAAAAAGTTAGAAAAGCAAGGATATAATTTCTTTGGCTTCTTTTACATCATGAACCCTCAAGATACTTGCCCCTTTAGACAAGGCAATGGTATTTAAAACCGTTGTGCCATTTAAAGATTCTTCCGCAGTTTTGTTTAATTTTTTGTAAATCATCGATTTGCGCGAAAAACCTACTAAAATTGGTTTTTCAAGAAGTTGGAATTGATCCAATTGATTTAATAATTGATAGTTCTGTTCAATACTTTTACTAAATCCAAACCCCGGATCTAAAATGATATCATGTATTCCTTTTGATTGAAGTGTGGATATGCGCTCCGAAAAATAACGAACCAATTCATTGAACAATTCGCCATATTCGAATGTGTTATGAACTGTCTCCATATTCCCTTGCATATGCATCGCAATATAAGGCACTTTTGCAGCCGCAACGACGTCTAAAATTCGGTCATCTAATAATCCAGCACTGATATCATTGATTATCTCAATACCTTCATTAATACCTACTTCTGCAACATCCGAACGAAAGGTGTCAAGCGATAATGGAAGTGAAGGAAACGCATTTTTAATTTGCTGAATTGGACCTTTTACACGATCAATTTCTTCTTGTATCGAAACATTTTTTGCTCCTGGTCGACTTGAATACCCTCCTAAATCAAGAATATCCATACCGTAATTCAGCATGGATTCAACCTGTTTAAGTAATTCTTTATCAGCCGATATACGACTTGATTGGTAGAATGAATCTGGTGTTAAGTTGACTATCCCCATCACTTTTGGTGTGCTAAGGTCAAATAATTTATCCTTTAGCCGAAGGTGGCGATTTATCGGAAAATGTGTATCTTCAACGCTTGAAAATCCCATAGTGCATTAAATGAATCAGACGAGTTTAGAATATACAAAGGTAATGAATGTTTGCCGAGATATTTTTTTGAAGAAAACAAAAGATTATGGAACGGCATGGAGAATACTTCGACCAAGCTCGTTAACTGATCAATTATTTATAAAAGCACAACGAATTCGCACGATACAAGAAACTGGAGAAAATAAAGTAGGAGAGGATGTTGAAGACGAATTTAGAGCAATTGTCAACTATTGCATCATGGCAATAATTCAATTGTTGGAAAAAGATTTGAAAGAATTGGAATTGGATCCAGAAAAGGCCTTGCAATTATACAATCATTATGCAGCAGAGGCGCAGTCTTTGATGGAACGAAAGAATCACGATTATGGCGAAGCTTGGCGAGATATGCGTGTTAGTTCATTAACTGATTTGATCTTAATGAAAATTCTTCGGATCAAGCAAATCGAAGACAACGATGGTCAAACAATCATGAGCGAAGGAATCGATGCTAATTATTTCGACATGCTGAATTACTCCGTTTTTGCCTTAATTCATTTAACAAATACCCCTAAAAAAAAGTAATATTATGAAACAAAAAGCTACAGTTCAAGGAAGATCTTTCCTCTTTAATGCACTATTTGTTCTCGTTAATTTAACGGGTTTAACATTTGTTGCTGTTGGTTCACATAAGAATTTTGAAGCACAATACATGTTGTTTAATTTTATTGGATACATACTTCTTGCATTGAGTGCAGCAGGGATTTTCATCTTCCAAGGTAGATTAATGATGGCGAATGTGGCTAGAGGTTTGGTCGGTGGATTATTCATTGTGTCTGGTTTAGTAAAGGCAAATGATCCACTTGGGTTTTCATATAAACTTGAAGAATATTTCGAGGATGGTGCTTTAGCATATAGAATTAAAGAATTGTTCGGCGCTCCAGGATTTTCGTTAGAATTTTTAATCGAATCTGCTTTGTTTTTAAGTGTCGTTATTTGCATTGCAGAAATAGTTTTAGGTGTGCTGATTATCATAGGAGGGAAGATTAAACTTGTTTCCTATCTCACGATGATGATGATGCTGTTTTTTACATTCTTGACATGGCATACTGCGAATTGTGATTCTTCTAAAAAGTTTGTTGATAGAGATACTTTCGAAATGACCGATCAATTGGCAGCAATTAAAATAGAAGAAGCAAAAACGAACAAGGAAATTAAAATCATTTCCAAAGATGCCAAGACACTTGTTGTAGAAGAAAAAAAACAACCTCAGTGTGTGGATGATTGCGGGTGTTTTGGTGATGCGATGAAAGGTTCAGTTGGAAGATCGCTTTCTCCAAAAGAATCGCTTTGGAAAGATATCATCCTTGTTTATTTAACATTTTGGATTTTTATAGCACAGTGGATTATTCAACCAAATGAAAAGAAACAGAATATGAAATTCTTGCTTGGTTCAGGATTGGTTATAGTTTTCTTTTCATGGGTATTTGGTTGGTATTTCCCAATTCTTTTTGGAGCAATCGCATTACTAGGATCCCTTTGGATTAAACGATCAGGTGGTAAAGTGCTCGGTAATTACTTTGGAGTGAGTGTAGTTGTAACAATTCTTTGTTTACTAATGACAACTTACGTTTTAATGTATGAGCCATTAAAAGACTATCGTCCTTACGCTGAAGGCACCAATTTGATCGAGAAAATGAATGATGGAATTGAAGGTAAGTATGAAAGCTTGTTAGTATACAAAAACAAGAAAACAGGTGAAAAAATTGAGTATAACTCAACCTCACAAGAATATGTTGATTCTAAAATTTGGGAAGATAAGGATTGGGTTTACTTGGAAATGACACAAAAGGAAATCATCCCTACGAGAATTCCTTCCATTACGGATCAATTCAATCCGTTCTTACCAGTTGCAGATATTGGTGCGGTTGAAATGCAATTACCGATTGTGAAAGAATTGCTCGCTCAGTCGAAAATAAGTGGATTCAAAATCTTAGACCTAGCTTATAATAGTGAAATGGAAATTCCTGAAGCAGAATATACGCCAGAAGATTTCCCGGAAACAGATTATAAAATCTTGGATACAATCGAAATGACGAATCCATCTTTTACAGAAGTAAGTATCCGCGATTACATCGTGAAAGCAGATCGAATTTTTGTTTTAACAGTTAAGAACTTGAATGAAGCCAATTGGAGTGCAGTTGAGCGTTATAAGTCTATTTATGCTGAATGTAAGAAAGCAAAGATTCCTTTTGTTATGATTGTTAATGCTAATAAAGAAGAAATCAACGCTTTCCGTAAGAAGCATAAATTTAATATCCCTGTTTTCTTGAATGATGAAACAGAGTTGAAAGCAATTGCTCGCTCGAACCCTTCTTTACTTGTAATTGAGAAAGGAATTATGAAAGGGAAATTTGCGCACAGATCTACACCTTCATTTGATTGGATTAAAAGAAATACCTTGAAGAAATGAGAAAAAAGATAGTCGCAGGAAATTGGAAAATGAACCTTTCTTCAGAGCAAGCATTTAACTTGCTGAATGACTGTAAGAGCCTTGTTGATTCTGTTGAAGGAGTTCAATTAATGGTTTTTCCGCCTGCATTATTTATTCAACAGTTAATTGGAAATAGTTCAGATCACATTTTTTTTGGTGCACAAAACTGTTATCCAGCAGATAAAGGCGCTTTTACGGGTGAAATCTCTATCGCACAGTTTAAATCAATTGGTGTAAATCATTTTTTGGTTGGACATAGCGAGCGAAGAGAAATTTTCCATGAAGACAATGCTTTCATAAAGCAAAAAGTGGAT